>JBGRQB010000010.1:0-55111 GCA_041725875.1 Rhodothermaceae bacterium
GAAATTTGGTTTACATTATAAAGTCGACAAAATTTATTTTTTGTTGACTAGTTTATCGGCAGAGTTACAGTAAAAACCGAACCCTGTCCTTTAGTGCTTTCAACATCAATTTTTCCGTTGCAGATTTCAAGCAGTTCTTTGCATAAAATTAATCCGAGTCCGCTCCCTTTTTCTTTTGTTTTGCCGATTTGTGTAGTATTTACATCTATCCGGAAAAGTTTTCGGAGGTCTTCCTGACTCATTCCAACTCCGTAATCTTTAACGGAAATTTTCATATCTGTATCAGTTTTATTTGCATCGATATCGATATGTGTATGTTCGGAAGAGAATTTTACGGCATTACTGAGCAAGTTGCGTATTATTGTTTCGAAAAGGACAGGATCGCAGGAAACTTTATGTTTTTGATCAATATCTCTAAGTATTGAAATATTTTTGATTTTAGCACTGCCTTCAATAACATTTATGGAGTTTTCCAGAGATTCTTTTAAAGATATTTCTCTGGAAGAATATTTCACCTGGTTAGTTTGTATTACTGCCCATTGAAGAAGTTGTTCCAGCAGGTTATTTGCATTTTTAGAAATCTTACTGATTTCTTTGATAAAAAGTTTTTTTTCATCTTCTGTAAGTTCATCATAATCAGTTTCCATTAACTGAATAAAACCGGAAATAGATGAAAACGGGTTGCGCAAATCGTGGGCAATAATTGAAAAGAATTTATCTTTTGTTGCGTTTAATAAAGTGAGTCTTTCAAAAGAATTTTTTAATTCAAGATGAGTTTCAACACGTGCAATAATCTCTTCTTCTTCAAACGGTTTTACAATATAATCAGCACCGCCGGCTTTAAAACCATGTATTTTTTCTTTTAAATTTACCTTGCAGGTAAGAAATAAAACAGGAATATGGAAAAGTTTTTCGTCAGCTTTTATTTTTTCACATAAATCAAAACCATTTATATCAGGTAAAACTACATCAAGTAAAATGATGTCTGGCTTTGTTGCCTGTAAAATTTGTAATGCTTTGTCTCCGGTAGTTGCATAAGATATTCTGTAACCGCGAAGATCAAGAAGATTGCCTAGATATTGTACCGATTTCGGTTCGTCATCAACAATTAATACAAGAGGTTTTTCAGTAGTGTTCAATTGGACCATCTTTTATTATTTACAACAGGCCAAATATACAAATCTTTGACAAGATAGGGAAAGTTTTGAGGTAAAAAACATACGAATTTTAAGAAATTACATGTAACCGGGAAGAAAAAAGAAGAAACCGGAGAAATTTTACCTCCGGTTTTTTGAACTTAAAATGTTATTTCAACCGAGTGATCTATTGCAGGAACTTCAGGCATATTTCTTTTACCAAAATTTCGGCCGCCTCGTGAGCCTCTTCCCGATTTTCCGGCTTTAGAACCTCTGTTATTTCCCATTCTGTTTCCTCTCATTTCCATCCGGTTTTTCCGTAGTTCTTCTCGCGAAACAGATTTGAACTCAATTTCTGCCGTCTTGTTGGAAGAAGTACAAACAGAATAAGGGTTATCGACTGACTGTAAAAGCGGAATTTCAATTTCGTATGTGAGTTGAGAGTTTGAATACCTGGTTTTATAACCGATGTTAAGATCGTTATCAACTCCTAAAGTTTCCAATATATCTCCATTGGAGTTTATGATTTGCAATTCACCATTTTCATTTAGTCGGTTTACTATATCAGTAATAAATTTTTCGCCCGAGTTGTTTTGTTTTCCTGATTTGTTTTTTGAACCGGAACGGCTTTTGGTTTTCAGATCAGCTAAAGAACCGCGAGGTGCTTTTATTTTAATTCCAAACTGGAGTGATCTTTTATCATCAGGTTTAATCCAGATGATTAATCCGTTACGTAAAAGTTGTCCGGAATTTATTGTGCCTTCTCTTACCAGACAAACATACATTTTCTCTTTTGTGTTTGCGATTCCAAATGAGAAATTCTGATCTTTAACATATTTAATTGTTTTTCCCCATTCTGTATAATTTCCGTCGATTATGACGGGGGAGTCTAGCCGGGTGCTGTTAATGTTTGCGGACGAACACCCGGCTATGACAACCGTTAATATGAGGGCCAATATATTAACGTGAATTTTAATTTTTCTAATTTTTGATATGGACAAAGTACACCTCTGGATTATTTTAATATGGTGTTTAGACACATATATTTCAGGAAGGGTTTAAAATTATCTGAGCTGCATAACTTTAAATGGTTCTTTTATTGTTCTCAAACGAGCATAGTTTTGAATTTTTGCAATAAGAATTTCAGTAATTTCATTGTCTTTGGAAACAAGGGTTGTATTATTTGAATCCACAAGGTTTTCTCCAAGAATCATTCCTGTTTCAAGTTGTTTTACATTGATGTACCTAATGTTGTAGCTTTGCTGAATTCCCTGAACTTCGGCTTCAAGTGAACATAGGATTTTTTCATCGTAGCAGCCGGGATCTGCTTTCATTAAGTCAACCGCAGTCGGACGATCAATACCTGATTTTACAAATGAATCAAAATCATTTATCACTTTTAAAATTCTGGAAATCAGAGGCATATTTTCACCGCTTTTCTTTTTATCTTCCAGATCGCCGCCGTCGTATCGGTTAAATTGAAATTCAATTGCTTCGGCAATTTTTTCCAATCGGGGAATATTTTGGAGAAGTTTTTTGCCGGTCTGCGGATGTGCTACAAAAAGTTGATGTTCTTCATCCAGAAGTTCATTACCGGAGGCGCGTTTGTGAATAATTTCAGAAGGAACTGCAACGCATCCAATTTGCGAAAGGAGTGCGGCAATTTCAATTTCCCAATATTTTTTGAAACCGAGTCGCACCGCAATATTTTTTGCCAGCTGTCGATATGCTGTTGCCTGACTAAAGGCTGTAGGACTCACAACTCCGAGCACATCAATTAAAATTTTGATACTTCCTTTCAGAGTTTTATCGAGAAGTTCTTTTTCAGCTGTAATCAGATTGTATTGATCAATAGCTGCATTTATATTTTTTACCAGATTTTCCGTTTCGCAAGGTTTGGTTAAAATTCGGAAAACGTGTCCGTCATTAACAGCTTTAATTGCAGTGTTAACATCAGCGTAACCTGTGAGCATAAGGCGAACGGTATCGGGAGCGACTTCAGTAATTTTTGAGAGAAATTCCACACCGTTCATTCCCGGCATATTATAGTCGGATACAACAACTGAGTAACATTGTCCGCCGTGAATAGATTGTAAAGCATCTTTTGCATTTGTGAATGTTGTAACTTGAAATTTTGAACGGAGGTTCCGCTGATAAGCTTTCAGTACATTTTCTTCATCGTCTACAAACAGGATTTTCTCTCTCATAATTTACTCCGTTATGGTATCATTAAAAATTACTGTAAATGTTGATCCCTGATCTTTTACTGATGTAACTGAAATATTGAAGTTATTTAATTCGCAATATTTTTCTACTAATGTTAAGCCGAGTCCGTTACCTTCATATTGCCTGCAATAGCCGCGATTTTCCTGAATAAAAGGATCAAATATTTTTTGCTGGTATTCTTCTGAAATCCCGATTCCTGTGTCTATAATTTCCATACAGACTTTTGAATTTTTAACTGACACAACAACTTTTACACTTCCTGATTCGGTGAATATTAAAGCATTTTCAACCAGATGATTGTAAACATCAAAGGTGTGTAAAATATCTGCGTATACAAAAACATCTTCTGAGGGCTGACTAATATCAAAATTGATGTTTTTTTCTTTTGCCATATCTTTGAATTTTTTTGTTGAATTGGCAATCACTTCACTCATAAGATTAAACTTCCTTTTTTCCGGAAGGTTTTTATCTGTCTGTGCCTGGGCCAGACTCACAATTAAACTTATGGTTCGTAATAACCTTTCACTTCCTTCCTGCACAGCGGTTATATATTCGTCAATTACAGGTTTCTGAATTCCCATACTTTCAATCTCCAGCTGAATAAGTTCCAGATAATTATTGATTGCAGTAAAAGGAGTTCTGAATTCGTGTGAGATGATTGAGAAGAATTCATTCTTAAGGTTATCAATTTTTTCGAGATTGATAAGATGAAACTGGTTTAGTGATTCTTTAATTACTTCCTGAAAATCTTCAGTGTCAATTGGTTTAAGTAAAATTTTAAAAATATTTACTTTGTTAATTGCTTCCGAAGCAATTGAAAGGTCAGCTTTCCCTGTCATTAAAACACGAACTGTATCAGGAGCACGCATTTTAACTTTTTGCAGAAAATCTGTTCCAATTGAGTTTTGCAAATAATAGTCACAGATAACCAATGCAAAATTATTTTTTAAAATAGCTTCGTATGCTTCTTCTACCTTAGTAAAACAAAGCAGTTGATAATTACTGTTACGTAAATTTCGTTTTATTGCGTGAAGTATATTTACGTCATCGTCTAATATTAAAATCTTTTTATTCATCTTTCACTGCCTTTATAATAGAGTTTAAAATATCATCTGAGAAATATTCTGAAACAAATTCCAGATTAATTCCTGTTTCTTCCATTGATAGATTTGTAGATTCCAGATCACCGGATACTTTTAACACAGAGAGTTTATTTGCCAGATAAAGAATAGGAAGAGTAAGTATATCTGTATCAGCTTTTCCCTCGGGGGAATAATGAAACGCAACTGCTTCAACTATATTTTCCGGTAAACCCCAGATTCCTAAAAGATATCCGCCAATTTCAGAATGGTTTGTTTTATACAAAGTTTTTTCTGCTTCAAGAATTGATATATCTTTTTCTCCCATCAAAGCAAAAACATCATTGTAGTAGTTGCTGTTTTTAAGGAGAATAAGTTTTCCAATGTCGTGCAAAATTCCGGCTGTGTATGCATCGTCGCAAACTTCTTTACCAAAATTTGCAATACGGGAAATTTTTCTGCAGATATTACCAACCAGAAAACTGTGATCCCAAAGTGTTTCAAGATAAAATTTTGATTTATCCGGAATTTTGGGATTACCAAAAGTGCTTACATAAAGTATTAAAGATTTTACAATAGTAACTCCAAGCAAATTCACTGCTTGTCCGGTATTAGTAACTTTTGACGGGAGTCCGAAAAAAGCGGAGTTAACAATCTGTAAAATTTTTGCGCTCATTGTTATATCTTTGGAAATAATTTCACTTATTTTCCCGATTGAAACATCTTTCTTTTTTAATTCGGCATCCAACTGAATGTAAGTATCAGGAAGAGAGGGGAGATCATCAATTCCGTTTACAACTTCGAGCAGACTTTTATCTGAAAGCAGTTCTCTCAGTTTTATTGTTTTTACAATTTTTGCTTTTAATGTTTCAGCGTCGCAAGGTTTTGCGATAAACTGATGCGCAACTCTTGTAGAGCGAATTGCCATTTCATCATCTGAGTGGCCTGATAAAATTATTCGTATTGTTTGAGGGAAATCTTCTCGTACTTTTTCAAGTAGTTCAGCACCATCCATTTGAGGCATTCTCATATCGGTAACAAGAACATCAATTGTATTTTTTGCCATTGTTTCCAGAGCAGAAGCACCGCTTTCGGCAAACATTAAATTCCATTCCTTTCGCATAGAAAAAAGCATACGCTTTAAGCCGTTAATCACATTCTTTTCATCATCTACAAATAATATTGAAATAGCCATATTACTTTTCCTCTAATGGTAATTTAATTATCATTGTAGTTCCTTTCCCTTCAACTGAGCTGACAGATATTTTTCCGTTATGTTTTGTTACAATTATATTATGTGCAATTGCCAATCCTTGTCCGGTTCCTTTTCCAACTTCCTTTGTAGTATAGAAGGGATCAAAAATTCTTCCCACTTTTTCTTTGGGAATTCCGCCGCCGTTATCTTTAATCATAATTTCTATATATTTTTCAGCAGAACTTGTTGATATGTTGATTTCACCTTTCAGAGAAGGATCGGTTTTCATTCTGTCTTCTATTGCATGAGCTGAGTTTACAATCATATTTAAAATAACCTGATTGATTTCATCGAGAATAATCGGAACCAGAGGAAGATCCGGTTCAAGTGAGAGATTTAAATCTGAAATATATTTCCACTCATTTTTAGAAATAGTTGCGGTTACTTCTATTCCATTATTTACATCGGAAAGAGTTTTTTGTTTTTGTCCCGGATGAGCAAAATCTTTCATCGCAAGTACAAGTGTGCGAACTCGTTCAATACCGAGTTGTGACTGGTTAAGTGATTCAGGAATTTCTTCAATGAGAAATTCTATATCGAGATTTTCCAACAATTCATTTATTTGTTTTTTTAATTCCGGATTTACTGAAATTATATTTTTAAGCTGAGTAATAAAATCTATTATTTCAGTGAATGAATCTTTTAGGAAAGTTGTGTTGTCGCCAATATACTGCATTGGTGTATTTATTTCGTGTGCAATTCCTGCAGCAAGCTGACCAATAGATTCCATTTTTTGTGAAAGAGCAAGTTGATTTTCAATTTCAAGTTGTTGCGTAATATCGCGAATTACAAATACAACTCCTTTTGTTTTTCCGCTACGAAGTTGAAGCGGAGAGGTGCTGACTTTTATTATTTTTCTTTTTCCCTGACTGAAACTTATTGAGAATTGTTCGTCATCATAATGGAGTCCGCCAAGTTTTAAACGTTGATAAAATGATTTTATTCTTTCAAGTCCGCGATCAGTTGAGTTCCAGAAAAACTTGAAGATTAATTCATCAAGCATCATAGATTGTTTAACGTTGAATATTTTTTCAACAGCCTGATTAACCAAAGTTATTTTTCCATCCAGATCAGTTGAAATAACAGCCTCAGCAAGACAACCAATTGTAACACTGAGTTCTTCTTTTTCAAACGCAAGTTCTTCTTTTGCCCTGATTCTTTCAACAACATAACCGATCTGGTTTGTAACAAACTTTAAGAGTTTTAATTCCTGTTCGCCAATGCTGTTCGGATCATTATAATCCTGCGCAACAACAACTCCGACTGCTTCACCATTAATAATTATGGGCGCGCCGGCCCAGATAACAGGAGGCATTCCGATTGGTAAAATTGCTTTACTGGCAAGAAGTTCTTCATATTGAGTTTTGGTAATTAAACGTGATTCCTGCTCTTTTATTATATGATAAGAAAGAGTGCCGGCAGCAGGAAGATAATCAAATGAATCATTTTCATCTTCGTAATAAGGGAAGTATAATTCATTTGTTTCTTTTTTGTAAAAAGCGATAAAGAAATTGCTGATATTTAAAAGCACTGAAAGCTGATCGTGCATTTTTGTCATAATAGTTCTGTAATCATCTTCTTCCTGAAGAATGTTACTTATATTTAATAACGCTCGCTGAATTCTTTCGGCTTCTTTCTTTTCTGTTATATCTTCTTTAATTGCAATGAAGTTTGTAATATTTCCAAAGTCATCTTTTATAGGAGAAATGGAAACGGATTCCCAGTAATATTTGCCATCTTTTTTTCTGTTGTATAATTCTCCTGTCCATTCATTTCCGCCAAGAATTGTTTCCCACATATTTTCCGACTCTTCCATATTGATATTGCTAGAATGTTCGTTTCGTATGTTTTGACCTTTTACTTCTTCAAAGGAATATTGGGAAATTTGTTCAAACTTTGAGTTAACATACTCTATGTTGCCGTAAATATCTGTAATAATAATTGAGTTGGCGCTTTGTTCAACTGCCAGACTCAATTTTCGTTCTTTTTCTTCAGCAAGTTTTCGTGCGGAAATGTTATGAATTATTGCGCTGTAAAAAATTGAAGAACCAGATTCCCACCGGCTTATTGACACTTCAATAGGAACGTTGGTTTTATCTTTTTTTATTCCAAAGATTTCAAAATGTGAATCTTCATTTTCAGAACGCTCAATAAAAAGATCTATCGATTTAAGATCGAGCGTAGGAATTAATTCGTAAATGTGTAAGATGTTAAGCTCGGTGCTGTTGTAGCCGAAAAGCTTTTCTGTTGATTTGTTGGTTTCTACAATGGAAAGGTTTTCATCCATAATAATCACAGCATCTGCAGCTGTCATTGCAACTGATTTATATCTTTCTTCAATCTCTTCAAGAGAACGCGTTTTTTCTTTTAAAAGTTGCTCAAGTTGTTTACGAATCTGTTTATTTTCTTTATCAAGTTTGTTTTTAAGTTTAAGAAGTAAAAATGTTTTATGAACTCGTTGTACTGAATTTTTTAATTCATCTATGTTTATTGGTTTTGCAAGATAATCAGCAGCGCCTGATCTTATTGCTCTTATTGCCGATTGCAAATTTGGTTCACCGGTAATTATAATGATTTGAATATGATCAAAATGTGATTTGATAAAATCGAGCAGATCCAGACCTGAACGTCCGGGCATAAAAATATCAACAATAACAATTTCGATATCATAAGATTTTAAAATGGAAACTCCTTCACTGTAGCTGGAACCTGTAAGAACATTATGCTGATCCTCTTCCAGAATTTCCTTTAAAGTTACCCTTATACTCTGTTCGTCATCTATTACCAGTATGTTGGACATATTTTACCTTTAAATTTTTGCCGAGTTGCTCAAATTTTTAAGCAGTAGTTTAAACTTTATGCGATGTTTATTTGCCTTCTCAGACTTACTACTTATTTGTTGTAGTTGTCTGGTAAAATTCCTGAGTTACAGGAAGTGTAATTTTAAACCGGGTGAATTTTCCCAATTCCGATTTACAAGTAAATCTGCCGTTATGTTCACTTATTATACTGTGACTTATTGAAAGTCCCAGTCCGGTACCTTGTTCTTTTGTTTTGGTAGTAAAAAACGGATCGAAAATTTTATTAACCTGTTCTGATTTAATACCGGTTCCGTTATCTTCGAAAGTAATTTGAACAAAGTTTATTTGATTTATAACAAGATTTTTACAAGTTATATTGATTCTTTTTTCATCAGAGTCTTCGCCGAATTTTCTGTTTAAAGCATCACGGGAGTTTGTGAGCAGATTAATAAAAACCTGCTGGATCTGCTGACTCCTGCACGAAACTTCAAGAAGTTTGTTATCGCATTTAACATCAATCTGAATATTGTTTTTTCTTAATGCAGCCCCGACTAACACAAGCGAAGATTTAACAATATCCTGAATATCTGCAAATTCATAAATTTCTTTTTCCTGTCGTGCAAACGCCAGAAGGTTTTTTACAATTTTTGCAACTCTGTCACCTTCATCAATAATTCCCTGTGAAAAGGATTTTAGTTTTTCATTATCTGTTCTGCGATTAATTAGTTCGGCGTAATTTATCATTCCCATTAGCGGACTATTAATTTCGTGAGCAACACCACTTGCAAGCATTCCTATTGCTTCCAATTTTTGCTGCTGACGCATAGTTGCTTCCAGTTCGTGGCGGTGTTGTTCGAGTCGTTTCTTTTCAGTGATATCCATAACAACGGCAAGCAATTCTTCTATCTCACCATGTTGTATAAGCTGAACGGAAATTTCAACAGGATATACTGATTTATCTTTTCGAATATGAATTCCTTCAAAGGTAACTTTTTTTGCCTGCTTAGTAATAACAGAGTTTATATATTCAAACTCTTCGGAATCGTCAGTGTATTTGAAAATATTAGTTGGCCCCATCTGACTGAATTCTTCAAAAGAATAACCAAGATTGGTTACCGCAACATTGTTTACATAAGAAAACATATATGAGCTTATGTCAATTATGTAGACTTCATTAAGCATATTAAATAAAACTTCTTGGAGATGTTTTTGTTCTTCTTCAAACTGTTTGCGCTGAATGGCAAGCGAAAATATTTTTGCAATTTGGGTGATTTTTAAAATATCGTCTTTGTTATAATCACCGGGTTTATTTCCGAGGTAAATTTGTCCTATTAATCTTCCGCCGATTGAGCAGGGGACACTCATAAAATTTTTCAGTTTTATATCATCCAGAAAAATGTTTTCAGTCTCAAAAACTTTCTGCACATCATTTACAAAAAATGTTTTTTTCTCATTTGCATTTTTTCCGCGAAGTGTAAGAAGTTTTTCATTTTCATAAATAAAGAAAAATAACTTTTCTCCGGTTTTGTAGATATCCAGATCTTCTAAAATCTGTTCGGTTGAAGCATAAATAACATTTGCAAGAGATTTTGGGTTAGTGACGGAAATAAAACCTTCTTCGCTCTGAGTTAATTCTTGAACTGTTTTAAGTACAAATGAACAGATCTCTTCGGTTGTAATTTTTGCGGTTGTAATTTTATTGGAGATTCGCGCAATTGCTTTATTTATTTCGAGTTCAAGTTTAAGTTTTTTTTCTGTTTGTCGTGCTTCTGAAATATCGGAAATAAACGCTGTGAAAGTCTGGAGTGCATTGTCATTATCGAAAAAAGTTTTTGTTATAACTTCCACTGGTTTTACACTGCTTTCGGTAATAAAATCAGTTGTAAAAGTTGTTGCTTCCAATGTTTCAGATGATGTGCTGAATTGATTTTTCAAATCAGGAAAAAATTCTTCCGCAAAGTTTCCAAGATTTTTCAGAGTTTGTTCCGGCAGTCCGGTAAACTTGGCAAAAGCATCGTTGAAACTTTTTATTTGTCCGTCTTTTGTAAAACTTACAATCCCGACCGGATTATGGTTTACGGAAGTATCGGTAAAATCTTTTTGCTGCGGTAATTTATTTATCTGGTTGTTTTCAAGCGGATTAGTTATTGCAATGGAACCTTTGTAATTTCCCGAACTATCTGTAAGTGTATGATCTTCCAGATTTGTATAAACCGGATGCCCGTCTTTATGAACGAACCGAAAGTTTTGCAGTTTGGAATGAATTTCTGAATGAGAAGAAGTATTATTTTCCAGCAAAGGTTTTTCATTTTCGCCGATAAATGAGAATAGATCTTTCCCGATAATTTCATCAACTTTATAGCCAAGCATATTAGCCATACTCGGGTTAACCATTGTTGTATTATGGTTTTCATCTATTACCCAGATTCCTTCGTGGGTATATTCGAAAATCTGGTTATATTGATTCTCTTTTTCAATCAGAGTATTTCTGATGTTGATCAGCTGTGAAACATCTTTGCAAAAGACTAAAAATTTATTTTCATCTTCAAAATACTTTATGCTGAAATCGAAATATTTTTTCTGATCATCTTTTGAGAAAAAATCTGCTCTGAAAGATTGCTTTTCATTTTTCTCACGTGCGTTTATCAGACTTTCCTGATAATCTCCCAGAAATTCTTCCGGCATCAGCGACGAAAAATTTTTTAACAGCAGGTCACCCGGTTTTAATCCCAGTTCCGATGTAAATGATCTGTTGGCAAATAAAATGCTTCCTTCTGCTGAAAGCTGTGCAACAAGATAATCTGCTTTTTGAGTTAAGCAGTAACCGGAATTTTGTTTCTCAAGATTGTCAGGAAAAGCTTTGTTAAGTTGCTGCTCTATTTCACTTTTAGAAAGTTCCTGTTCATTTATCAAAAATATTTCTTTATCAAATTTGTAGCTGACAGAATTGTTGATCAGAACGGCAACCTGATTTTTTACAGTTAACCAGGAAAGCAGTTTTTTTATTGTTTCGGGATTATTTGTAGTTGTAAAATCGATAAACACACAGTTGGAATCGAATTTATTAAGACAGGTATCAAGAGTTTTTTGCAGTTCTACAAAATAGAGTACGAAATTTTCACTTAGCCAGCTGAATTTACCCGGATTTTCTGTAATAAGAATAATTTCTTTCATTGCCATCCCATTTTTGAACATATTATCGTCTGTTTTAACTGATTGTTAATGATAATCAGTTTGTAAATAGAGAGATTTTATATCTTCAAAAAGAGGTGAGGTTTTAAGCTTTTTCAGACAATAATTTATTTATTTCCGGTATTATCATCCCAAATGTGATAACGGAGGCTAAAAAATCGGAAAGAGGAAAGGCGTATAAAATTCCTTCAAAATTAAAAAAACGGGGAAGAATAAGAACCATTGGAATAAATAGTAAAATCTGACGTAAAACAGCCAGAAATATTGATGGTTTTGCTTTTCCTATCGCTTGAAAATATGCGGTTCCAATTACTTGAAAACCAACAAGCGGGAGCATAATAATTGCAACTTTTATACATTTTGTTGTCAGTTCAACTAACTCGGGATCATCAGTAAACATTTGTGCAATAAAAGTAGGGAAAAGGAAAATTAATCCGGTGCAGAGTGATCCAAAACCAATTGCAGCAATTGTGGAAGATTTTATTGCATCTTTAACACGGTTGTAGCTTTTTGCCCCGAAATTATATCCGGTTATTGGCATAAAGCCTTGAGCCAGACCAAACATAGGCATAAAAGCAACCATTAATATTCTGTAAATTATTCCAAAAGCAGCAACCGCAAGTTCGCTGTGATAAACAATTAAAGAGTTGTTAAGCACGGCCGCAACAATGCTTGAGGCTCCATGACGAATAAAAGAAGAAGAGCCGATGGCAATTATCTCTTTAACTATGGAATAATTGAATTTGAAATATTTAAATCTGATTTTTAACGTGCTTTTTCCGCTTCCGAAGTAGTAAATAAAAAAGATAAAAGCGATAACCTGTGCAAAAACAGAAGCAAGCGCCGCACCTTTTACGCCCCATCCGAATGAGAAAATAAAAATCGGATCTAAAATTAAATTTATAAGCGCAGATATCAGCATTGGAATCATTGCATATTTTGAATTTCCTTCGGCTCTGATAACATTGTTCAGCGCCATTGCAATATTCAGAAAAAACAATCCTGGCAGTAAAATGAAAAAGTATTCGTGAGCGTAAGCAAATATTTCCCCTTTTGCGCCAAATATGATTAAAATTTCGTCAATCAATAAATAACTGAAACCCATTCCGAGAGCACTCAGAATTATTATCAGCATTATAATATTTCCAAGTGTGAGATTCGATTTTTCAAGTTCTCCGGATCCGAGCGAACGTGAAATTATTGATGATCCGCCCACGCCTATTGTTTGTCCGAAAGTAGTAATTAACATCTGAATAGGAAAAACAACCGATACACCGGCAATAGCCATTGAGCCGGCTCCCAGACCAATAAAAATTGTATCTGCAATACTGTAGAGTGCCATAACCAGCATTCCGATAATGGCAGGAAGTGAGAGTTTAAAAAGCAGTATATTTATGTTTTCTTCGCCAAGTCGACGGGTTTTATCGGTTTTCATTCATTTTCCTTAACTTTTCCCCAGCGCAGAATTTCAAGTCGCACCTTTACAACACCATCTTCAACCATTTCCAGGGCTTTTGCTGTTCCTAAAGATAAATCAATAAGTCGTTCCGGGTGTTTGGGCATTCGGTCGTTAATTCGGACAATCACATTTTTTTGATTTTCCAAATTAATAATTCTTACAATTGTGTCAAAGGGAAAATAGGGGTGAGCAGCGGTTAGTTCGTACATATTATATGTCTCACCATTGGAGGTGGTGCGTCCATGGTATTTATGTGCATAAAATGATGCTAAACCTTCAAACGATTTTAACACTTCATTCTTTGAAAATCTGTTATATCGTTTTTCCGGTCCGGGAATATTCCTGATATAATCTCCGTTAATCTGTGATGAAAATCTTGCTGAAGAACCGCAGCCGGTGCAGATTAAAAGAATCATAAAAAAAATTATCTTTTTTTGTAACATTAAACTTTTTACCACGACATATGAATTGTTGATTAAACTTTTTCTGTAATAATATAAAAAGTAATTACACAA
Source organism: Rhodothermaceae bacterium (assembly GCA_041725875.1). Lineage (GTDB taxonomy): Bacteria > Bacteroidota > Ignavibacteria > Ignavibacteriales > Melioribacteraceae > JBGRQB01. The sequence goes on from JBGRQB010000010.1 coordinate 13,664, forward strand.
ATATCATTCTGGGTATTAAACAATTTAATATAAACTAACAATCAATTTAATAAGGATTTATTATGAAAAAGAAACTAACCGTAATTCCATTGTTCTTTTTCTTCCTGATAATTTCTTTTGCTCAGGAAAAAAAGATTGATTTCGTTGAATATGATCTGGATAACGGAATGCACGTGATTTTACATCAGGATAATTCAACTCCTATAGTTGCAGTATCTATTATGTATCACGTTGGTGCAAAAAATGAACAGCCAAATAAAACGGGTTTTGCTCATTTTTTCGAACATTTAATGTTTGAAGGATCTCCTAATATAGAAAGAGGCGAATTTTTTAAAATAGTTCAGAGTAACGGCGGTATATTAAATGCAAATACAGATTTTGACAGAACTTACTACTTTGAGGTAATGCCTTCTAATAAATTCGAATTGGGATTATGGCTTGAATCTGAAAGAATGCTTCAGTTAAAAATTGACAGTATTGGTGTTGAAACTCAGAGAGGCGTTGTTATTGAAGAAAAAAGACAATCTTATGATAACAGACCTTATGGCTCAATTCTTAGCGAAACTTTTTCACACGCATATAAAAAACATCCTTACAGATGGATCACAATTGGTGACATCGAACATATAAAAAGTGCAACTTTAGAAGAATTTAAAGCTTTCCACGATATGTATTATGTACCAAACAACGCTGTTTTATCAATTGCAGGCGATATCGATCTTGATGAAGCAAAAGAATTAATTGAAAAATATTTTGGTGAAATTCCAAGAGGAACAAAACCAATCTACAGACCAAATGCAAACAGAGTTGCCAGAAGATTTGAAGGCAAAAAAGTATTTCAGAAAGAAGAAATTAACACTCCTGATATAGTTGAACCTGCTCAGACTGAAGAAGTCAGAAACGAAGTTTATGATAACATTCAGCTTCCTGCCGTAATTATGGCTTATCATATTCCTGAAAGAGAGCACGAAGATTATTATGCAATTCAGATGCTTTCAACTTTATTATCAGGCGGACAAAGTTCAAGAATGAACAAAGCAATTGTTGATGAACAGCAAAAAGCAATTTTTGCAGGATCATTCCCGCTTGCATTGGAAGATCCGGGTTTATTATTGAGTTTTGCAATTGTTAATATGGGTGTTGAAGCTTCAGATCTTGAAAACTCAATGAACACAGAAGTTGAAAAAGTTAAAAATGAACTTATCAGCGAAAAAGAATTCCAAAAATTAAGAAATCAGATAGAAAACAATTTTGTAAGCAGCAACTCAACTGTTTCCGGTATTGCTCAAAGTCTTGCCACATACTATACTTATCAGGGAGATGCGAGTCTTATCAATACAGAACTTGATAAATATATGGAAGTAACAAAAGAAGATATTCAGAGAGTAGCAAAAAAATATTTTGCAAAGAAAAACAGAGTTGTTCTTCATTATTTGCCAAAAGCACAGCAGAAAAAAGAAGAAAAATAGTAGTGATTTAATTTAATTTTGGAGAAAAAAATGAAAAATAGATTTTTAGTAACAATCTTAATTCTGTTGATTGCAACACCTGTTTTTGGTCAGCTCGACAGAAATATCAGACCCGCAGGAAAGGCTGCGCCTGAAATAAAAATAAATGAGTATGAATCATTCCAGCTTGAAAACGGATTAAAAGTATTTGTAATTGAAAGTAAAAAAACTCCAAGAGTTACTTTCAGAATGGTTTTTGATTACGATCCTATTTTTGAAGGTGATATGGCCGGATATACATCAATTACAGGCGATCTTCTTAGAAGAGGAACTAAAACAAGAACCAAAGCTCAGCTTGACGAAGAAGTAGATTTTATTGGTGCAAGTCTCGGAACAAGCTCAAGCGCTGTTACAGCAAGTGCATTAAGCAAATACACTGAAAAAATAGTTGAACTAATGGCAGATGTTGTTCTTAATGCAGATTTCAAACAGGAAGAACTTGATAAATTGAAAAAACAGACTATTTCCGGTTTGGCAACAGAAAAAGATGATCCTTCCGCAATTAGCAGAAAAATGTCAAATTTAATTATGTACGGAGCAAAACATCCTTATGGTGAATTTGCAACTCCAAAATCTGTTGAAAGCATAACTTTAGAAAAATGTAAAGAATTCTACAATACCTTTTATGCTCCAAATATTGCTTACTTGGCAGTAGTTGGTGATATCTCAACTGACGATGCAAAAGATCTTGTAGAAAAATATTTTGGCAGCTGGAAAAAAAGTGAAGTTCCTGCGTTTAAATATAAAAGAGCAAAAGCTCCTTTAATAAGAAAAGTAAGTCTTATCGATCGTCCTTCTGCTGTTCAGTCAGTAGTTGCAGTTACTTACCCTGTTAAATTAAAAATGAATGATAAAGATTACATTGCGGCCCGCGTTGTTAATCAGATTTTAGGCGGTTCAGGAACAGCAAGATTATTTATGAACCTTAGAGAAGATAAAGCATATACTTATGGTGCTTATTCAAACTTAAGTGCAGATGAACTTGCCGGCAGCTTCAGAGCCAGTTGTCAGGTTAAAAATGTAGTTTCAGACAGTTCAGTTACTGAAATTTTATATGAAATGAAAAAAATGCGTGATGAAAAAGTTACAGCCGAAGAATTACAGAACACTAAAAACTTTATGGCCGGAACTTTTGCAATGTCACTTGAACGTCCGCAGACAATAGCATCATTTGCATTAAATATTGCAATCAACAAATTACCAAAAGATTATTACAACAATTATGTAAAAAATCTTAACGCTTTAACTCTTGAAGATATTCAGAGAGTAGCTAAAAAATATATCAAACCTGCAAAGGCTCACGTAGTTCTTGTTGGTAACGGCGATGAAATTGGTGAGTCGTTGAAAAAATTCAGTCCGAGCGGAAAAGTAGCATGGTTCGATCTTGAAGGTAAAAAATTCGATCCTTCTGCAAAAGCAATTCCTGAAGGATTAACAGCTATTGATGTATTAAACAAATCTCTTGAAGCAACAGGCGGAAAAGAAAACATCCTTAAATTGAACGATGTTAAGATGGTTCTTGAAGGAGAAGTTCAGGGAATGAAAATGACAATCACTACCTTGAAAAAAGCTCCTAATAAATTCAGAATGGATTTAAATGTTGGTCCGATGGTTCAAAAAACAATTTTCGACGGCGAAAAATGTGTAATGGAAGCAATGGGACAAAAAAGAAATGTTGAAGGCAGCGATCTTGAACAGTTGAAAGCACAAAATGACATTCACGCACAACTTAATTTTGAAAAAAATGGAAATACCTATGAATTACAAGGTGTTGAAAAAGTTGAAGGAAGTGATGCTTATAAAATTAAAGTAACATTAAAAGATGGTAAATCAAGCACTCAATATTATGATACTAAAAAAGGATTTTTAGTTAAAGCTGTAACAACTGCTAATACTCCTCAGGGAGAAGTAACCACAGCAGTTCTTATGAGTGATTATAAAAAAGTTGGCGATGTTTTCTTCCCGCATAAAATGTCAACTCAAATGGGACCAATGTCAGTAGAAATGAAATGTACTGCACTGGAAGTAAACAAAGGTATTGAAGATTCAAACTTTGTAATCAAATAAATTTGTTGATTTTTCTTTACAAGCCTCTTCGGAATTTCCGGAGGGGCTTTTTTATTTTCCTTTTTTGGATTTTTCTAAATAAAACAGTTAAATTGTAAATGTTAATTGACTATCTGAGTTACGCGGCCCGAAAATGTTAGCAAAAGAAGAAGTAACAAAAATATTATCTGCCCAGAAGCTGAAAAATGCTAATTTTATCTATTTTTTAGAAAATAATTTTTTTGTTAATGCCCACAAAATCGGGAATTCAATTTTTGCCCGCGCGCAGAGTGATCACATCTGGTTATATTTTAGTATTGATAAAGAAGAAGATTTTCCCAAATTACTCGATTTTTTAAAACAGGAAGATAAATATTTTGCAACTCTTGAAGAATGGATGTTGCCATATCTGGAAAAAAAGGGGGATGTTGACTGGCAATTGAAAACATTTCAACATTATTTACCGGATGATGTAAATTTACCTATCCCTTGTGCAGAATTCAGAGATTTGCAGATAAGTGACGCAGAATATATTTATAATAATTCCGATTACAAAAATTTTCTCTCAATAGATTATATTCAGGAGCGAATTGAAAAAGGAATCAGTTCCGGGATGATTATTAACGATAATCTTGCTGCCTGGGCAATTACACAAGATGACGGCGCAATTGGTTTTCTGCATGTTTTGGATGAACACAGAAGAAACGGCTATGCTTATCAAATTATGCTTGATATGATTCACAAAGTAAGAATTGCCGGAAAAATTCCACTTACCTATGTTGAAGAAAACAATCTCAAATCTGTTAGTCTGATGGAAAAAATAGGCTTTCTGGAAGATAAACAGATGATCTGGCTAAAGCTGAAATAATTTAATTCCTATAAAAAAACAGTGAAAAATTTCACTAACCCCGCAAACTTATATTTTAAGTTTCAAGCAAAAAAAAACATTTTAAATTATGCGAAAACAAAGCATAAAGTTAATAAATTATCTTAATATCAAACTATCGCTTAATTTAATTTGCTTCTTTAAACCCAAATTTATATTATCATTTTCAGAATTTGAAATTACATAATTGGTTCTTCCAAGATTAAAAGGGAATCCGGTGATCCAGATGAAATTCCGGAACTGTCCCCGCAACTGTGAGCGTGGAATTGCAAAATTTATTTGCCACTGTCTGAAAAGATGGGAAGGTTATTTTGCCAAGCGCGAGTCAGGAGACCTGCCACTTATGTTAATTATGACTTTCGGGAATTGAAGTTATGATTGCAAAGAAAAATACTGCATTCGTTTGCCTCTTTTCCAGAATTTCCCTTAGGGGAAAGGCTTAACTTTCACATATAACTATAATAACAGACGTTTTTACGTGCTGAAGGGATTTTTTTATCCTGATTAACTACGGGAGGATATGTTGAACACAACAGATGTTAAAATTATTACAAGTATTGTTAAACGGAACGGTTCGGTTCACGAATTTGATTACAGAAAGATTGTAAAAGCTATCAGAAAAGCTGGAGATGCAACAGGTGAATTTGGGAGTGAAGTTGCAGAACGTCTTACTTTTAAGGTGCTTAATCTGATTCATAATTTTAACAACGAAGGGGCGCTTTCAGTTGAAAAAATTCAAGATATGGTAGAAGAAGTTTTACTTCATTCTCCATATAAAAAGACGGCAAAAGAATATATAATTTATCGTGATCAGCATTCTAAAATGAGAGAAATGGTTTCATCATCAAGTGTTGCGCTGGTTGATGATTATCTGAAAAAACTTGACTGGCAGGTTAATGAAAACAGTAATATGAGTTTTTCTCTTCAGGGCTTAAACAATTACATATCCAGTGAAATAAGCAAAAAATATTGGTTAAATAAAATATATCCTTCACATATAAAAGAAGCACACGCAAATGGTGATCTTCATATTCACGATCTTGGTTTGTTAAGCGTTTATTGTGTTGGCTGGGATTTATACGATTTACTTATCGAAGGATTTAAAGGAGTATCCGGAAAAGTTGAATCAAAACCGGCTAAACATTTTCGCAGTGCTTTGGGACAGGTAGTAAATTTCTTTTACACTTTGCAGGGTGAAGCTGCAGGTGCACAGGCTTTTTCAAATTTTGATACACTTTTAGCTCCCTTTATAAAGTATGATAATCTTGATTATGATGCTGTAAAGCAATGTTTGCAGGAATTTTTATTTAATGTAAATGTTCCTACAAGGGTTGGTTTCCAAACACCTTTTACAAATATCACTATGGATCTGGTTGTTCCGTCTTATTACAAAGATCAGCCTGTAATTATTGGCGGTGAAACTCAAAAAGAAACTTATGGTGAGTTCCAGAAAGAAATGGATATTCTTAACAGAGCTTTTCTGGAAGTTATGAGAGAAGGGGATGCAAAAGGAAGAGTTTTTACTTTCCCGATTCCTACTTACAATATTTCTCGTGATTTTGACTGGGAAAATGAAAATCTCGATATTTTATGGGAAATTACAGCCAAATATGGTATTCCGTACTTTGCAAATTTTGTAAATTCAGATATGAATCCGGAAGATGCAAGAAGTATGTGCTGCCGTTTAAGAATAGATAACCGCGAACTTGAACGCAGAGGCGGCGGATTGTTCGGTTCCGCTCCGTTAACCGGTTCAATTGGCGTAGTTACAATTAATATGCCCCGACTCGGATATGTTGCCAAAACAGAAGAAGAATTTCTTGAAAAGCTTCATCACCTGATGCTGGTAGCTAAAAAGAGTCTGGAAATAAAAAGAAAAATTCTTGAGAGATTAACAGACGATAATCTTTATCCATATATGAAGTTTTATCTGAGAAAAATAAAAGAACGTTTTGGTGTTTACTGGAAAAATCACTTTTCAACTATTGGTTTAGTTGGAATGAATGAAGCTTGTCTGAACCTGTTTGGAGAAGGAATTTCATCTGAAACCGGACATAACTTCACTGTTAAAGTTATGGATTATATGCGTGAACTGCTTGTTCAGTTTCAGGAAGAAACAGGCGACAGTTATAACCTTGAAGCAACTCCGGCAGAGGGAACATCATTCAGACTTGCAATGCTGGATAAAAAATATTATCCGGGAATTATTTGTCACAACGAAGAAGAATACCAGAACGATAAACCGCCACTTTATACAAATTCAACTCAGTTACCCGTAAATTACACAGATGATATGTTTGAATTGCTTGATAAACAGGATGACATTCAATCCAGATATACAGGCGGAACGGTTCAGCATTTATACATTGGCGAAAGAATTGATGACACAAAAGCTTTAAAAAGTCTGATTAAAAAAATATGTGATAATTACCAGTTGCCTTATTTCTCAATAACACCTACATTTAGTGTCTGTCCAAACTGCGGATATATTGACGGTGAAGTTCATAGTTGTCCGAAATGTCAGGAAAAAACAGAAATTTACTCAAGAGTTGTCGGGTATTTGCGTCCTGTTGGTCAGTGGAACGAAGGAAAAACAGAAGAATTTAAGCTCAGGAAAACATTTGAAGTATGCTGATAGGCGGATTAAATAAAATGTCGCTGATAGACTATCCGGGTTCTGTCAGCGCTGTTATTTTCACACTTGGCTGTAATTTTAAATGCCCGTTTTGTCATAACCCGGAGCTTGTTTTACCGGAAAAATTTAATACTCCAATGGATGAAGCGGAAGTATTTTCTTTTTTGGAAAACCGTAAAGGATTATTAGACGGCATTGTTATTACAGGCGGGGAACCGACTATTCATAATGATTTACCGGAATTTATCCGTAAAATCAAAAATTTAGGATTTAAAGTAAAACTTGATACAAACGGCACAAAACCGGAAGTTGTAAAACAACTTCTGGAAGCCGGTCTGCTCGATTTTATTGCAATGGATATTAAAGCAACTTTTAATAAATATAAAATTCTATCCGGCTGTGATACAAATCTTGATAAACTTGTTGAAAGCATTGAACTGATAAAAGCATCTGACATCGATTATCAATTCAGAAACACATTTGTAAAACCACTTTTAACTGATTCCGATGCAACTGAAATAAAAAAAATTACAGATACAGAGGTGAAATTTCAAGAATTTGTGGGAGATAATAAAATTCTCGATTTGTCGCTTCTGAATAAAATTTCAGACATTTAAACTTCCAATATCAATAACCGATTGTAGGGCAAAATAAAATCTTTCCGATTTTATAACTTTTTCTTGATATTTGCAGATTACAGGAAACATTTCTTAACTAACAGCATCTATTAACCTATAAAAAAAGCTGATACTATTGTGACAGGATCTTCCAGAGACATAATTGAGTTTACACTAATCTACAATAAGCATAAAGGAAAACTATTCAATTATGTTTTGAAAATGATTGGTGATCAGATGCTGACCGAAGATATAGTTCAAAACGTTTTTTTGAAGCTCTACGAAAAAATAGGTACTATCAGAAACAGAAACAGCATCTCTTATTGGCTTTTTACAACGGCAAGAAATGAAGTCTACACAATCTTTAGAAACAAAAAAGTACGGGTTGATCAGTATAATGTTCAGGACACAGATGATTTGGAATTAAACTCCAACGAAGATCTGGAAAAAACATTTGAACTCAAAGAGATGAAAGGATATATCTTAAAAGAACTGGAAACCTTACCATTCGAACAGAGAGAAGTTTATTATTTGAAAGAATATGGCGAACTCAGTTATAAAGAAATTGCCGGAATTATGGAAATAGATGAAAGCTTGGTAAAAAGCAGATTATTTAAAACCAGACAAAAATTGATAAAAAGATTATCAAAACTGGTGAAAGACTAAAAAGGAAAATATTTTATGGAAAAGATCGATTACAAAATTTTGATCAATCAATTCCTCGATGGCGAACTTGAAAAAAAGAGAGAACGAGAACTATTTGAAGTTCTAGCACACGATGAAGAATGCAGAGAGTATTTCAAACAGGTGAATTTAATAAAATCTGTTGCGCACGAAGACCATGTTGAGTTTCCTGGTGACCTGGAAGAACGAATTATGTATTCTGTCGGAACGCTAAGTGAAAAGCAAAAGAAAACAAGTTTTTTCGGAAACAGAATATTTGCATTTGCAGCATACGCAGCAGCAATAATTCTTATAGCAGTCAGTGTTCACTTAATCACAATTACAAGTATCTATAAACGTGATCTGGAAATTACAAGAACACAGCTTATTAAAAAAGAAAACTCACTTGATAAATTTCTTTACAATATGTTGCCGGAAGTGAAAGTAACAAACTATAAACTTGACAGATTTAATTATCCAAACGGTTCATAAGTGAGGCTAAAATGAGAAAAGGCTTCTTACTAATATTGTTTACACTAATTATCTTGCTTATAAGTTGCTCGGGAGATAATTTCCAGGATCAACAGGCAAATGGCAATTCAAATGTTGATTTATATTTGAATTCGGTAGAAGAAATGCCTTTACCAATTGGGGGAATGTCTGCAATAAACCGAAAAGTGGTTTACCCGAAAAGTGCAAGACGAGCCGGAGTTCAAGGGGTTGTCTTCATAAGAACCTATGTCAATACAAAGGGAGAGGTTACCAAAACAGAAGTAATCAAAGGAATAGGTTCAGAGTGTGATGTTGCCGCGGCAAAGGCAATAAGAGAAACAAAATTTACTCCGGGCAGAATGTACGGCGAAGCTGTGAATGTACAGGTTATAGTTCCTGTGCGGTTCGAACTTTTATAAAATTCATTTCAATTTTTTTAATCTGTTGGCAGAGAGAGTTTTCTCTGCCAAAACAGGTGAACTATATTTAAACTGGGGGAAATATGAAAAAACAATTCAAAATTATCGTGATTTCAGGCTGTTTTATGATTTTAGTAATGGTAAATCAACTGGCAGTTTTAGTTTAACTTTATGTGGTAAGGCAATTAATAGACGCTAATTTATTTAACAGGAGGTTGTTATGGCACTAACAAAAAATCCAAAATTTGATCTTAAACTTAAATCCAGACGAATTTTTGAAATTTCTGTAATTTTATCATTATCGCTGCTGATACTGGCATTTAAGTATTTTCCGGAATTTGAAAAAGATATAGTAAAGCAGGTTGTAACTGAAACGGGAATTACTGTTGATGATATTCCGAGAACGGTTCATAAAGAGAAAAAACTTCCGCCCAAAATGCCAAATCTGGTTCCGGTAGAAGAGAATGAGGATCTAATGGATATTGAAATACCTGATACGGAAATAGAAATTGATGAAATTATTAATTCAGTTCCTCCGCCTGTAGATGTTAAGGAAGAAGAAGAAGAGGAAGCTTGGATTTTTGTTCCGGTTCAGAGTCCGCCTGAAATAATTGGAGGAATAGGCGCAGTTCTGCAAAATTTAGAATACCCTAATTTAGCGAAAAGGGCAGGCATTCAGGGAACGGTTGTGATTTATGCATTTGTTGACAAACAGGGAAATGTTGCAAAAGTTGAAATAGCAAAAGATATTGGAGCAGGCTGTGGCGAAGCTGCGGCAAAAGCAGTTATGATGGTTAAATTTAAACCTGGAAAACAGAGAACAAAGCCAGTCAAATGCAGGGTGGCTGTTCCTGTGAGGTTTAAGTTAAATTAGACTATAATAACTGAAGAGTCAGACAGAGAAAATAGGACGGCCCGTGGCAGAGGGCGCAACCACGAGCCGCTTTCTCTGTAAAAGAGAATGTGTTGTGGGATAGGGTATTATCGGCTTAACGTAAAAATATTTAAACCAATTATTATTTTTTCTTTTATTAAATTTATTGTGTCTTTATATCACAATATTTGATGGCCGATGAAACTGATAGTTGATGAAAATATAACCTGTGGAAAAGAAGCTTTTTCAAAATTTGGAGAAGTCCATCTTCATCCCGGACGAGAAATTTCAAATGAAATTGTTAAAGATGCAGACGCTCTAATCGTCAGATCAATTACTAATGTAAATGAAGAGTTGCTTAAAAATTCTAATGTAAAGTTTGTCGGGACAGCAACAATAGGTTTTGATCATATCGATACAAATTACCTCGCCTCCCAAAAGATTGGTTTTACAACAGCTGCAGGGTGCAACTCATACGCAGTTGCAGAATATGTTATGAGTAGTCTGGCTTACCTGATTAAGAACAACAATTTTTCGCTAGAAGGAAAAAGCATTGGAATAGTTGGTCACGGAAACATCGGAAAAATTATTGAGCAATATTCTAAAGCGCTTGGATTAAAAATTGTTTTAAATGATCCCCCTTTAAAAAGAAAAACAGTTGAATCAAAATATAAATCACTTGAAGAAGCTTTAGAGTGTGATATAATTACTTTGCATGTTCCACTTAATAAAAACGGAATTGACAAAACAGTCCATTTAATAAATGAAAAAAATCTAAACTTAATAAAATCGGGAAGTGTGTTAATTAATTCTTGTCGCGGACCCGTTGTAGACAACCAAATTCTTAAAGCCAGATTAACAGAAAAAAAAGATTTGCTAACAGTCTTTGATGTTTGGGAAAATGAGCCTTTTGCCGATCTTGAATTTTTGCAATCAACAAATATTTCCACTGCACATATTGCCGGCTATTCTTATGAAGGTAAAATTAACGGGACAAAAATAATTTTTGATAAATTAAATTCATTTTTAAAAACTGAATATAAATGGCAGCCCCCTTTACCAAAATTAGAGAATCCGGAATTGAAAATTAATTCTTCTTCTGCAGATCAATTTCTCACAGAAGTTTTTAATCAAACTTATCAGGTTGAAAAAGATTCAAATCAGCTAAAAGAAACTAAGTCAGATTCACCGAAGGGTTTTGCTAAAGCCTTTGATCTTATCAGAAAAAATTATCCTTTCAGAAGAGAGTTGTTAAACTATTATGTTCGTTCATCTGTAGAGGGTGAAAATAGTGACTTACTAAAATCCTTCAGGATAAAACAAATTCCGGGAGAATAACTTTGAAAAAAAACATCATCATATTTGTTTTGTTTTTATTCTCTGTTTATGCCCAGGAAGAATCGGTTTTTCAAATTGGCCGATTAAAATATTCCGGCGGCGGTGATTGGTACAATGATCCTTCAGCTGAAATGAATTTGCTAAAGTTTGTAAATGAAAACACTTCAATAAAAGTTAAACCGGATTATATTTTTGTAGAAGCAAATGATCCGAAAATTTTTAATTATCCTTTCCTCTTTATCACGGGTCATGGAAACATAAAGTTTTCAGAAAGTGAAATATCAAACATCAGAAAATATATTGAACGAGGCGGATTTATTTATATTGATGATGACTATTCACTTGATAAAGCAGTCAGAAGAGAATTCAAAAAAATATTTCCTGAAAATAATTTTATTGAACTCCCTTTTTCCCATGAAATTTATCACACTCTTTTTCAATTTGAATATGGTCCGCCAAAAATTCACGAACATGATAAAAAACCGCCACGTGGATTCGGACTATTTGTAAATGGAAGAATGAGTGTTTATTATACTTTTGAAAGTAACCCGAGTGACGGTTGGGCAGATCAGAGAATACATAACGATGATGAAACAATAAGAAGAAAAGCGCTTGAGTTTGGAACCAATATTATAGTTTGGGCATTAACAAATTAGTATGATTAATGAATTAGAAATATTAAAACAAAAAATAACAAAGTATAAAACAAAAAAGTTTTGGGTAGATTTTACCGAGAAGATAACCGAAATAGTAAATCTGATAACATTATTGTTTTTTGTTTTAATAGTTATTGAAATAATTCTGAAATCAGAATCTTCGATAAGGGAAATAGAATTTTATTTTATTGTAATTGTTGGTTTTGTTCTTACACTGGTGAAAATTTTACCGGTGATATATAAATATTTCACAAAAAAAATAATTAACTATGCAGGTGAAATAGGAAAGATAAATCCTGCAGTAAAAGATGATCTTCAAAATATTATTGAGCTTGATCAAACTTCAACTTCAGAAGAAAAAGAATTTGTTGAAGCCGCTGTTCAAAAACTTTATAATAAACTGAAAGATTATGATTTTTCAGAATCTGTTTCTTTTAAAACAATTCAGAGAAAAATATTTTTTTCTACTATCGTTGTTTTACTTTTTTCTGTATCCCAATTTTATCACCCGATTAATCTCTCTGCAAAAAGTCTCTTGTTTTACAAAACAGAATTTTATCCAAAAGAAAAAATAGATTGGGAGATAACACCCGGAACTAAAAAAATCATTAAAGGAAAAAATGTTTTTGTATCGGCAAAGTTAAAAGAGAAAGAAAGCCGACAAGTTGAAGTTAATTACAAAAATGCTTTGCAAAGTGAATGGCAAACAAAAAAAATATTTGCCGATTCATTAAACACATTCAGTTATACAATTAAAGAATTGAATTACGACACAGAATATTTTTTTTCGCATAAAAAAAATAAATCGCAGACGTACAAATTATCAGTAATTGATTATCCTGAAATTAACTCGCTACAATTGAAAATAATTTCACCTGCATACGCAAAACAATCTCCGGTTTTTCAGCTCGACAATGGAAATATCACAGCCTTAAAGGGAAGTAAAGTCGATATTAAAATAGGAGCGACGAAAGAACTATCAGAAGCAAAAATGACTTTTGAAAATCGTTTTTCTTCTCTCAATGTTCAAAATAAAAAATCTGAGGGAAATTATTTAATCAGAAGAAGTGAAACATATTTTTTTGAGGTGACAGATACATCCGGCTATAAAAATATTCATCCGGTTGAATATACAATTTCAGTTATAAATGATACTTATCCAGAAATAGAATTAATCAGACCATCGAACGATGTAAAACTTGGTTCAGAAAATTCGATGCAGTTTGAATTGAAACTAAAAGATGATTTTGGCTTCAATAAATTATTTTTGAACTACAGATTATCCAAATCTCTATATGAAAAATCAAAAGAAAAATTTCGGAAAATAAATCTCCTTATTTCCAAAAATGAATTAGAACAAACAAAATATTTTTTATGGAATATGGATTCTCTCAATCTGGTTTCAGGGGATGAAATAAGTTACTTCTTTTCAGTTAGTGATAACGATACTTTTTCAGGACCAAAAATTTCAAAAACAAAAATTTATAAAATAATAGTACCATCTATTGATGAGATATTATCCGAAACAAACGATACATACTCAGATACTTTTACAAAGTTGGATGAAGTTGCTGATGAAGCCGAAAAATTAAAGGAAGATTTTGCAAAACTTAAAAATGATTTAAAGAAGAAAGATTCAAAACTAAAATACACTGAAAAAGAAAAAATTAAAGCAGCACTTGAGAGATATGAAAAACTAGTTGAAAAGACAAAGGAAACTGCTCAAAACCTGAATAACATAAAAGAAAAGTTAAGTGAAAATAATTTACTATCGGGAAAAACATTAAGCAAGTATAAAGAATTGCAGAATTTGTTTGATGAAATCGGGAGTGAAGAGTTGAAAAAAGCTTTCCAGGATATGAATAATCTTCTCGATAAAATGAACAGAAAAGATGTTCAAAATAAATTTGAACAAATGAAATTTAATGAAGAGCTGTTTCAAAAAAGTCTGGAAAGGACAATCAACTTATTAAAGAGATTGCAAGCAGAACAAAAAGTTGAAAATATAAAAAACAGACTTGAAAACATTTTACAAGAACAGAAAGAGTTGATTAACAATTCTGAAAATTTGACAAATAAAACTCAAGCTAAAAAACAGGAAAAAATTTCTGAGCAAATTAAACAAACTAAAAAAGAAGCTGAAGAATTAAAATCATTGATGGATGAACTTAAAAATCTTCCATCAGAAGAGATGCAAAAATTCCTTGAACAGATGCAAGAACAGAAATCCCTTGAAACATCTCAGCAGGCACAAAAAGAATTAAATAAAGGAGAAGCATCAAAGGCACAGCAATCGCAACAGAAAGTTGAAGAAAATATTTCCAGTCTACAAAATAGTATGAATCAAATTCAGGCTATGATGGAAAAGAAAAATCAAATGGAAGTTTTATATGGATTAGTCAGAATATTTAACGGAGTTGTTGAATTAACTGAAACTCAGGAAAAAATTAATTTAAAGTTAAAACCGCTGGAAAATTATTCTTCTGAATTGAGTCGCGTTGCGCAAACAGAAAATTTTATAGTAAACCAACTTTCAAGTGTCTTTACTCAGGCAAATAAACTTGGACAAAAAAGTTTTCTAATTACTCCTGAATTAGGAAAAGCGTTGGGAGATGCAAAAAGAAATTTGGGACGGGTAATTAATAATTTATCTGACGGAAGAAAAGCTGTTGCACTAAGAAATGCTGAAACAGTGATAGTGTCATTAAATAAATCCTCATTGATTATCAAAAAACTGATTGATATGATGCTTTCTGATGATGGCAGTAGCGGGAGTCAGGGAGGAATGTCAATGATGCAGCAGCTCAAAAAAATGGGTAATCAGCAGATGAGTCTGAATCAGATGACACAAAAAATGTTGCAGGGTAAAAAATTATCATCGCAGCAAATGGGTCAAATGCAAAGAATGGCACAACAACAGGAAGTGATCAAAAAATCACTTGAACAACTGAATAAAGAAAACCAGGAAACAGGAAAATCAAAAACTCTTTCGCAAAATCTTGAAAAAATATTAGATGAAATGAAAGAAGTAGTTAAGAAAATGCAGAATAGTGATTTTGATCAGGAATTAAAAAATAAACAAGATAAAATTTTATCAAAACTTCTTGATGCACAAAAATCTGTTTCTGATCGGGACTATGAAGATAAACGTAAATCTTCACAAGGGAAAGAGTTTAGAAGATTGTCACCCGAGGAAATAAACAACTTAAAAAATATTTCCGATTCGCTAAAAGAAGAATTAATAAAATCTTTGAAGGAAGGTTACTCAAAAGATTATGAAGATTTAATTCGAAGATATTTTGAGAAATTAAGAAAAAATAAAGAAGAGAAATAATTATGTATAAATACAATTACACTGTTAAATTTCATGATGTTGATGCTGCCGGAATAATTTTTCATGCAAACGTTTTTAAAATAGCGCATGACGCTTATCAGGAAATGATGAACAAATATAATTTTAGTGCAGAATATTTCACCAATGAAAAATATGGTTATCCTCTTGTACACACTGAAGCTGATTATTTTACACCATTAAAATTTGATCAGAAAATTATTATAGAAATTGGTGCAAAAGAAATAAGAGAAAATTCATTTGAGATAAATTATAAATTTTGTGATGAAGCAAATACGAAATTTGTTGAAGTGAAAACTGTACATGTCTGTATTGATAAAAGTAATTTTAAAAAAACAAAACTACCCGAAGAGGTCGTTAAAATATTATCCGGATTGTAAAATCTTTTTTAGTTTTTGTAAATCAATTTTTCCAGTAGCTGTCTCCGGAAATTTTTCCACATAAAAAATTTGTTTTGGAATCTTATATCCTGATAAGATTTTTTTCAATTGAGCTTTAAAATTATCATAAGCAGTTTGATTACCGCTTGGAATAATTGCTGCTGTTACTTGTTGTCCCCATTGTGCATTTTCTAATGCGAAAACTTTTACATCCTTAACATCAAAATTTGCTCTGATTATATTTTCGATTTCAAGCGGATCAATATTTTTACCACCTGAAATTATAAGATCAGAACGACGAGAGAAAATCTTCAAGTGGTTATTTCTTAATTCTCCAATGTCACCTGTAGAATAAAAACGATTTTTGATTTTTGAATCATCTAATGAATTGTTTTGAAAATATCCGGCAAAAAGAGCTTTGGTTTTTACAGATATATTTTGCTGAGCATCGATTTTTATCTCCACATCACCAAGTTGCTTGCCGCATAAATTTTCGTCTCTATTATACTTTGATGCCATTTCAGTTGTTACCATTGCACAGGTTTCTGAAGAACCATAAACTTTTGCAATTGGCCAACCAGAAGTTACAAAGTCGAATATTTCATTTTGATTTAACGGTCCGCCGCCTAAAAAGAGAATGCGCAAATTTTTCCATGGAGAAATATTTTTTTCAATTAATCTGTAAAAAGTAGTTGTAACAAATGAAGCAAAAGTTGGTGAATTGGTTTTCACAGAATGAATTAAATCTTCGGTCAGAAGAGACTTTGGAATTGTTATCTGACATCCACAAATTAAAGCACGAAGAAAAATTGCAAACCCTCCAATGTGAAAAAAAGGAAGGGAAGCCAGCCAAATATTTTCTGAATTATGATTTATAAATGAATCACAGTTTTTAATACTCTGGTACAATGAACTAAAAGTATGAACAACGGCTTTTGTTTTGCCTGTAGTGCCTGAGGTGAAAATTATTAAAGCAAAATCATCAGGTGAAAAATTGAGCGATGATTTTTTTGTTTTAATTTTAACAGTAAAATCAAAATTGCCGGGATCAATTAAATCAGAAACCCTTGCCGTTTTTTTCTGTTCTTCAATCTCAAGATTAGTTTGGTTTTTATTAAACAAGACCGGTGTACATTCAGAAAGCCAAAGACCCAGAACAGTAAAAATAAAATCAGTATTGTGACTTGATAAAACACCAATCCTTGAATTTTTATCAAAGCCGTTTTTCTTACAGTAATTATAAATCACAAAAGCTTTTTCAAGTGTTTCGGAAAAGGAAAATTTTTGAGTGGGAGTGACAATAAATTTTTTGTCAGGATTTTGTTTTGCCTGTTGAATAATCCAGTGACTTTGGTTGCTGACTGTTATCATAATTACTGATTTAAATATTTATTTTCAAAAGGTTATTTTGAATTGTCCAAAAACTACTAGGAGAATTATCTAACAAAAAATGAGAAGTGTTTAATCCGTGATTCTCTTTTTCGTTAATTAATCCAGCTGCAATTACCGGTATTTGCATTCCGGTATTACTTTCAAAAGAAGAAGTTATTACTACTCGAGCATTGTTTTTTTCTGCGTAGTTTATGCAATCAACAGAGTTACAAATACCGCCAATTGTTACAGGTTTTAAAATAATAATTTTAATTCCCGAACTGATTAATTCTTTTACTTCCTTAACAGAAGTCACTAATTCATCCGCTGCTATTGGAATTTTTGTTTTATCTTGTAACAGAATTAAATCTTCTTTTTTAGAAACCGGTTGTTCAATATAATCTATATTGTAATTTTCAAATTTATCAATTAACGGAAGCACTTCTTCTAACTTCCAGTTACAGTTTGGATCGATTCGTAATTTTATTTCCGGAAATGTTTTTTTGATTTTTTCTAAAAGTTGAAAAATTTCAGAGAAGTTTTTTTTGCCGGTTTTTAATTTAAAAACATTAAACCCAAGATTGATTTTTTCTCTGAGTAAATCAAGAGTTTCTAGTTCAGGTAAAGCAGGAATAAAATCATTTAAAAGTAAAGATGTGTTTAACTTTCGATTAAATATTTTTTCCAAATTTTCTGAATATTGCAGACAGATATTTAATACTGCCTGTTCAAAAGCGTTTCGTACTGCAGGAGTTTTTGATAAGGAATTAAACAGGGATAAGTTGGAGAAAAATTTTTCAGATAAATCACATCCAATAATTTTTTTCTTTAAAGTGTTTAAACTAAATTCCAATTCTGCAGCAGATTCTGTTCCGTGTGATTCAAGAATAACTGCTTCGCCAATTCCTGAAATTCCGCCTGAGGTTTTAATTTGAAAATTATAAACATCACGGTGTTCGCAAAGTTTTCCATCAAAAAATAACTTTTGTTTTAGTCTGAATCTTTTGCGTTCCCATTCAACAGATGTTATTTTCATAAAATAATTCCAATTGAAAACAAGACACTGAAAATAAAAGAAAACTTAGCGCTCAATTCCAATGTTTTATTCAATGAAGAGCCTTGCAGAAAATAAATCATCTTAACTAATTTTATAGCCATTGGAAAAGTGGCAAAAGGTAGAAGTATGGACATATTAAAATCATGTTCCATATACAACAGGAAGGGAATAAAATATGAAATCAAAATTAAAACAACATATTGTATTCGCGTAAAAGCTTTACCAAAAATTACAGCCAGAGTTTTTTTATTCGAAAGTTTGTCAGTTTCAGCATCGCGGTAATTATTAACAACTAAGATATTTGTAATTAAAGCGCCTGATGGAATTGCAACCAGAAATGCTGTGTTTGTTAACTCAACAGCCTGAACAAAATACGTTCCTACAGTCGCAACTATTCCAAAAAATACAAAAACAAAAATATCTCCCAAGCCATTATAAGCGAGTGGTAAAGGACCCGCAGTATATGCGTAACCAGAGATGATTGAAATTATTCCAACAATCAAAATTGGCCAGCCCGCTTTATAAACAAGAAAGAGACCGAGAATAAACGCCAGACCAAATGTAAAGATAATTGCTTTCTTCATTTTGTCTGGAGAAATTAATCCGCTGGCAAGAGCTCTTTCCGGTCCGACACGTTTTTCGTTATCGGTTCCTTTTAAAAAATCGTAAAGATCATTTACAAAATTGGTTGCTATCTGAATTAGTATTGAACAGATTAACGCAACAAGTGCGGGGATAAATGAAAAGACTTCATCTGCAAAAGCCAGTGCAGAGCCTGTCAGCACCGGCGATATTGCAGCAAATAAAGTTTTTGGTCGGCTGGCTAAAACCCAGCTCTTTATCACTGATGAATTATTACTCATTAACTAAGGAACTCTCGGAAATTTTTTGAAATCAGGTTTTCTTTTTTCATTGTAAGCTTTTTTACCTTCCTGAGCTTCGTCACTCATATAATAAAGTAAAGTTGCATTTCCGGCTAGTTCCTGAATACCTGTTTGCCCGTCAAGCTCGGCATTAAATGCTGATTTTAATAATCGGATTGCAAGCGGACTATGATTTAAAATATCCTGCGCCCATTCAACACCTTCTTTTTCCAGATCAGCAAGAGGAACCACTTTGTTTACAAGTCCCATTTTCTCTGCTTCAACAGCATTGTACTGGCGACACAAATACCATATTTCGCGCGCCTTTTTCTGTCCCACCATTCTGGCAAGAAAACTTGATCCAAAGCCGCCGTCAAAGCTTCCTACTTTTGGACCTGTCTGACCAAAGATTGCATTGTCAGCTGCAATTGTCATATCACAAACAACGTGAAGAACGTGACCGCCGCCAATTGCGTATCCGGCAACAAGAGCAATAACAGGTTTAGGAATTGATCTGATAAGCTTTTGCAAATCAAGAACGTTCAAACGAGGAACTCCGTCTTTACCAACATATCCTTTGTCGCCTCTTATTTTTTGATCGCCGCCTGAACAGAAAGCATATTTGCCATCTTTTGCCGGTCCGGCACCAGTTAACAAAATTACACCAATTTCAGGATCTTCGCGTGCATCAATAAAAGCATCGTACATTTCCAATACGGTTTCTGGTCTGAAAGCATTACGCACTTCAGGTCGGTTAATTGTAACCTTTGCAATGCCGTCCATTTTTTCATATATGATATCGGTGTAATCACCGATTTTCGTCCATTTAAATTCCATTTCAAGCCTTTATTTATGTTAAACTTTTTAAGAAATTATTCACTAAGATAGTAAATTCTTCAGGTTTTTCCAGATGTGTATTGTGTCCGGTTTCCTGAATTATTTTATGTTCGCAATTCGGCAGATAATTAGCCATTTTTTTATTTATTTCAGAAAATTTCTGATCAAGTTCTCCTGAGATCAAAAGAGTTTTTTGTTTGATCGTTTTCAGATTATTCCAGAGTGAAGGCATTTTGCCGGTACTGAATCCGCGTAATGAGAGTGCCAGACCCAAAGGATTTTGCGTTAACTTTTCTTTTACGATATTCAAAAGAATTTTTTCCGACAAGCTTTTTTGTGATTCAAACAACGGAATATTCATCCAGTGTTTTGTGAACCAATCCATTCCAAAATTTATTATATCTCTTGCAAGATTATTGTCAGCTTCTACCCGGGCAATCTGATCGGAAGTACTTTCAATGCCGGCGGTTGAACTTTCCAGAATAAGTGCTCGCGGAATATTAACATTGTTTGCAGTAAATGAAAGTGCTGCGCGTCCGCCCATCGAATAACCGGCTAAGACAGGCTCTTTGATTTTCATATACTTTAAGATAAAAGAAAGCTGCTTAATAATTTCAGTAATGGAATAATCAGATTCTTTTTCAGGCGAAGATGTTTTTCCATGACCAATCAAATCAATTGCTATTGGAGAAAACTTAGAAGAAATTTTTGGTAAAACTTTATTCCAGTCAGATGAACTTCCTGAAAATCCATGCAAAAAAATTACAGATTCTTTGGTTCTGTCGAAATAAGTATCGTTGAGATAAAACGAAATATATTTGTAATTAATCTGCATTAAGTTCGAGTTTTTGCCGAATGTTTTTAATATATAATTTTCTGAATTCAGCAGATGCAGCTGAATCAGTTTTTATTTCTATGATATTCAATTTTGAAAGATCAAGTTCTGTTATGAAAATTTCTGATAATTCTTCAACAGAATTCGGATTAAAATAGTTACCATCGTATAATTCGGCAAAATATTTTAAATTCAAATTTAAAGGTGTTGTAAAATATTTTTCAAAAATTTCTTCCTGATTTGATATCGGAAGCATTGAAAAGATTCCGCCGCCATTATTATTGATAATTATAATTGTTAACGGAATTTTATTTTGTTTTGCAATCAGCAAACTATTTGAATCGTAATAAAAAGATAAATCACCAAGCACCATAAAAGATGGTGAAGAACTGTTGCAGGCAACTCCGAGTGTTGTTGCAATGTTTCCTTCAATTCCGCTGGTTCCGCGGTTTGAAAAAATATTTATGTTTTTATTTGATTTACCGGAAAACAAATCAAAATCACGAATGACAGTACTGTTTCCGATAAATAAATTTGATTCATCCGGTATCAACTTCATAAGAGTATGCGAAACAACTGATTCAATTTTTAGATCAGCTTGCTCAATATTTTTTGTTCGAACTTCTTCTGTTTTTTGTTCAATTGATTTTACAAATTCAAAAAACTGTAAATTTTTAGCTTTGATTGAATTTGAAATTGAATCAAGGAAAAGATTTTCTTCTGATTTAATTATATGATTTACTGTTCGTGAAGGATCTTTCAAATCACCAAAAGAATTAACAGAAATTTTTGTGCATTCAGTTTTTTCTATAAACCCGAGAGTTGAATTTGAAACCGGAGCTTCACCCAAAAGTAAAACTACATCGTTTTTGTTGAGATCCAATAAATTTTCAAATCTCACAAAAGCTGTATGATTAACTATAGAATTATTATCACTCAAAAATCTTAATCCGGACGCTGAATCAGCAAACACCGGAATATTTTTCTCATTAAAAGTTTTATCAATTTTTAACAGAGTCTTTTTACCGAAGTTATTCGGACCAACAACAGCAATAACTTTTTCAGCTTTATCTATTTTTGAGATTACATCTTTATCAGGTTCTGTAGTTTGCCGAGAAGGAAATTTTATTTCCGGAATAAAAAATTCATCTGGCAATTTATCAGTATAACTGTCTGGTTCAAAAGGTTTTTCAAATGGAAAGTTAAAATGAACCGGACCGCAATCTGTTTTAAAACCGGTATAAAAACCTTCTGTTAATTTATTTAGGAAAGTTGTAAGATTTTGTTCATCAACTATGGGCAGACCCGTATCATAAAAAAAGCGAATATGATTTGAATAAATATTATCCTGGTTAATTGTTTGGTTTGCACCGGTATTGCGCAAATAATGGGGTCTGTCGGCAGTGCAGATTATTAATGGAACTCTCTGATTATAAGCTTCAATTATTGCAGGATAAAGTTCCGCCACTGCGGTTCCCGAAGTGGTAACAACTGCAACGGGTCGGCGCTGCTGTTTTGCCAGACCAAGAGCAAAATATGCAGATGAGCGTTCATCTATGTTAACATATTTTTTAAAATCGTTATTTGTTGCAAAAGCGTATGTAAGTGGTGTGCTTCTGGAGCCGGGAGAAATTGAAACTTCTTTTACTCCAAGAGCTGCGAGTTGTTTTACAAATAACTGTGACCAGTAAATATTTCGGTTAATTTGAATTGTCATAATCAAATAATGATAAAATAGGGATCATTTTTAATTCGGCTTCATTAAACTCAAGTTCCGGATCAGAGCCATTAACAATGCCGCAACCTGCAAAAACTACCAATTTTTTATCATTAAGTAAAGCGGAACGAATTCCTACTGCAAATTCGCCCTGTTTATCAAAATTTAACCAGCCGACTACTCCGGAGTATAAACCGCGCTTGTAGTTTTCCAGATCGTTGATAACACTTCTGGCAATTACACAGGGCGCGCCGCAAATTGCCGGAGTAGGATGAATGCAGGAAATTAGTTCAAATATATTAAAATCTGGATCAACTTCGGCTTTTATCGGAGTAAATAAATGCTGAATACTTCCCAGTTTTTTTATTATCGGCTTTTTAGGATAATCAATTTTATTGCTGAAATTATCAAAGGTGCGCACTATAAAATCGACAACAGATTTTTGTTCTGCCAGATTTTTTTTACTTGAAAGAAGTTCATTTTCAAGATTTTTATCCTCTTCAGGAGTTTTTCCGCGTGCAATTGAACCTGCGAGTCCGTCAGCTTCTATATGGTTTTTATCATACTTCACCAGTTTTTCAGGAGAAGCGCCTAAAAATATACTCTTTCCGGTTCCATAAGCAAACACATAACAGAGCGGATTTCGTTCTGCGAGTTTTTTCAGCAGATTTGGTAAATTTGGTTTTTTATCGAGTAAAATGTCTTTTCTGCGCGAAACTACAATTTTTGTAAAATGTTCTTTTTCTATCTGAATAAGAGCTTCGTTGATATTTTTTGTCCAGTTATCCTTTTCATAATTTTCATTTGATCTGTTTTGTGCAGATATTGAACCATTCTTTGTGGAGATTGTTTTTATCTGAAGCAGATCGAAAATTTCATTCAGGTTGCTTTCTGGACGATCAGTTTGCTGATTTACAACAAGAAAGTATTGATCGTCTTTTGTAAGAAGCAAAAACTCAGGAATGAACCAGTCAGAATCATTAAAATCTGACCATTCTTCGGTTCCGTCGTTAATAGAAAATTTCATTCCGCCCAAAACAAGAGGGATATTCAAATCTGGAAACTGATTATGATTGGAAACAAGATTTTTCTTAATCTCTTCAATTTTATTGGAAGTTTCTATGAAACGTGCGTTGCCATTGGCTGAAACGTTAATCAGGTTACCGAATCCAATAAAGGAAAATTTTTGTTTTGGAAGTTCCCAATAGAAAAATTTGTTGAATTTTGAACTGATTTCAGATAAAACTGCTGATTTATCGAAATTAAAAACAGGATTAATAAAGCTTGCAATAGTATATTTACAATTAGAATTATTAATTTGCTGCGTAAATTCTCTGAAATTTTGCTGAAATTTTGTCAAAAAGTTGTTTCCCAAAGTTCATAATTTATCCAATTAACATAATCAGTTTTTCAAAAATATCAAAAACCGAATAGTGAATATACAAACCTTAGAGATAAACGGAAAAGAAATAAGTTATTTTGTCCGAAAAAGTTCAAAAGCAAAAAGAATTATTGTAAAAATTGACAATAAAGGGAGCGTTGAACTGGTTCTGCCCAAACGGGTAACGTACAAAGAAGGCACAGAATTTCTTCTTTCTAAAAAAGAATGGATTGCCAAACATATCAACAAAAGAAATGAGCAAAAGGAGAAAGGATTTTTCTTTTTAGGAAATTCTGTAACAATAAAAAATGAGATTGGAAAAACCAACAGTATCAGATTTTCTCAGGAAGAAAAAATTATTTTTTGCGAATCAGTAAGGAAGCTGGATGATAAAAATATCTATGAAACCTGGCTTCGGATTTCGGCAAAAGAATATATTCCCGAGCGAGTCTTTTATCTGGCAAATGCTTATGGCTTTAATGTAAGCAGAGTAACGATAAGAAATCAGAAAACCCGCTGGGGAAGTTGTACTTCAAAAGGGAGCTTGTCATTTAACATGCACCTGATGAGTTTTACTACAGATGTGATAGATTATGTTATTATCCACGAATTATGTCACCTGAAATATATGAACCATTCGAAAAGTTTTTGGGAGCTGGTTGCTTCATTTATCCCCGATTACAAAGAAAAAAGAAAGATTTTAAAAGAAAGAGTGTTATATTGAATTAAAAATTAACTTATCTGTTTCAGCAACGAATATCTACTTAACTAATGTGATTTTTATGAAAATTAATTCTTGCAAAATATTGCTGACAGTTTTTTTTCTAGGTGTAGCCTTTGGTGACTCAGGAAAAAAAATTGATCATCTTGGAATTAAAGATGGCATTTCTATGTCTGCCATTACAGGGCTTGTACAAGATGAAAACGGGTATATATGGATAGGCACGCAAGAGGGGTTAAACAGGTTTGACGGATACGATTTTAAAGTATTCAAAAAAGAGATGGGCAATAAAAATTCTCTGCAGAGCAATTACATTGCATCTATGGCGCTGGATAAAAAAGGAAATATCTGGATTTCCAACGGCGGAAACGGAGTTGACAGGTTTGATATAAAGACTCAGACTGTCACACGTTATCAATATGAATATGGCAGCAAAACTTCGTTACCCTCTAATCGAATTTTTGATATACTTCCTGATTCCAAAGGAAATGTGTGGTTTGGCTCTGCAAGTTCAGGACTTTGTAAATATATCTATGAAGAAGACAAATTTATAGTATATGAAGCGGACGGCAAGGAAAATTCTCTGACAGGAAACAGAATTACATCTCTGTTTGAAGATGAAGATGGCACAATCTGGGTTTCGACTCGAGATGACGGCATAAATGTTTATGATGAAAAAACTGACAGTTTTCGCAAAATTGAAATTGATAAATCTTTTTGTCGAAACGTCAGCAGTATATTAAAAAATGGAAATAAACTTTTCATAGCCACCTATTTTAACGGAATTAATGTTGTTGATCTGGATACAAAAAAAACGGAAAAAATTTTACTAAATAAAACTGCAAAAAGAAAAAATGAACAGCCTGAAGTAAATTTTCTTAAGCTGGATTCGCAAAATAATTTATGGGTAAACACTTTTTCTTCCGGTACATTTAAGTTTGAACTTTCAACAAAAGAAGTTACACATTACAGCAGAAGTGCAAAACATAAAATTTCCAATAATTACATTAGTTCCTTTCTTGAAGATAATAACGGAATAATCTGGATCGGTACTTTAGGTGACGGAATATTTTTATTAAAACCAAATGAAAAGAAAATAGTTAATTACACAGGTGAACCAGATAAAAAAAATTCACTTAGCGGAAGCAGTGTATTTGGGGTTTATCAGGATAAAGAGAAAGTTTTATGGGCCGGTACACAGGGTCACGGTCTGAACAGAATCAACAGAACAACCGGGAAGATTAAATTACTCACCTGTGTTCCTTCAGATAAAACAACATTGAGTCATAATGAAGTATATTGCATAACAGGTGACGATGAAGGATACATCTGGGTTGGAACGCAATTCGGACTCAACAAATTAAACAGTAAAACTCTAAAAGTTAAAAGATATTTTCACGTACCGGAAAAATTTGATACGGAAAACAGTTCACTTTCAAACAACACAATTACTTCACTCGATATTGATAAAGAAAACAATTTGTGGATCGGAACCGAGTATGGCGGAGTGAATAAACTTTCTGCTGACAGAAAAACATTTAAAGTTTATTACAATATTCTAGGTGATGATGAAAGTATAAGCAGCAACAAGATTGGTGCTGTGTTTGTTGACAGTGAAGGTTTTGTGTGGATAGGGACCTGGTTTAATGGTCTCAACAAACTTAACCCTGCCACTGGAAAAGTTAAAAGGTATCTTTATCAGGAAGGGGATAAATATTCGCTGCAAAGTAATTCGGTTAATGTAATTACGGAAGACAGCGACGGAATGATCTGGCTTGGCGGGGAAGAAGGCTTAATAAAATTTGATAAATCAACAGAAAAGTTTTTTTCTTACACTGTTGAAAATGGTCTTCCAAATAATACAATTTACGGAATTAAGGAAGATAATTTTGGAGATTTATGGATTACAACAAACAGAGGAATTGCAAGATTTAACAGAGCATCTGAAAAGTTTAAAGTTTATGATGACGCAGATGGTTTTCAGGGACTTGAATTTAATACCTCATCATCGTTTAAGACAGAAGATGGTGAATTAATTTTTGGTGGTTACAAAGGTATAAGTGCATTTTATCCTGAAAATATTAAAGATATAAATTACTCCACAAATATTGTTATAACAGATTTAAAACTTGGAAATAAGTCACTTGGAATCGGAAGTAAAGTTGACGGTAAAATTATCATTGATAAAAATATTTCTTACATCGATGAAATAAATCTTCCATATTTTGAAAACAATATTTCAGTTAATTATTCATCAATCAATTATTTTATTCCTGAAAAAGTTAAGTACTCTTATAAAATGGAAAACCTTGATGAAGATTGGATTTATGCTGAAGACAGAAGGTTTGTCTCTTACAATAAAATTCCTCCGGGAAATTATATTTTTAAAGTGCGTTCAACAAACAGTGAAGGTTTGTGGAATCAACAGGAAAAGATTTTAAAAATAAATATTCTGCCCCCTTTCTGGATGACTCTTAAGTTTAAGTTTACTGCTACGGTTGTAATTCTATTAATAATCTATCTTTTATATAAGTATAAAACACAAGCGGCAAGGGAGCAGAGAAAGCGACTTGAAAACCTTGTAAAAGAAAGAACCAAAGAGTTGGTTCAGATTAACAAAACAAAAGATAAATTCTTTTCCATTATTGCGCACGATTTAAGAAATCCGTTTGTTGCACTGCTTGGATTTTCTCAAATACTCTACGAAGAAAGTGATGATATGACTACAGGGGAGATTAAAGAAATTACAAGCAATCTGAGAAAATCTGTACGAAGTTTATATGGCCTGCTGAATAATCTTTTAAGCTGGTCAACACTTCAAACCGGACAGCTGCAAATTAAAAAACAAAAAATAAATATCACTGATTTAATAAATCAAAATATCGATTTGTATAAAGCAAATGCAGAACGTAAAGAGATAAAGATAGTTACAAAAATTTCAGATGAAGTTTTTGCATTTGCAGATGAAAATGTAATTAACACTGTGTTGCGAAATTTGATTTCAAATGCTGTTAAGTTCACAGAAAAAAATGGTGAAATAATAATTGGCGTTTCGCAAAAAAGTTCAACTGTAGAAGTGGTTGTTTCTGATAACGGTGTTGGTTTAACAGCAGAAGAAATTTCTGATATTTTAAACTTGAAAGATTATCATTCAATGCCGGGAACTAATAATGAAAAGGGAACCGGACTCGGATTATCTCTTTGCAGAGAAATGCTGGAAAAATGTGATTGCCGATTTGTTGTTGAAAGTGAAAAAGGAAAGGGAAGCAGTTTTAAATTCTACCTCCCTGCAGTAAATTCTTAAACTTGTGAATATCTGAAACAGTCTGTGGTGTGATCATTAACCATTCCGCAGGCTTGCATAAAAGAATAACAGATTGTTGACCCGACAAACTTAAAGCCGCGTTTCTTTAATACTTTGCTCATCTTGTCAGAAATTTCTGAAGTTGCCGGAACTTCTTTTATATTCTTCCATTTATTTACAATTGTTTTTCCTTCTGTAAAACTCCAGATATATTTATCAAACGAACCTTCTTCTTCCTGAATTTCTAAAAAGATTTTTGCGTTTTGTATAAAGGCATTTACTTTTAATTTGTTTCTCACAATTCCGGGATTGTTTAAGAGCTCATCAATTTTCTTTTGATCGTAAGCGGCTATTTTTTTTGCATCAAAGTTATCAAATGCTTTAAGATAGTTTTCTCTTTTTTGCAATATTGTCCACCAACTTAATCCGGCTTGGGCTCCTTCCAGACACAACATTTCAAATAACATTTTGTCGTCGTGGACAGGCACTCCCCATTGCTCGTCATGATATTTAACATACAATTCTTTATCCAGTGGAACCCATTCACATCTTTTCATAATTACTCCTTTGTTAAAAATTGATTTACATAATAATCGACATTCAATTTTTCACCGGTTGATTTTTCAATCAGTTCATTCCAGGAATATAAAGTTCCATAACTGAAGAAGAGATGTTTTAGATATTCCCCGACTGACATTTCATTTGTGAAAGAAGAAAAATTTTCTTCATCCAATTTCAAAACTTTATTGTTTATATAATAATATAATTGCGATGCAAGAATTTCTCCAAGCATATAGTTCTGATAATATGCCGGATATAATGCAATGTGAATTTTTGCTGCCCAGTCAGGTGCATCACGGTCATCCGGATAATTTACAAGCTGATATTTTTTAACCAGATTTTCCCAAAGCAAATTTAAATCCTGATCAGGATCAGCATACATACTTCTTTCAAAACGATAAACAACCTGAACCCAGCGTGAAAAACAGAGCTGTTCCAGACGAAGAGACAAGAAGCAATCTTTAGCAATTTTTGAAGCTTCTTCTGACTCAAGAGAAAAATTTTCCTTCATCCATTTTGGATCTGCAGCAAACCTTCCAAAAAGCATTGCAATTGCTTCGGTTGTAAAAATGTGCGACTGCTCTCTCAATAGCCAGGGAAGTTCCTGTGAAATATATTTGTCATAAACTGCGTGACCAAATTCATGCAGCATTGTATTCATCCATTTGTAATCCGGTTTTATGTTACATAAAACTCTTACATCATTTTCACGATCAATCGGAATGCAGTATGCATGTTGATATTTGTTTTCCTTTTCAAACAGATCACTTTTTTCAATAAGATTCTTTATTTCAAGTCCAATACCTGAAAAATATTTTTCAGTCAGCTCAACCAGATCTTTATCTTCATAATACTTATCAAGATCAACATTGTAAATGGCAGGACCCTGCTGCATAAATTTATCCTGATAGTGCCATTGACGTAAATCTCTCTTTTCAATTTTTAATCCATTGGAAAGATATTCATCCATTTCAGATTTTAATCTTGAATATTCATCTGAAATTTTTTCATCAAGTTCATCAAACAATTTATCGAGTTCTGCAGGATTGAGTTCACTTAATATCAAACTCATTTCATGATAATTTTTGTACCCAAGATTTTTAGCAGATTCATTTCTTAATCGGACCAAAGTAAGTACATCTTCTTTTACTTCTTCTCCTATCTGCTTGCTGGCTTCCCAGGTAGTTTTCAACTCGGAAGAATCCCTTGACTCTTTTAATATTTTATCGATCTCATTATCGTTGATTTCTTTGTCATTAATCTTGGCTCTGAACGTAGAATATTTTTCTTCAATTTTATTTGAAAGCTTTACAATTTTCTCAAGCAATTCTTCGTCAGTTTGATTACCTGCAAAAGTATTATAAAAAACTTGTAACTCACGAGCTAAAACAGTCTCGGTAATTTCACCCGATTCTTGAAACTTTTTAATTTGAGAAAAACTTTCTTTATCAGAATGAATTTTAGTTAACTGCAATTCAAGCTCTGCAGATTTTTTGTAAAGTTCCGGATTGCCGGTAATTGAAGCATTAAAAAATGTTTCACTATATTCTTTAGTTAGCGGAATTATTTTGTCTTCGTAATTTTTTATAAAACGGATAAATTCTTTAATCATAAAATCCTCTTATTAAAAAAACAGGTAAACCTGCTTTTAGTAATTTAATAAATCTTCATCTCGGTGTAATAATAATATTGCTGATTGAGGGACTATCACCATCTTTTTTCCGTCGAGTTCAATATCAATTGCATCTCTTCTTAAAAATAGTGCAAAATCCCCTTCGCGCGCCTGAAGAGAGATATATTTATTCTCTTTATCATCTTTCCAGGGTTCGTCATCATTTCCAACTCCCACAGGGTAGCCGGGTCCGACCTTTATTATATAACCGCCTTGAACTTTCTCTTTTTCCTTTATACCGGGAGGAAGATACAAACCACTATTTGTTTTCTGAATATCTTCTTCAGGCTTAATTAAAACCTTATCACCAACAACAATAATTTTTGAAGTTTCAACCAACATTCTATCCTCATCACATATTTCTGATTCTGAATACAAAAATAAAAAAGAGAAGAAGTTTTTCCAAAAAACGATTAATGAGAACCTGTTTAAGAAAAGTCAAAATATATGATAAAACTGGCCGTTCAGGAAAAATCTCCAAAACACAAAATTCGATTTTGGAAACTCCGGGAAAATAATTTATATCGGTAAAAATAATTTATTGCGAAAACAGGCTCTAAAGTAAGTTTTTGAAAATAATTAATTCTCGGATGGAAACTGGTATTGACAACTCCAGTTTCCAAACCTATATTGGAAACGAAAATAACAAATTCAGTTTCCGGTGAAAAATGGATATAAAAGAAACCATACTAGATAAAGTATCCCAGTTTATAGAAAGGGAAAAAATAATAAAAGTAACAATGGATGATATTGCTACAGCGCTAAAAATGAGCAAAAAAACCATTTACAAATATTTTGCCAGCAAGGATGAATTAATTCAGGCAATTATCTGGATCAAGATTCAATATCTCAGAAAAAATATTGAACAGATAACTGCAAAAGATATAAATGCGATTGAAAAGTTTGTTTGTCTGACCGATTTTATTTTACACAAAGGATTAAAGTTTCTGATGATATTTTTACATCAAATTGCAGAAATGGGACCGGAGTGGTGGAAAAAAATAGAAGACTTCAGAGGCAAGGTTTTAAGAAAAAATATTTCTCTCATAGTTGAACAGGGGAAAAAAGAAGGATTGGTTATTGACCGCGAAACAGAAATAATAAGGGGGATTTATATGGCCGCAATTCAGGGAGTTATAAATCCTTCTTACCTAAAAGGAAGTAAGCTGCCGCCGCGTTTAATAATATCAACAACTATCGAAATTTTGTTTAGAGGAATACTAACTGAAGAAGGTATGAAAATTTATAATAAACTAAAAAAGGAAAAGGGAAATGAAGTATAGGGTTTTATCATTTGCACTCTTCTGTATTATACTAATTGGATGTAATGGAAATTCTGATGAAAATTCGATTGAAGAATCAGGAACAATTGAAATAACAAATGCAGTTGTGAGCTCTGAAGCAAATGGCAGAGTTGAGGAAATTTTATTTTCAGAAGGAGATAAAGTAACAGCAGGTGATACGCTTTTAATAATCGATCACAAACTTTTGGAAATAAAACTTGCACAGGCAACAGCCTTGGAAAAAATTGCAAATGCTGATTATCAGCTTGCCAAAGAAGGTGCTAGAACAGAAGATAAAAAAACAGCACAAGAGCAATTTAAGAAATCGAAAATAAATTTTGAATCTGCTCAAAAAGATTATGATCGATTTAAGAATTTGTATGATGAAAGAGCTATTACAAAAAAACAATTTGAAGATATGGAAAGCAGATTTGAAATTGCAAAAACACAATTGGAATCTGCCAGACAAAATTTAAGAAAGGTGAAAAATATTGTACGACCCGAAGAGCTTTTAAAAGCAGAAGGATTGTATGAGCAAGCTGCGGCAAAAGTTAAGGAAGTCAAAAAAAATATTTCAGATTGTTTTGTGATTTCACCTCTAAACGGAACCGCAGTAAGACAATATGTTGAAATTGGTGAAACAGTAAACAGAATGTCGGCACTCCTAAAAATTTCTGATTTAACAGAAGCTGAAATTGTGATTTATGTATCTGAAACTGATTTGGGAAAAGTTAAACTTAGTCAGCAGGCAGAGATTAAAACAGATACTTATGAAGATAAAATTTACACCGGAACAGTAACGTACATTTCACCTGAAGCTGAATTTACTCCGAAAAATATCCAGACAAAAGATGAAAGAGTGAAATTAGTTTTTGCTGTTAAAATTACTGTTGATAATGATCACCAGGAGTTAAAAGCAGGAATGCCGGCAGACGCAATAATAAAAGTAAATTAATATGACTAACATAATTGAAATAGAAAAACTCAAACATTCGTACGAAGAAGTTAAAGCAGTAGATGAAGTTTCTTTTTGCGTAAAGAAAAATGAAATGTTCGGATTAGTAGGTCCTGACGGCGCAGGAAAAACAACAATCATCAGAATATTATGCGGGCTGCTGAATTCTTCATCAGGTGAAGCAAAACTGTTTTCGAAAAATATAAATGATGATAAAAAAAATATTCAGAACAGAATTGGTTATCTGAGTCAAAAGTTTAGTTTGTATGGTGATCTTACAATTGATGAAAATATTGAGTTTTTTGCTGACATCCACAATGTGAAAAATTTTGAATCGAGAAGAGATGAACTTTTGAAATTTACGCGGTTAATAAAATTTCGTAGAAGATTGGCTGATAAACTTTCCGGTGGAATGAAACAAAAACTTGCACTTGCCTGTGCATTAATTCACGAACCGGAAATTATCTTTCTTGATGAACCAACAACCGGTGTTGATCCGGTTTCGCGCAGGGATTTTTGGAAGATCTTATCTGAATTAATCAAGGGTGGGTTAACAGTCTTTATGACAACCCCTTATCTTGACGAAGCAGAAAGGTGTAACAGAGTTGCTTTGATGAACGAAGGGAAAATTATTGCACTCGACACGCCTGTGGGGATTAAAAAATCTATAAATAAAAAAATCCTCG
The DNA here is from genome assembly GCA_041725875.1 of Rhodothermaceae bacterium. GTDB lineage: Bacteria > Bacteroidota > Ignavibacteria > Ignavibacteriales > Melioribacteraceae > JBGRQB01. Next base: position 46,773 of record JBGRQB010000010.1, read on the forward strand.
AACTCGTATGTGCTCCGGTTCGCCTGGCAAATAAAATAATTTCAGAAAAGCTAAATTATGATATACAAATGTTCGGTGACAGGTTAAACATTGTGATTGATGATTATGAAATTGACATAAAAAAAATTGAATCTTCTCTGGCAAATAGTGAAGTCAGAATATTAAATAAAAGAGAAATTACTCCCTCTCTTGAAAATGTATTTATCCATTTAATTAAAAATCAGGCAGAAAAATGAAAAAGATATTTTGCTTATTGCTGATTATATCAAGTGTTACTTGGGCACAAAATAAAATATATACTTTGGAAGAAAGTTTGTTGACCGGTTTGAAAAATAATGACTTAATGAAAATTTCAGAATCGAAAATGAGGGAAACAGAATTTCTTTACAAAGCACAAAAAAAAGAATTGCTTCCAAAATTAAAACTAACAGCCGGATATACAAGATTCAGTGATGTTGATCCTTTTGAAGTTAGCGTTCCTTTTTCACCAACTCCCATAAAAATTCAGGATGCACTTTTAAATCAATATACTTTGGGTGCAACTGTTACACAGCCGCTCTTTACAGGGTTTAGATTGTCATCGGGAGTTAATATTGCAAATTACAACAGAAAGATATATGAAGTTGAAAACAAAGAAACAGCTAATCAGGTTTCACTTAATATAATCAAAAGCTATTGGGAATTTGCAAAAATTAAATTGATAAACATCTTGCTGGAAAAGCGTTTAACTTCTGTTCAAAATCATGTTAAAGATTCAAAAGTTTATTTACAAAACGGGTTGATTACAAAAAATGAACTTTTAAAGTTGCAGGTTTTAGAATCTGATACAAAAATTAAACTGCTGGAAGCAAAAGACAAAATAGAACTTGCGAGAATGAATTTTAACAAAGCTATTGGAATTAATCTAGATGCAGAAAGTGAAATTGAAAGTGAAATTTTTTCTGTCACGGAAAAACCAGAGAACTTCAAAACTTATCTGGCAGAAGCATTTAAAAACAGAAATGAAATTAAAACAACTGATTTGAATTTACTTTCTGCAAAAGAGAAAATAAAAATGACTGAAGCTTCATATTATCCGCAAGTGAGTCTGTTTGCAACAGTTAATTATAATAATCCAAATCAACGTTATATGCCTTTAAAAGATGAATTTAATGAATCCTGGGCAGCCGGAGTTTCATTGAACTGGGAGCTTTGGAATTGGGGACAGACATCTGATAAAAAGCAGCAGACAAAAGAAAGGTTTTATCAGTTAAGTGTGAGTAAAAAATTAGTGCAGGAAAAGATTGAAGTAGAAGTTTATAAAAATTATCTGGATCTGATAACAATTGAAAAGCAAATAAAAAATATAGAGCTGATGAAAACTCAGACAAAAGAAAATCTTCGAATTTCAAAAAAGAAATATTCAGAACATCTTATTACAGGAAGTGATCTTGTTGATGCTGAAACAGATTTTCTTGAAGCAGAAATTAAATTGGCAAAAATTAAAATGGACAGACAGATTTTACAAGAAGTATTTAAGAAATCATTGGGAAGAAAATTATACTAAAATGTATTCAATAGAAGTAAAAAAACTGACGAAAAAATTTGGTGATTTCACCTCGGTAAATCAAGTTTCATTTAATGTGAAAAAAGGTGAAATATTTGGTTTTCTAGGAGCCAATGGTGCAGGGAAATCAACAACTATAAAAATGTTGTGTGGAATTCTTGAGCCTTCTGACGGAGACGCATTGGTTGCAGGATTCAGTATAAAAACTGAGCCTGATAAAGTAAAACAAAATATCGGATATATGTCACAGCGATTCTCTCTTTATAATGATCTCACAGTTGAAGAAAATATAAATTTCTTCGGCGGAGTATATGGCTTAAGTGATAAACTTTTGCAGGAAAGAAAGGAATGGGCATTGGAGATCTCCAATCTGAAAGGCAAAGAAAATATTTTAACAGGAGCTTTGCCCGGTGGAATAAAACAGCGACTTGCACTCGGAACCGCAGTTATACATAAACCTGATATTGTTTTTCTTGATGAACCAACAAGTGGTGTTGATCCGATTGAAAGAAGAAATTTCTGGGAATTGATAAATAAATTATCTTCCGAAGGAACAACGGTTTTTGTTACAACACATTACCTGGAAGAAGCGGAGTTTTGCAACAACATAATTTTGATAGAAGCAGGAAAGCTTGTGGCAGAGGGAAATCCGAAAGAATTAAAAGAGAAGTATCTGACTGATAAAATCTTAAACATAGAATGCACAAATGCTATGGAGACAATTAAGATTTTAGAAAAAGAAAAATTCACAAAAGAGATTTCAATTTTTGGAAATGATATTCACCTTGCTACGGATTTAAAAGAAAACGCTGAAGCAGAAATTACAAATGCGTTAAAACGCAACGGCATAAAGATATCAAAGATAGAAGAGATTGTTCCGACATTGGAAGATGTTTTTATAAAACTGATGGAAAATTAATAATAAACTTTTTGAGTCTGGAATGTTTAACAGAATTAAAGCAATAGCAAAAAAAGAACTAAAGCAATTATCGCGCGATACAAGAATGTTGTTCGTAATATTTTTCTTTCCGGTTTTTTTGCTTGTCGTGTTTGGTTACGCAATAAACTTTGATGTGAAAAATATTTTGCTTGCTGTCTATGATCAGGAGCAAAGTGAAATGAGTGGTGAACTTGTTAAGCTTATAAACAGTAATGAATATTTTACAATAAATAATGTGATAAAAAAAGATTCTGAAATTAAAGAGATTCTCGATCAAAAAAAATCTCAGGTAGTGTTAGTTATTCCAAAAGATTTTTCAAGAAGTTTGTATGACAAAGAGCGCAAAGCAAAAATTCAGGTTCTTGTTGACGGGGTTGACGGAAACACTGCCTCAATTATTTCAAAATATTTTCAGGGGATAACTTCAAAATTTAATGAAGAAACGGGAAAGGAAATATTATTAAAAAAAGGAATCAGAAAAAAACTGCCGATCGATTTTCAACCTACAATCTGGTATAATCCTTCTCTTGATACAACCAAATATATGATTCCCGGATTGATCGCAATGATATTAATTATCACTTCGGTAATAAGTATTTCATTATCGCTGGTTAAGGAAAAAGAAAGGGGAACCACCGAGCAATTAAATGTATCCTCCTTATCAGTTTTGGAGTTACTGATAGGGAAATCATTTCCTTATATATTGATCTCAATAATAGATGCCGTGTTTGTTCTTATTGCCGGATTTGTTTTGTTTGATCTGACAATAGCGGGAAGTATTTTTATGCTCTCATTAAGCACTTTAATTTTTATTCTGGCGTCTATCAGTCTGGGAATTTTTATTTCTGTTGTTGCCGATTCCCAGCAGGTAGCTTTTATAATGTCAACATTTGCAACCCTGCTTCCCTCAGTGATTTTATCTGGATTTATTTTTCCTATAGAAAGTATGCCGCCGATTGTTCAACTCTTAACCAATATTACGCCTGCAAAATTTTTTATTGAAATAGAGCGTAACATAATTTTAAAGGGAGTCGGGATAAATATATTTTGGGATCAAATAGTTTATTTGATTCTCTTTATGTTTTTCTTTTTGCTCCTGTCAGTTATAATTGGCAGAAAAAAAGAGGCTCATTAAATGAAAACAATTGCACATATAGTAAAGAAAGAATTTCTTCAATTCAAACGTGATCCGAAAATGTTTGCAATGATTATAATTGCCCCCATAATACAATTAATCTTCTTAGGTTACGCAGCCAACCTCGATGTTGAGACAGTGAAGCTCGCATTTTTTGATCAGGATAAAACGGAAACAAGCAGAGCGTTAATAAGAAAATATGAAGCTACGGGATACATTGTTGCAGAGCATTATATTGATAACTATGATGATGCGGAGGAGTTGTTAAACAAAGGTGAAGTGATTGGAGTAATTGTTATTCCAGTCGATTTTGAAAAACGAATTGAAAGAAATGAAACAGTTGCCGTACAGGGGTTGTTTGACGGAACCGACGGAAACACTACCTCCATTTCTGCCGGTTATGTGGCAAGTACTACAGGCTCTTTTTCATTCGATCTTGTAAATGATTTTATAAATAAAAACGGAAAAGAGTTAAACACAACCGGCAATCTGGAAGCAGAGATAAGAGTCTGGTACAATCCGGAATTAAAATCGCGTGTGTTTATGGTTCCCGGTATAGTTGGTTTGTTGTTAATGATAATCACTCTGGTTCTTACCTCGCTTGCAGTTGTAAAGGAGAAAGAAATTGGAACGCTGGAACAGCTTATTGTTACGCCAATAAAACCAATTCAGTTATTGATTGGTAAACTTGTTCCCTTTGGAATCTTAGGATTTGTCTCAGTTCTGGTAGTGCTCCTGGCAATGTATTTAATTTTTGGAATAGCTGTAAGAGGGAATATTATCTTTCTGCTATTTGCATCGTTGCTTTTTATTTTTTCTACTTTAGGACTCGGATTATTTGTCTCCACAATTTCAAAAACTCAGCAGCAGGCAATGATGCTGGCAATTTTTGCCGGAATGATGCCAATGGTTTATTTTTCCGGATTTGCATTTCCTTTGGAAAATATGCCGGAGATAATTCAGAAGTTAGCATATATAATTCCACTCAAATATTTTATTACAATTATCAGAGGTGTGATTCTAAAAGGAATTGGTTTTACCGAGTTGTGGTTTGACTTAATGATGCTTGTAATAATAGGTTTTTCAATTCTTTTTATAAGCTCAATGCGTTTCAGTAAAAAACTGGATTAGCAGAAGAGAAAACATCGAAATAAATACATTAGCACTTATATAATTATTAATCTTTTTCTCTTGAATTTCATCATTTATCTTGTGATTTTTGAAGCACTATTTTGGTTTATAATTTTAATTACAGAGGAGATAAAATGCAGAAATTAGTGGAATGCGTTCCTAATTTTTCGGAAGGCGTTGATATGTCTGTGATCAAGCAGATAACTGATGAAGTTGAAAAAATTGATGGTGTAAAACTTCTGGATGTTGATGCCGGTGCTGATATGAACAGAACAGTTGTTACATTTGTTGGAAGTCCGGAAGGTGTTAAAGAAGCTGCTTTTCAGGCAATTAAAAAAGCTCAGGATTTGATTGATATGACAAAGCACAAAGGTTCACATCCGAGAATGGGTGCAACTGATGTTTGTCCATTTATTCCTGTTAGCGGCGTATCTGTTGAAGAATGTATTGAAATTTCCAAGGAAGTTGGTAAAAGAGTTGGCGAAGAATTAAATATCCCGATTTACCTTTATGAAAAATCAGCTCAGAAACCGGAAAGAGAAAACCTTGCTGTTATCAGAAAAGGTGAGTATGAAGGTTTTGCTGAAAAAATGAAAAATCCTGAATGGGCTCCTGATTTTGGTCCAAAAGAATTTAATGCAAAATCTGGCGCAACGGTAATGGGTGTAAGAGAATTTTTAATTGCTTACAACATTACATTAAATACAAGAGAAGAAAAGCACGCAACTGATATAGCTTTTGAATTGAGAGAAAAAGGACGTTCAGCAAGAAAACAAATTAATTCTCCGTTCTACTTTAAAGGTACAGATATCCTGAAATATAAAGAAGGTAGTTATCCAAGCGGTTCTTGTGATTTTGTTGGGAAAACTATTGAAGAAACAATTGAATATTGCAAAGAAAAACATAATTATGATTTAGCTGAATTGCTAAAAGAAAATGGAATTGATCCGAAGAAACCGGAAGGTCAGTCAGTTAAAAAACCTGGTTTATTTAAAAACTGTAAAGCTATCGGGTGGATGGTTCCTGAGTTTGACAGAGCACAGATTTCAATTAACTTAACAAACTATAATGTAACTTCAATGCACCACGTTCTTGAAGCTGCAAGAGAATTAGCTGCTGCAAGAGGTTTGATTGTAACAGGAAGTGAAATTGTTGGTTTGGTTCCATTCCCGGCATTACTTGAAACAGGAAAGTATTATCTTGCTAAGCAAGAAAGATCTACAGGTATTCCTGTAATGGATATTTTAAACACTGCTGTTCAGTCATTAGGATTGAGTGATGTAAGTGAATTTAAAATTGAAGAAAGAGTTTTAGGTCTGCCGAAAAATGTTGAAACAGCTCTTGTTGAAATGACTGTAACTGATTTTGTTGATGAAGTATCAAGAGAAAGCCCTGCTCCTGGCGGTGGTTCAATTGCTGCGCTTGCAGGTTCATTGGGAGCCGGATTATCATCAATGGTTGCAAACCTTACCTGCGATATCCGCGGCAGTGAAAAGGTTGATGAAATGTTAAGAGAAGCAGCTGTAAAATGTCAGGATGCGAAAAATATTCTTGTAAAAGCTATTGACGAAGATACAGATGCATTTAACGATTATATGGCAGCAATGAGATTGCCAAAGAAAACAGAAGAAGAAAAAACAGTAAGATTTGAAGCTATGCAGGCCGGATTGAAAAAGGCTGTATTGGTTCCTTTGGAAACAGCAAAACAATCTATGGCAGCGTTAAAGATAGCAGAAGCAGTTGCTAAAAACGGTAACCCTAACTCCATTACAGATGTTGGTGTTGGTGCTAACAGTGCTTACGTTGGTGTTATAGGGGGTATTTACAATGTGTTGATTAACCTTAAAGATATTAAGGATGAAAAATTTGTTTCTGAAATGAAAGACACTTGTAAAAACCTTAAAGCTGAAGCTCAGGCAGAATTAAATAAAGTGCTTGAGTATGTAGAAGGTAAATTGTGGTAATTATATTACACAGATAAATTTAAGCCCCGGTTTTGCCGGGGTTTTTTGTTTTAAAAAGACAAAAAGAACCCTGCCGGGGAAGACAGGGTTCGGAAGGGGAATGTAATTAATTGCAGGTTTAAGGAATTTTTAATGTGCGCAATTTTATTCTGTTATACTTAGACAGAATACGATGTGTGAAGATTGTGAATGAAAATGTTTCATTTATAATGCTGATAAATGCGTTATCAAATTTTGATACAAAGATAGGATATTAATATTACTAAATGTTTATGGGAGTATTAAATAATTTTAATCAATAATGATTAATAGATTCGGATAGATATTCCGGTTGAAGCAGTAAAGGAAGAAAACTTTGAATTTAACAAATCGTTATCAGCAAGATCAGGCATTGTTTTTACACCGTGGAACGGGTTTAGTTTTTTTACATCGCAGCCAAAAATTGTATTAACCTGCTTGCAGAGTGCTGCTGAAATATTTTCGCCACTTATAAAGTAATCGTCAATATTTTCCTCAGGAATAATTTTATTAACTTTATCATAAGCAGCTTTTAATCCGTCAACAATGTCATTAGCAGAATTACATTTTTTTACTGCAAAGTGAATTGGTTTGGAGTTTTCTAGTAAGCAGACTGAAAAAGATTTTTCTTCAAAGTAGAAGTTAAGAATATTTTTTTCAGCTTCTGAATGAAGAAGAGATATAGTATTTGATGCTATGTGAACATTGTCAATAAATCTTAAAACAAGATTATTTCTTGTGCAGAATTTGTGTAAAATTTTCAAAAACTTTCTGTTGATACCAATAATAATAGCATTTTTTTGCTGCAGAAATTTTGAATCTTCAACTAAGATATGCTGAATTACATATTCGTCACTGGTAGTTTCCGGAAATAAAACTGAAAGATTCCATTTTAAACTTTCGGTCAGATCCTCTTTTAAAAGAGTTTCTTCGTAAGGAATTTCCAGAATTCTGAAAAATTTGTTTGGAAGAGTAAAAGATACGTTGTTGGTATTCAGCTGCTTTCGTAAAACAAGTTCATTAAAAGCATCTTCAAGAAGTGTTATGATTTTTGTTTCTTTATCTGAGAGGTCAAAAAAATTGTTATAATATTCTTCGTCAATATTTTCTATGAAGTATTTACTACCTTCACAGCCGACTTCAACTAATTGGAGTCGGCTGTTGGTAATATTAAAACCTATGTGGTTCTGATTTATAGACATTGATCAGATTTTATTCCCAAGAAGCAGCGTTTAACAATGCATCTTTTTCTACGTCACCGATTGTTCCGAAACCATCAGGACATTCGATGTAATATCTTTTACCAATTGTAATAACAGTATCAACTTTTTTCAATCTACCACGTCTGTCAACAACTGAATCATAGTTTATGTTAGTATCAACCTGCAGGATATAACGGCTATGAGATTTTGGTGAGAAAAATAATGAATCATGTGTAAATTCGCCGGTAGTTAAACTTTTGAACGGGTTTGTAGATTTATTTCTTGTAGAATCCCATCCGTTTACAAGTTTGATAACGTTTGTGTCATTCTGTATAAAATCAACTAAGCTGTCAAGGTTATCTGTAAAGTTTCCTTTTTCTTTATTCCAAAGAATTTCAGCTTG
>JBGRQB010000011.1:0-51319 GCA_041725875.1 Rhodothermaceae bacterium
AATCAGGAATCTGCTAAAGAGTATGAAGAATTGTTTAATAAATTCAGTGTTAAAATGGGTGAGCTGATGACATCGGAAAATACAAGTAGTCCGGAATATATTGCTGAGAAAATATTTGAAGCAGCAACTGACGGAAGTGATAAATTAAGATATCTGCTTGGAAAAGATGCAGAACAATATGTTGAAATGCGCAAGCAGCTTGGCGATCAGGAATATATGAAAGCAATTAGTGATCTTGCATTATCATAGATAACAACCCAAAGGCAGAATTTGCCTTTGGGTTTAATTTATATTTTTTCGCAAACCATACAAATTGTATCTTGATCTTCTGAAAATGAATCTCCCTTTACATTTGCAAAAAACTCAAAGTTGCAAAACCCGTTTTTTGTAAATTCTTCAGTGAGATTTTTTTTGTTAAACGATTTCAGATAATTGTAAAAGAGTCTGGAACCATTCTCTTCAATAACAGAAAACTTCATCAACACAGTTTTTTCTTCTTCATACTTAAATGTTTTTGAAAAAAGATGATATGAATTTTCACTCCAAAATCCGCCGTCCGGATTATATTCATAATTAAGCTCTTCAGAAGTATCTGCATAAAACTTTTCCGAAAAAATATCCAGCAAAAGTTTGCCTCCCGGTTTCAGAGAATTAGAAAATGTTTTTAAAAGTTGTTTTCTCTGAGGTAAATTAAGAACACAAAAATCGCAGAATACCATAATTATCAAATCATATTTTTCTTTTGGAGTAAACACCAGATAATTTTGATTGATATATTTTATATTCAAATTATTGTCGCCAGAGATTTTCTGTGCATAATTAATTGAATTTTCAGATACATCGATTCCTGTAATATCTGCCCCGGTTTTTGCAAAACGTTGAGTGTATAGACCGGGTCCGCAGCCAAAATCGCAAATTTTAATTCCCGGTTTTATATCAAATTTGTTTATCATCCAGTTTACTGAATCATCAATAAATTCTTTGGTTCTTGAAGCAAGAGCCACATCGGGATTAAGATGAAATTTCAACATCTGCTTTGAGATATGAGGATCATTCCACATTTCTATAGTTGTGTAATCAGTATAAACTGGTTCTTTTTTATTGAAACTACTTAAATATTTATACATAAATAAATTTCCGGTTTAGTTAGAAACAAACGGAGCTTTGTGCACATAAGTGTTATCGTTTATTAATGAAACAACAAAACTTGCAATTGAATCTGGATGAATAAATTTACCCGGACAATCATCAGAACAGGTTTTAATTTTGTTTGATTCCGGTTTTTCCGAAATTGCTGCGCATCTTACAAAGGTCCAATTTAAATTATCCTGCAGCAGCAGTTTATATTCTTTTTGCAGGTCATCTGCCAGACGAGGATACGCAAGTTTTTTAAAATGAGAAAAAACTCTGGTTCTTAAAGACCTGCGATCTTCAGGAAGTTCAAGCAGAAAATCTGAAACATTTATATATCTTTTGATATCAAAATTTTTAGCGGCCTTTAATACCAGACTTGTTATAAAAGAATTATTTGGATTAAACCTGTCTTCCGCAGTTACTGCATTTATTACTGTTGTGGAATCTTCCAGCAATTTTAAAATAGATAAATAGTCATCAGCTCTTCCTTCAACAACACTTATCTGATCATTATTTATAGCTAATTCAGATTTGGTTGTTTCCAGAATTTTAATTTTATATCCTGAAATTAAAAGTTGTTTTATTATATATGTTCCAATTATACTAGTTCCACCTAACACAGCAATGGTATTGCCTGAGTACATAATCTTCTCCGATTACAATTAATATCGATAAATAGAGCACGCCCCGATTAAAAAAATCAGTTCGTTAAAATAAATTTGCTTTGAAATTTTTAGATAAAGTAATACAACCAATACTCTCTGTACGGAGTATTCCAAAAGAATGAAACTTTTATAGTTGTATTCTTATTTTGACGGTGTTTCGCTTAACACCGAATCTCGATATGTGGTCTTGTGGAATTTCATAAGTCCAAATTTATGGTTATTCTGGAAAAAAACAAAATAGTTTTTGAAAAGGATGGGTAAATTTAAAAGAAGAGAGACTGCAAAAGCAGTCTCAAAATTTTATACTGCAGCAATAACTGAAATTTCAATAAGTAATTCTTCTCTTGCCATTGAAGCTTCAACACAGGCTCTTGCAGGTGCCAGCCCCGGAGTTACCCAGTTATCCCAGACTGAATTCATTTCGTCAAAAAGTTTCATATCTTTTAAGTAGATAGTTGCTGACAAAATTTTGTCTTTATGAGAACCAACGCTGTCTAAAAGTTCAACGACTTTTTCAAGCATTGTTTCAGTTTGCTCTTTTATTCCTTTTGTTGAATCTTTGGCTACTTGTCCGCAAAGATAAACAGTGTTGTTATGAACAACAGCTCTGCTCATTCTCTGCTTTGTTTCATATCGTTTAATTTCCATTATATCTCCTTATGATTGAAAATAAATTTTCTCTTTATAAATGTTTTAGCTGACGTTTATTTATATTATCCAGATTTTTCCTGCTGATCTCTGGAATTTCAGAAGCGTTTTCGCGTAGAAATTTAGGGAGTTTTCTTCCCTGAATTTTTAATATATCATGAACAATTGTATCTGCAATAAATGTTGTTTCATTACCAAGTATTTCAGTTAAATATTTGAACAAATGTTCTGCTAGTCGGTTAAGTGAAATCTGATATGTTGAAAGTGTTTCACTGTAAAGCCACTCTGAGAAGTTTTTGAATCCGGTAAAAACTTCTGTCTCTTTCCATAAGAGTCTTACAGTCTGATTAAAATTCCCGCTGTTATATGTTAAATCCCAAAAGCGTGCAAAGCGTTTCATTTTTTGCATTTCAGCAAAAGAAATTAAATCAGTCTGCAAAATATCGTAAGGAGGAATATCTGAATAAAGCATCCCATATTGTTCATCGTGACGAGAAATTTCTGTGCCTGATAATTTTTTCAAAACGCCGAGCTGAATTTCAGATTTTGTTATTGTTGTGAGGGTATTAAGATTTTCTGCAAAGCTTTTTACAGATTCGCCGGGCAAACCAATTATCAAATCTACATGAAGATGCGCGTTTGTTTCTGTTTCAAGAAAGTGCAGATTTTCTTTTATCTTCTGCAGATTTAAGTTGCGCTTTATATTTTTTGCAGTCTCTTCATTTAGTGTTTGTATTCCCACTTCAAACTGGATAGAAGCAGGAGGAAAAAGTTTTATTTTTTCTTTTAGTTTTTCCGGAAAATGTTCGGGAATCATTTCAAAATGAACCAGATAAGGTGGTTCTTTGGCAAGAAAGTAATTCAGAATTTTATTTGTTGTTTCTATATTCAGATTAAATGTTCTGTCAATAAATTTGAATTTTCTCGCGCCCTTTTCCCAGAGTCGGTCAAACTCATTAAATAGCTTATCAACATCAAAAGATCTTACAGATTTATCAATTGAAGATAAACAAAACTCACAGGTAAAAGGACAGCCGCGCGAAGCTTCCACGTACATTACCCGGTTTGCTATATCTTCGTCGTTGTAAAATTTATAAGGTAGTTCCAGAGTTGTTACATCAGCCGGAAGAGCTTTTATAATTTTTTCTTCAGGGAATTTTTTTTCTGCAATTTTTTTGCATAAAGAATAAAACTCACTATCACCTTCGCCGCTGATTATGTAATCAGCTTTTGAAAGATCGGTTCTGAACGGCTGATGACTCGCCTCCGGTCCGCCCAAAATTATTATGGTTTCGGGAGAAACTTTTTTCAGCAAGCCAATTAACTTGCTCACTTCGGAAGCGTTCCAGATATAAACTCCGATTCCAATTACATCTGGTGAAACAGTCAGAATTTTTTCTGTTATTTCTGTTAAACTCTCGGTAATTACATATTCCTGAATTTCAGTAATTTCCTGAAACTCTTTCAGGTTGGCAAGCAAATACCTTAACCCGATTGCCGAATGAATATAGCGGGCGTTAAGAGTTGTTAAAACTATTTTGTTCATTTGTAACTTTATTAATAATCGATTCTGTAAAACTAAATAATTTATTATAAACAGTTTGTTGTAATTACTAAATTTGTGAAATGAATTGTGAAAATAACATATCTGCCAGAGGATTTTGTCCGTTTTGTAGCAAAGAACATTTTTTGTATGAAGGAAATGCAAAAAACATAGCTTTGGAATTGATAGAAAAACTGGAAAAATATAAAAGACTCGATTACGAAAAAAGTAACGAAACTGCAGATCCAAAGTTTTTTACGGATTATGTTTTTGGCAAGGCTCTCGGACAAATGTTCGGGGTGCTTGAATGCAAAAATGAAGATGGCGAAATTGTAATATTAAAAGCGTTTTCAGGTCAGTACAACGGAATTTGGAAAATAGAAAACTGGGTTCCTCCTTTGCTGGATGTGAAAAAGTTTGATCAACTTGTTTTGGAAGAAGATAAAAAGATTAAGAAGCTTGGAAAAGAAATAGAAATTCTGGAAGAAGATTCGATTGAAAGAAAAGATTTAGTAAAAAAGAGAAAAGAGCTTTCAAGAGCATTGCTAAGAAGTATTTACGAATTGTATGAACTTCATAATTTCAAAGGTGAAAAAAAATCTCTCTTTGATTTATTTGGAAATAAAGGAATTCCAACCGGAACCGGAGATTGCTGCGCACCAAAACTTTTGAATTATGCTGCTAAAAACGGACTTAAACCTTTGAGTTTGGCAGAATTCTATTTTGGCAAAGAAAATCTCTCTAAAACAAAACAGCACAAAATATTTTATCCTTCTTGCAAAGACAAGTGTTATCCGATTTTAGGATTTATGTTGTGCGGAGCTGAAAATGAATAAGCAAAACTTGTTAAATATAATTTATCAGGATGAAAATATAGTTGTTGTTAACAAGCCGGGCGGAATGCTTACAATTCCGGGAAAAGGGCCGGAAAAGCAGGATTGTGTTACTTCCAGATTAAAAAAGATTTTTCCAAACTCTATTGAGCAGCCTTCTGTTCACAGACTGGATATGGCTACATCCGGATTGCTGGTGCTTGCTCTGGATCAAAAGTCGCATTCCAATTTATCAATCCAGTTTCAAAATCGGGAGATCGGGAAAGAGTATATTGCTGTTGTTGAAGGAGTGCTTGAAGAAAAAAAAGGCAAGATAGAACTACCTTTCCGGTTGGATGTTGATAATCGTCCGCTGCAAATTTACGATCCTGTTCAGGGGAAAATGGGAACAACTTTTTGGCAAAACTTAGGTGTAAGTGAAAACACAACGCGAATTAAATTTGCTCCTGTTACAGGAAGAACGCATCAGTTGAGAGTACATTCTTTTTTCAGACTGGGGCTAAATGCTCCAATTGTCGGAGATCCTTTATATGGTTCAGGTAAAGAAGGAGATCAGCTAAAGTTGTGTTCGGTTTACTTATCGTTTAAACATCCTGTCACAAACAAAAAAATGGAATTTCGTATAGAGCCGACCTTTTAGTATATCAGATATTTGATAAGCTATCAAAATGTTGAAATTAATTTTTGATTACACCCTCCAAATTTGCTCAAAAACAGGCTTTTTTGTTTTGGCACCTTTGTTGAATTAAGAGTGCTTTTTTAACAAAAGGAACTCGAAATGAAAAGAAATCTTATTATTATGCTTTTATTGTTAGTTGTTGTTGCCTGTGATAGTTCTACCGATCCTGCAATTGGAGAGGGAACGCTTACTGCAAAATTTGAAAAGATGAATGAAACCGGACAATGGTATACCGGCTTTAGTGATTGTCCTCAGGATACTTCCGGGTATAAAATAAATTTTAAAATTGCCGATATTCCTTCATCCACAGGCAAAAGTGGTAAATCGTTAATGATGTCAGGACAAAATTCAAGTGACGATCTTTTTCTTTACACATACAGAAAAGTAAACGGATTGAAAAAAGATGCCAAGTATAATGTCGATTTCAAACTTATTCTGGCTTCTAAATATGCTAACGGATCTGCCGGCATTGGCGGGAGTCCGGCAAACTCAGTTTATGTTAAGGCAGGATTTGTAACAACAAAACCGGCATCACAAATTAAAGATGGCAATTATGTTGTAAATGTTGATAAAGCAAATCAATCGCAAAGCGGAAACGAAATGAAAGTGCTTGGCGACCTTGCTATTCCTGATACAACAGGAGTTTACAAACTTATCACAAGAACTTATGAAGGATTTTCATTTACTGCTGACTCAAAAGGTGAAGCCTGGGTTATTGTTGGTATCGATTCAGGTTTTGAAGGACCTACAACAATTTATCTCGACAGACTGGAAATGAAGCTCAAAATAAAAGACTAGTTGTTAAAAGGTTGTTTCTGTCGGAGTTTTCCCGGCTTCGACAGATTTATTTTACTTCTGTAACTTTTTGTTTTTCGTCTACCCACAAACCGATTATTTCTAAATTACTAAAATGTGTTTTTAAGAATTCTACAGATTTCTTTATTTGTTCAATTTGTGTTTTTTCGTCGGTTGGATTTCCTGCGCAATCGAAATGACCTGCAATTGCAATTCCTCTGGAATTATGATTTTTTACAGAAACATCAATGCGGTTCAAAATTGATTTTACTTCAGATTTGTTTTCAGAAATTACAAGTGGCGGACCCGGTTCCGTGACAGAATCTACATAATCAACATTAAATCTGTTTTGTAAAAATTTAGTTACCGGAATCTGAACTCTTCCGTCGATACAATTCACTACAGTGCAAAATTTCATATTTCTCCTTAAATAATTTTTCATATTCGAAAATTGAAAGATATTTTAAAGAAAAAAAATCCCGGTTAAGAACCGGGATAAATTTTAATCTTCTTTCCAGTACCCTTTACGCGAAAGGAGATGATCGAGATTAGCAATTCCGTAAACAACTACCGCTGTTACAATGGAAGTGTGCTCCTGATATTCAGGAATACTTTTGTTATACAAATCTCTTTCAGTGTGCCATATTTCACGATACTTAAAGTTGTAACCTTTTGTATCCTGATCTCCGAATGACATTACAGGAATGCCTTTTACGGCAAAAGGTCCGCTATCTGTTCCCCAGGCAACAGTCGGTTTTTTACGCGGTGTGCGTTTTTTCAAAGTGAAAGGAAAATCAGGATTTATACTGTTAAGAGGTTTACATATTTTTTCAATATCATCCCACATTGCTTCAGAAACAGTTAAGCTGTTTGATACCAGCGGTCCGCCGTCTCTGTTAAACATATTTGAAATTTTATCAAGTTTTTCGGGATTTCTTTTTATCCAGCTTTTTGAACCAAGTAAACCAAACTCTTCACCAGACCATAAAATAACAAGGATGGTGCGCTTTGGTTTTCCGCCTGCTTTCATAATTAAACGAGCAGCTTCCATTGCAGGAGTAACACCGGAACCATCGTCAACTCCGCCTGTTGCAACATCAAAAGCATCCAGATGACCACCCATAATTACATACTCATCAGGAAATTCAGTTCCCGGAATAACACCAATAACATTGTGATGTTTTATTGGTCCGAGCTTAAAATGATTTCTGATATCAAATTCCAATTTGAATCTTTGTCTCTCTTTTGCCATCTGCTCAATAATTTTGTACTGATGTTCATCAAGTTTTATATCGGGCACGGTTGGCAATGTATCAAAAGTTAAATCGTAAAGATTTTTTCTGTCATACAAAGCTGTAATCGGATTTGGTGCAGATTGAATAATTCCAAGAATTCCTGCTTCAACCATCTCTTTGTAAAATACAGCCGGTTCATCGTGATAAGGAAGTAATTCTTTTTTCTTCCCTTCTTTTCTGTGTCGCCAATTGTAGCGCTGAATTCTGCTGTTTTCAATTTCTATTTTTGCATTTATCAGTTTAACGGTATCTCTGAATGTATCCGCTGCTTTGGAAATATCAATTGGCCAGCCGGTACTTTCACCTGAAACTAAAACCCAGGCACCTTTAAGGCGTTTTTTCATTCTGTCAAACTGCTGTTGAGTTTTTGGTTCAATTAAAACATGACCTTTCTGAACTCCGTGTGTACCTGAAGTGTAGGAGGGAGTAGCAAAATGAAGGTGCATTCCGTTGTGAGAAAGCATTCTTCCGAACCAGGGACCGCGGTTGAATCCTACAGGAAGTTCTCCTGCTTCGCCCATAATTACTTCCATTCCCCATTCTTTAAATTTGCTTGCAGCCCATTCCGCAGCATTTTCATATGCATCGGAACCGATTAATCTTCCACCGAATCTGTTGCACAAAATATCCAAATGTTTCATCGTCTGGTTATCGGTTTTCCCGATTTCAATAATTTTTTTTACAACAGGATCGGTTTGTGAAAGAGTAACGGTAATTAATAATACCGACAGTATCATTAATTTAATTACATTGATCTTTTTCAATTTAGTTCCCCTAAGATTAGTTATTTATTTTATTGAAGATTAAGAAATCTTCAACACTCAATTTACAAAAATCATATTTAAATGATTGTTAATTTATCCCCAACTCGAATAATGTTGTTTTCTCCTTTTAACAAAGTAGAGTTTTGACCAAAGAAAGATCCCTTTTTCTCTTTTATCTGATTAATTTGTGCAAGT
Organism: Rhodothermaceae bacterium; assembly: GCA_041725875.1. Lineage (GTDB taxonomy): Bacteria > Bacteroidota > Ignavibacteria > Ignavibacteriales > Melioribacteraceae > JBGRQB01. The sequence continues at coordinate 8,552 of JBGRQB010000011.1, forward strand.
GTTGCAAGAGGTTCGGAAGGGTCTTTTATTTGACCATTTTCCTGATTAATTGTAATAATTTTACATCTTCTGCAAGGTTTGCGCAATCCAAAAGAGTATTCACCTTTTTCAGATCCAAGAGTTTCTATAATATGTTCATCAAACGGAGCAAGATTTTTTAACACAATATTTGCCCGGAATCTTTTCATATCAACCTGAGCGTTTCCGTTTTCTTCTAATCTTGAATTAAGAAAAGAGAGAGATTCTTCCAAAGTTATTAAAAAAGGATAACCATCTGCAAAAGCTGTTTTGGCATTCTCACCCTGAAGATATTTTGGACTTACATTTCGGATAAAACCATTTGGGAATTTTACCAGACGCAAATTTTTGAAATTAAACTTACCCAAAGTTTCAGTAAGCCAGCGGGAAGCATTATCACCCTGATCAATTCCTTTACAGTCAGAATCCCACACAGCAGTGTCGATAGTTTTATCTTCCTTAGAATTTAGTTCCACCTCTAACGGAGAAATTCCTTCAGCCTCCAGTACTAAAAAATCTTTATTAAGAGCCACTTTAATTTTAGCCATCTCGGTAATTTGTCGCTGCGTAATAAAATTGTAATCTTCATCTGTAAGCATCCATCTCCGGTCGTGTTCAAGTCCTTCAATTGTTAATTTACTTTCATTCAGACTTATCCCCTTGAGGGATTTTACCGGGTAAATATTTAATTCGGTTATTTCGATTTTATTGGTGTGCATATTTTAAACTAGTTTAGTTAACAGATTTTTCTTGTTAAAACAATAAATTTAAAATAATAATTGTTATTTTCTTATGAAAAGAAAATAAGATAAATATCTGAGCTAAAGAATTTTAATTCAAAATGACATTCAACGATAATCTACTACTAAATGAATTGGAGAAATTTTGGAATGATTGATTCAGCCTCCGGAAAGAAACTAAAACTTAATCTTGCTGCAAAAATTATAATAATATCTGCTCCCGTGTTTTTCCTTTTTTTGATTTTGATAGGAAGTATGTCTGAAAAATTATTAATGGATCAGATTATTCATAATTCTGATCACCTTTTGATGACTATGTCAAAACAGGAAGCGGCTGAAATTGATCGTTATTTTAAGCGGATAGAAGATCTGGGAATTAAATCTTCTGAAGTTTTAAAAGATTGGATAACAAAAGGAAAAAATATTTCAAAAGTCGGGTTTGATAAAAAATATAAGAAAAAAAATGGTGCTGTCAGAACCAATATTGAACATTTTAAGAATAAAGATATTTCCGGAGTTTTTCTTTCAAATCTCACACCGATTGATAATGAAATAAAAGAAATTATTCTGGCTACCGAAACAAGATTTGAAGAATACGCAAAAGCAACTAAGCCGCTTGTTTTTAATATGTACCTGATTACTAAACATCAGCTTATCAGAATTTATGAGAAAGACTGGGCCCTCGAAGTTGAAGCAGATCACGATTTTAGAAAAGATATCTTTTACAATATTTGTCTGCCGAAAAACAACCCCGAAAAAAAAGCTAAATGGACTGACCCATATTATGATTCCATTTGGAAAAGATGGATGACGAGTCTGATAACCCCGATTTACATTGATGATAAGTTTTTTGGAATAGTTGGTCACGATGTAATTCTTGATGATATTTATGATGATGTTGCCAAACGAAAATATTTTGAAACAGGTTACGGGTTTATTTTCGACAACAATAAAAATCTGGTTATGCATCCCAAATATATTTCAGAGTTAAAACAATCTGCAGAAATGGGAACTCTTTTGAGCAGAAGTAAATTTGGAAATAATCTTTTAATAAAATTGGTTTCTGATATTGTTGACTCAGATAACATAGCGAATGGCAACAAAAAAATTTATGACTACAAAGGTGAAAAACATTACGTCTATACTTCTAAGCTAAATATACTTAACTGGTATTATTCAATAGATGTTACCGAATCAGAATTTCTTAGCTCTTTGCCGCAATTCAGAAAAACATTTTTATTCAGAGCGGTTATAGGGACTTTACTCTTATTTATTCTGGTTGTTTTTGTTGTGTGGTTTTTTATCATCAAGCCGATAAAAAAACTGAAAACAGCTACGGAAAATATAATTGCCGGAGATTTCAAACAAACTGTAAAGGCGGCTTCCGGTGATGAAATTGGTGAATTGACTTCTTCATTCAACCATATGATAAAAGAAATTAACCAAAAAATATGGGAAGTTAATGACGCAAAAGAGCGTTACAAAAAAGTGCTTCTTAATTCGGAAGAAGGAATATTTCAATCAACTCTTGAAGGAGAGTTTCTTGATGCAAATCCCGCCACAGCAAAAATTTTAGGCTACAACGATAAAGATGATTTATTTTCAAATGTAAGTGATATAAAGAAACAGATTTATGTAAATACAGAGGACAGATATAAACTTATAGAAAAAATAAAAAGTACTGTCAATGCACATCATTGTGAAATTCAGGTTTACAAAAAAGATGGCGGCATAATCTGGATTGAGTTGCGCGAAAAAGGAATTAGAGATGAAGAAGATAAAATTCTCTACATCGAAGGGTTCTTTAATGACATTACCGAAAGAAAAAGATCGGAAGAAATTTTAACAATCTCCAACACAATTTTGAAAACGCAGCAGGAAACATCGCCTGACGGAATTTTAATTGTAGATCAGAATTTCAGCACAGTTGATTATAATGAAAGATTCCTTGAAATGTGGGGAATTCCGGAAGTTATTATGAAAACCCAGAGTGATGTTGAAGCAAGAAATTATATCAGCAATAAACTGGTTGATCCGACACAGTTTAATGAAAGAATTATGCAGCTTTATCAAAACTCGGGTGAAAAAAGTTATGATATTATAGAACTTAAAGGTGAAATTTATTTTGAAAGATATTCTGCTCCCCTTATCAGCAAGAATGGAAAAAATCTGGGAAGAATCTGGCATTTCCATGATATTTCCGTGAACATCAAAATTCAGAAAGATTTGATAGAAGCAAAAGAAAAAGCTGAATCATCTGATAAGTTAAAATCAGAATTCCTTGCGCAGGTATCTCACGAAATCAGAACCCCGATTAATGCGGTTCTTAGTTTTTCACAGCTGATGAAAGAAGAGTTATCAGAACAGGTTGATCCTGATTTGAAAGACGGATTCAGAACAATTGATAATGCCGGACGAAGAATTATCAGAACAATCGACCTGATATTAAATATGTCGGAACTTCAATCAGGTTCATACGATTATGTTAGCAAGCCTGTAAATATTTATGAAGATACAATATTTAATTTATACAGCGAGTATAAACATTTTGCGCGTGAAAAAAATCTGACAATGGAAATTATTAAGCTTACAGATTTTTACGATGTAATTGCCGATGAATATACAGTAACACAGATATTTTCCAACTTGTTGGATAATGCAATAAAGTACACATTGACAGGCGGTATTGAAATAATTCTTCTGCGAGATGATGACGGAGCACTGGTTGTGGAAATTAAAGATACTGGAATTGGAATATCGGAAGAATATCTGCCTAACTTGTTCAAAGAGTTTACGCAGGAAGAACAGGGCTATACAAGAAAATATGAAGGTAATGGTTTGGGACTGGCTCTTGTTAAAAAATATTGTGAATTGAATAAAGCACAAATTACAGTAGAAAGTGAAAAAAATGAAGGAACTACATTCAGAGTAAAATTTGCAAAATAAAAGTAAATAAAATCCGGCCTTGGCCGGATTTTATTGTTTAATTTTTTACAGCCTCTTCCATAATAATGTCATATCTGTAGCCTGCACCAAAATCTTTATTTAAAATGATTTTTCCTTTAAAGGTAACCACATCACTGATATTTACAGTTTCAGCAGTTGTTATGGTTAAATCATATTTTTTGTTAAACTCGGTCCCGTCCTGAATATGAATCCAGTTTTTGTCAAGAATATTTGCGTTGAATTTTGTTACCTGTCCCTTAATCTGAATTATTTTACCTTCAAACTTTTTAGGATTTTTATAAAGATCTGCAATTGAAATTTCGTTTGAGTTTTTTGTTATGTTAACACTTGCCTGAGCCGAAGATTTTCTCATATTTTTTTTATGCGGATTCATCATTGAATGAGCTGTTGCCGTGGCAGTTTCATTTTTTTCAAATCCGGCTTTTGATACAAACCACACAGAAGGGAAAGTACGGTTTAATGTTTTGCTCTCGAAATTTTTCATTTCCATTCCGGCTTCGTAATAAATTGTTTGTCCGGCTTCAGCTTCACGTTTTGTAACAGCAATCCATTTTTCTGAATTATCTTTTTTCAACTTCAGGTAAGTGTAAGAAGGAGTTTGCAATACTTCTGTAATTTCTCCTGATAATTGTCCGGAACCAGCCTGAACAGATGCTGTCTGGTTAGTAACTACAGGTTCTTCTTTTTTACTGCAGGCGGTTAAGATTAAAAACGAAAACAATACAAGTGCGATAGTTTTTTTCATAACAGTTTCCTTAGTTAGTAAATTCACTAATTGAATATAACAAAGAAACTATTATTGGACAATGTATCTTATTAACTTTGAGGAATTTTATTTGTCAGACTAATACCCAGTGCATTTCTGATTTTAAAGTTTGAAACAATTTTATAATCTGTCTTTGAATTATCCACTTCGTAATTATCAATTTCGGAGCAGGCCGCAGATTGATGAAAAAACTCGAGTTGAGTCGGGTGTTCATCTTCACAAACATTAAATGTTTCATTCCATAAATCTTTTTCAATTATTTCCAAAATAACTCTACAGGCATTGTCGCGGTGAAGCAGATTCAGTTTTTTAAAGTTTCCTAAAATTACCGGATTGCTGTTTTTTCTGATTGGAATTCTTCCGTAGCCATATAAACCGCCAAAGCGGAGAATGGTTAAATCAAATTCGCTGTTTTTCAAATTTGCTTCTGCTTTCAGGAGAGTCTCTGCCCTTACACTGCTTGCATAATTGCTCTCTTCTGTCACAACACCGTTTGTATCAAGGTAAACAGAAGTTGAACTTATGTAGATAATTTTTTTTACAGAAGAAGAATTTATTTTTTTAGCCAGAAGTTTTATCTGCTCGTCGTGCGGAAATATTTTACCATCAGATTTACTGTCGAGCGGAGGAATGTTGATTATTAAAACATCGGAATTAAAAAAATCTGAGTTTTCATTTTGAGAAATCCCTTCCGGTAAATTGATTAAAAAGGGATTAATTGATTTGTCGTTTAGTTCATCAAACTTTTGCTTGGTTCTTGAAGAACCATTAATTATATAATTTTTTGAAATTAAAAACTCTGACAAAGGCAACCCAAGCCAGCCGCATCCTAAAATACTAATTGTAGTTTGGTCCATAAATTTGACTTTTTTGTTAATACAAAAAAGTCCTCACAAAGAGGACTTTATATTGCAACCAGATTTTTTTCTAAATTCCTGTTAATACTCAAAATTTCGTTTTCTATATTTTCGAGTTCACAAATTATTTCATTCTTTATTTCATGAACCTTGAGTTTCATTTCGGAGAACAGATCTTTATAATATGATATTCCGTCATTCAGGTTTGATATAAAATCATCAACATATTTTGCCTGTTTTTCAGAATGTGATTTTTGTAACTCTTCAACCTTTTCACGCAGATGATCCACATACATATTTAACTCTTTTATAAACATATGCGGACGATCATTTGATGTTATAAGATTGATTTTTCCGTAAATATGCTGCGCCATTTCTTTAAGAGAAGTAATTTTAGAAAAATAAGCCAGATTCGGACCGGGACAAACAGAAACTCCGGGTCCCTCAACTTTTGTATCAAGATCATTTTTGATTAAAGCCGCAGTTCCCAAACCAACACAAATACAAGATTTTTCTGTTACTTTTTCTTTCTCTTTTTGCTCTTCCTGCTTGCTTAAAAAACGAGCTTCTATTTCTGCAAATTTTTCTTTTATAAATTTTCTCGAAGCAGTACAGATCGAATTTCCCTGTGAATCTTTGTTAAGCGCAAGATAACGTTTTGGACAGGCGCTTCCTGGTTTACCTGACTTTATCAGTTCCATTTTTTCAATATCTTTGGAGTTGTTTCTCACGTTATTGAATTTAACGCCAAGTGGTGAAATGTCACTAAGATAAAAATCTTTTTCAGTTGCTTCGGAAAGAAGGTTCAAAGTTTTTTTATCAACGTTTGTAACATCGGGAGAAAGTAAAAACGGACTTCCCCAACCTACCGAATCAACTCCGTAGTGATCAATCAGAAAGTTGTGTTCTTCTGCGGTTCCTACACCACCCTGAACAGTTATTTTCATTTCAGGAAGATTATTCGGTACAGGTTTATTTTTTGCTTTAAGAGCAGAAGTAAAGAGCTGCAGGTTGTTGTCAAACAGACTTGTGCGATTTTCCTTAAACTCCTGCAGAATTGGTCCCAGAAGATATCCGTCAGTAGCAAATGCGTGTCCGCCACAATTTAATCCGGATTCAATTCTGTATTCCGAAACCCATATTCCTTTTTTCGCAAGAAATTTTCCCTGTATTAAAGCAGATCTGTAATCGCTCACTTTGATGATAACTTTTTTCTTAATATTACCGTTTTCATCCGGAAAGAAATCATCAAAATTTTCGAAGTAGCTGTATAATTTGGGATTTATTCCTGCTGACAAAACAATTGAAGATTCCAGCGAACTGTTTGCAAAACCGCGCAGAGCAGCGTGAGCATCATTATATTCTGCCGGAAGAGTTTCACTTCCTTTTTTATTTGCTTTGTCAAGTTTTGTCATAATATTAACATCTATGGCACCGGCAGTAAGATTTTTTTTCAGCCAGTTTGAAATGTCGTTCAGACAAGTATTTTCTTTAATTTTTTTGTTAAATTCTTCTTTCAGCTCAGAAAAGTCGGGCAGCATATCAAAATATTGTTCAAGTTCGGAACTCTTTTTTGAAAATGAATTTTTCATTTCCTCAAAATTGTCCTTAACCATTTTATCTATCAAATTAAGATATTCTGTTATCCTTTTGGCGCGTTTATCTTCAGATTTATTTGAAATTTCCTTAAAAGGCAAATTGAGTTTTTTGCTGTAGAACTCACGCATTTTTTCCATCAGGGAATCATCTACTAATGAAATAACGGATGAAATACCATACTGAGCTGCTTTGGCGGGGGTGTCGACTGTAAACCCGATTCCCATAACAGGAATGTGAAAAGTATGTTTATTCTTTGATTTCATGTTGTTCCGTAAATTAGTGAACTCAAATTTATGCAAAAATTAACGAAATTAAGAATTTACTTTGAACTATTGGAAATGTTTCTATAAAAAGTAATTATTTATTCTTCGTTTTTTTGGTTTTAATCTTTCGGCTATATTTTATTTTCCAGTTGGTTACCCACGAAGAGCCTTCATCTGAAGATGATTCCCAAAGCCAGTCAAAATTATTTTTTTCAATATTTGTAAAAACAATCCGCTGCAATATTATTTCCCCTGATTTATCAGTGAGTTTCCGCTGAAATATTTTTTTGTTCTCTTCTTCAAGACCGGTAAATTCAAGGTAAGTCTCGTTATTATCCACCCAGGTCTGTTTCCACTGATTAGTTGTTTTGTCCAAGACTGAAAAACTTCTTCCCTTAAATCCTTTTAATTCCCCTTTTTTAGCTTCAAATTTTTCATAAACAACTTTATTGCCTAAAATTTTCTTTATTTCGCAGGAACCTTTTCCGGTGGAACCGTTTTTGTCTGTCCACTCAAGTTTCCATTTCCCGATCCAGAAATCGAGCCAGCTTTTATCTGTTGGTTTGTTCTCTTGTGCAAAGGAAAAAGCAGTTATTAAAATGATAATTGTAAAGAGTCTCATTTTCATCTCCTGAAAATAAATATCTGGTTTTAACTGAATATCGTACTCTTTTTAATAGTCTTTAATTAAAGATAACGGATTCCCTTTTATGCTATTGAAAACTATCATAAAATTGTTTTATTTCGCACGTTGTTTATTTGAGGAGAGAAGATGATAAAAGGTATTTTATTTGATAATGACGGCGTATTGGTAAATACCGAACATTTATATTATCAGACAACAAAAGAGGTTTTGGAAAAAGCAGGCATAGAATTAACCAAAGCTGATTTTGTTGAATATTTTCTGCGTCAGGGACGAGGAGCCTGGCATTTTCTGGAAGATAAAAACATTCCGCAGGAAGAAATAGAAAAATATAAAGCAGAGAGAAATAAAAATTATTTTGATCTTATTTATGAAAAAAACACGCTTCTGCCAGATGTAAAAAACGTAATTAAAAAACTATCGGAAAATTACAGACTTGGAATTGTAACAAGCTGCAGAAGAGAACATTTTGATGCAATTCATAATAACACGGAAGTTTTACACTATTTTGATTTTCATCTTGTAAGAGAAGATTACAAAAATTCCAAACCGGATCCGGAACCATATTTGTACGGACTCGAAAAAATGGGGTTGAAAAAAGATGAAGTGATAATTGTGGAAGATTCCGAGCGCGGATTAAAAGCTGCTTTGGCAGCTGAAATAAATTGCGTTGTTATTCCTCAGGGGTTTACTACAGGCGGAAATTTTGAAGGATGCTGGTATCAGCTTGATGATATTACTGAAATTACAAAAATTCTATATTAATTGGTATCGGCTACGATAATAATTTAATTGATATATTTAATTATCTTATGACGTTATTTATCCACATTTAGGTGAGTCGAATGAAATTATTGTGGTTACTGATATATATAGCATATTCTGGTATTTTTGCTCAGATAGCCAATATTGACAGCTTGAAAGATTTAGCAAACAACCTTGGAGAAAATCCTGAAAAGGTGGAAGCGTTAAATGTTCTTACAGACAAGCTCCGTAAAGATTCAAGGTTTGATGAAGCTTTGTTTTACGGAAAACAGGCACTTGATCTGGCAAAAAATATTGATGATGAAACAGGAATATCAAAAGCATATAATTTTATCGGACTTATACACAGAGACAGGGCGGAATATGACACCGCCTGTCACTATCTGCATTTTGCACTTGATGCTGCATTAAGAACAAATGAAAAAGATCAAATTGCTCATACCTACAGAAATATCGGTACTGTTGATATGTTGCTGGGGAATCTTGAAATGGCAATGGTCAACTTCATTAACAGCATAAAAATGTTTGAGGAAATTGATGACAAAAGCGGGTATGCCTACTCTGCATTAAATGTGGGTCGATTACTGTTAATGGAAAATGACCCTGATGAAGCAATAGAATATTTCAGAAGGGTTATTGCAATACGTGAGCAGGCAAATGATACATTCGGACTTTCGAGAGTTTATCAGTATATGGCGGAAGCTTATACTTTAAAGAAAAAATATACACTTGCCGAAAGATATCTTTACGAAACGGAAAAAATGTTAAAGAGAGCCGATTCGGTAAATCCCGCCCTTTATGCAGCAACAAAAATTCAAATGGGTGAAATTCTTCGTCAGCAAAAACAATATGAAAAAGCAGCCGATGTTTATCTTGAATCTATTCCAATGCTTATTAACAGTAACGATAAAAACAATTTAACACATGCATATCTTCATCTGGCTGATATTTACATTGCTCAAAAGAAATTCAGACTGGCAAAACAGAATCTTGATTCCGGTCTTGAACTGGCAAAAAAAATTAATCTGCGAAACACTTTAATGGAGATTTATAAAAGCTATTCTGCTTATTTTAATGAAAGAAGCAATTCTAAAAACTCGCTTCTTTATTTTAAGAGTTACGCGGCTCTTAAGGATAGTTTGTATAATGAAGAGAGTCACAGACAAATTGAAGAGCTTAAAGCCAGATATGAAATGCAGAAAACAATTGAAGAGAATAAAAATTTACGACTTCAAATTTCTTATAAAGAAAGAAATAATGTTTACCTGGCTGTGATAATAGTTCTGGTTATTTTTGTTTTGGTTTTCACTTTAAGAAGTTACAGAATAAAAGCAATTTCAAACAGAAAACTGGAAGAACTGGTTCAAACCAAAGACAGATTTTTTTCTATCATTTCACACGATTTAAGAAATCCTTTTGGAACGGTGATGAATTATACATCGATGTTAAGAGATGATTACGATAAACTTAGTGAAAATGAAAAAAAAGAAATTGTAACAATGTTGGATAATTCATCTGCCAAGATTTATGAGCTGCTTAACAATTTGCTGAACTGGGCCAGATCGCAAAAAGGTGAGCTTGTAATAAAAAAAGAGAAGTTTCTGTTAAAGCAGGTGTTCAGCGATATATTTTCTCTTGTTGAAAATAATATCAAATCGAAAAAAATTGATTTGGCCATCTACATAGATGAAACAATAAATCTGTTTGCTGATAAAAATACGGTTGTTTCGGTTTTGCAGAATCTTATCTCAAATGCAATTAAGTTTACACCTGAAAATGGTAAAATAAAAGTAACTGCAAAAAGAGAAAACGGGAAAGCTAAAATTGAAATTAGTGATACCGGTATTGGAATTGAAGAAAGAAATCAGCAAAAACTTTTTAGTATAGACAGTAATCTTCACAGAAGCGGTACAAATGGTGAGCCGGGCAGTGGACTCGGATTAATCTTATGCAAAGAGTTTGTTGAAAAAAATAATGGTGAAATTTCAGTAACAAGTGAAGTAGGTAAAGGCACAACATTTATTCTAAAATTTTCCACTGTAAAAATATGACAGAAAAGAAAAAACTATACGCAGGAAATAAAAAAGAAGCAGTTGAGTTTTTAATCAAAACAGATCCGCTTTTAGCTAAACTTATAAAAGAGTTTGGAAATCCGAAACTTTGGACAAGACCAGAAGGATTTGAAACACTTATCAATATTATTGTGGAACAAATGCTTTCTGTAAAAGCTGCTGCCTCTATTTTTGAACGATTCAAGAAGACCTTAAAAAAAGTGACCCCGCAAAATATTCTGAAAGCAGATGATGAAAAACTTCGGGAAGTTGGTTTGAGTTATTCAAAAATTAAATATTGCAAAAATATTTCACAGGCTGTTGTATCAGGTGAACTTGATCTGGAAGCGCTGAAAAAAATGGATAACAAGAAAGCAACTAAAACTCTTACTTCCATTAAGGGAGTTGGTGACTGGACAGCAAATATTTATCTGATGGCTTGTATGAAAAGAGCCGATATCTGGCCATACGGAGATAACGCACTTGCTCTGGCGGTTCAAAAATTTCACAAAATAAAAGAATATCCGACAAAAAAAGAGCTTGTTGAAATTGGCAACCGGTACGCGCCCTGGCGTTCAATGGCGGCATTTATATATTGGAATACGTATAACTAGTATTTAAATAATAAGTTTTATCAATTTGTAAATTTATTGTATTTTACGTTCTTCTAATAAAAGGATATGAGTTTAAATGCGAATAGTAGCAGGCAGATTACGCGGAAGAGTTGTAAAAATGCCAAAATCGGATCTGGTCAGACCCACCACGGAAAAAGTAAAAGAATCCCTTTTTAACTATCTGAACCATTACATCGGATTTGACGATTTGAAAGTCTGCGATATTTACGCAGGTTCCGGTTCACTTGGATTTGAAGCTTTGAGCAGAGGTGCCAAAGAAGTGTATTTTGTTGAGAAAAATTATCAGGTTTACAAAAATCTGGAAAATAATATAAAAGTCTTGAACGCTGAAAAAGAATGCTCTGTTTTTAAAATGAGCGCTGTAGCTTTTTCAAAAAGAGAAACATCTGTAAAGTATGACTTAATTTTGGCCGATCCTCCCTTTTTTCATAATGATGTTCACGAGGTTGTGGAAAATATTCTGAAAAGTAATATGATGACCGAAGAAGGGGTTATGATTATTGAAAGATCTGTACAAACCAAAGATGAAGATGTTGAAGCCTTTGGCCGAGAACCTATGAAACGTATGGGTGACAGCTTGATTTATCAGTGGGATAACGAAGAAGAACAGGATAACTAAATAAATTTTTAACTAAAAAAACAAAAACAATGAAAAGAGTTATTTACCCGGGAACATTTGATCCTATTACGAACGGACATATTGATATTGTAAAAAGAGCCAGTGAACTGTTTGACGAGGTTGTTATTACAATAGCAAAAAATCTTGCTAAAACAAATTTGTTTTCTGTTGAAGAACGCTTAGAGATGATTAGCGAGAGCACAAAACATTTTAAAAATGTAAAAGTAGATTCTTTTGACGGCCTTGTTGTTGATCACGCCAGGCAAATAGGCGCTATTGGTATGATAAGAGGTTTAAGAGCTGTGAGTGATTTTGAATATGAATTTCAGATGGCTCTTATGAACAGAAAAATTGCTGATGATATAAAAATCATTTTTTTAATGCCACACGAAAAATATACCTACCTTAACTCTACAATAATAAGAAACCTTGCAGAATTTAAAGGCGATGTAAGTTGTTTTGTGCCAGAAATTGTTGCCCGCAGATTAGAAGAAAAAAATAATAAATCATAAAAAAAGGGAAGCTATGCTTCCCTTTTTACCTCATTCTGTTACATCTCTTTTTCAATGGTTAATGCTCTTCCATTTTGGAACACACCACTCTCTATTTGTCCTTTATTCAAGTACACCACCCCGTCCTCGTTATGAGGCTTACCAAGAACCGAGTGAATAGATTTCAAACCGCCAAGATATTTTCTCTTGTCACAAACATAAACAAGGTCTCCCGGATCAGCTGCCATTCTTTGCATATCGGCTACTGAAACAGAAACAATATCTTCTTCAGAATCAATTACTTTAAAGTTAACAGTAATAATTTCCCCTTCGCGCTCATTTACTTTGGATCCTTTGAACATTTCTTTTGCTCTGGCAACAGACCAGGCTGTTAAACCTTCAATCTGTTTGTCAGGATCATATTTAACAAAGTAAGTTACTGTTATTGCCGAAATGGCAGTTAAAACAAATGAAGCAACAAGTAATAGACTTAAATATCCGATACCGAAAATTACTAATATAAATAAAGCAATTGCAACTCCTAAAAGAGAATAAATAATTGCTTTTGCATTAGATTTCGATTTTATCGCTTCAACAATCTTACGTTGCTTAGCTGTGGTAAGTGTTACAATTATTGCAATACTGCCGCAGGCAAGTGTATTATAAAAGGCTCTGATATAGGAATAAGGATGATCAGGATTAAATTCTATTCCATGATCGAAAAATCCTATAACTTCAGCCGGATTGTTTGCTCCTAAGATCATTAAGGCAACACCACCTACAAAAGTTGATATAACTGCTGCAGGGGTAAATCTTTTCCAGAAAATACCAAAAAAGATTGCTACCACAAGTGGAGGAGTTAATGTTGAATGGAAATATCCGTGAGCTTCATAAACCGTAGGGAAGTTTTTGAAAGCAAGAACGGAAATTACACCAAGAATTGTAATAGCAACAGATGCAAGTCTTGCTGCATTTAATTCTTTTTTCTCTTCTTTTGCCACAGGAAGTTTTGGCTGATCTTCTTTAGCAAAAACTTTTTTAAGTGGTCTGTAAATATCGTTAATATAAATTGCAGCAGTTGCATTTATTAATGTATCTACTGTTGACATTAATGCTGCCGTAAGTGCTGCCATAATAAATCCGAACATACCCGGACTTGAAATAATGTTCGCAACAACTACAAAAATCTGGTCAGGTGAGGTATTCGGACTCACAACTTCAGGGTTTTGAAGTGAAATTGCTTTACCAAGCCATCCTGCACCGCCAACAACAACTGCTGATAACGGAAGCATTGCTATAATGTTGAAAGTAGCTGCTTTTCTTCCTTCATCAACTGATTTTGTAGCCATAAAACGCATAATTAATCCCATATTCATAAACAGGAATCCAACCGAACCGGCTACACCGTCCTGCCAGAATATCCCCACAAAGTTAAAACTCGAGGGTTCATTAAAATGTGCGAGCGGCAATTTCCATTCTGTTGGTAACAGATTCCAGAAAACATCGAAACCTCCCAGATAAGAAACGCCAAGAAAAAATACAAGGAATCCGGCAAACAGCAAGATAAATCCCTGTAAAAGATCTGTGAAAATTACAGCGGTCTGACCGCCAAAAGTGATATAAATACCTGTAATGATAGCAATTACAATTACTGCTTTCATTAAGGTTACCTGTCCTAATAAAGGCACTGCCTCAGGAAGCATTGGTAAAAATGCTTTTCCAAGAGTTAAAAATCCTATTCCTATATATCCTATCATATAGAACAGGAGCAGAACCGTTGCCAGAAAACGGGCACTCGGACTAAAACGTTTTTCAAAGTATTCGGGGATAGATCTGATTTTTGAGTATACAATAATAGGCAGCCATCCAAACAAGAAAAACGGGATGAAAAACCAATCATTGATGTATGTCATTGTAGATGAAAATCCGTGCTCAAATCCCTTGGCAGAATATTTTACAAAACTGTGACTACCAACTCCGGTAGCAACAATTGAAAAGGCTATAAGCCACCAGGCAAATCTTCTTCCGCCAAAAAAGAAATCCTGTGTTGACTTGTTATAACGGCCGAAATAACTACCAAACAGCATAACTGCCGCAAAGTAGACCACCATTACAATCCAGTCTGTCGATGTTCCAATATTATGAAATGTTTCCATAGGTTATAAGTATAAAGCTGCTATTGTGAAAAAGGCGTGAATTAACATAAAATAGATGAAACCGAAAATTAAAACTTTCCACCAAAAACGATGTTGCTTTTTTTGCATATCAATTGCACCGCTCTTGCGAATGAGAATCATTCCGATCAAGAAAAAAAGACCCCCGACTCCGTACAAATAAATGAAAGGCAGCCAGGATTGAAAAAAAGATGGCATAAATTTACTCTTTTATTTAAATAAAAATTCTTTTTCGGGCTAAAATTAAATAAGGATTAAGTTTATTCCAAGAAATTTCTTTATGAATAGCAAAATATTAGAATTAACAATAATTTAATCTTCTCATATTTAGTTAAGGATTATATTTACAGGATTATTTATTTTAAAGAATGCCGGAAAAATTGAAAATATATCTGAGTGTAATATTTTTAGCTTTTTTTACTCTTTTTTCAGGCTGTACAAGCAAAAACAAGACCCGCATTTCTATAAAAGGATCTGATACAATGCTTAATTTTGTACAGCTTGCCGCCGAAAAGTATATGTCGGAAAACAAAAATGTGTCAATTAGTCTCTCCGGTGGCGGCTCGGGAACCGGCATAGCTGCACTTATCAACGGAACCGCAAACATTGCCAATATCAGCAGATCTCTTAAAACAAGAGAAATTCAGCTGATAAATAAACATAATCGCAAATTTGAAAAAATTCCCGTGGGTCTTGACGGCGTTGTTGTTATTGTGAACTCTTCAAACCCGGTTGAAAGTCTTACCGTAAAACAACTTATGGAAATTTATTCAGGCAAAATCACAAACTGGAATCAGGTTGGTGGTGAAGACAAAAAAATAATTCTTTATAGTCGCGAAAACAGCAGCGGTACGTATGAATTTTTCCGTAAAAAAGTCCTTAATTTTGATAAAAAAAGCCATTCTGTAGATTTTTCAACCGGAATTCAGCTTCTTCAGGGAACATCTGCTGTTGCCCAGGCTGTATCGCACGATAATTATGGAATTGGTTATGGCGGAATTGGTTATTTCAGAAACCGGGAAGATGTGAAGATTTTGAAAATAGCCGCAGATGAAAACAGAGAAATGATTTCTCCTATTGTTAACGGAAAAATTGATTTTACCGCAATTGAAAATGAAACATATTTTTTGTCGCGACAATTACATTGCTACATAAACACGGAAAGTAAACAGGAAGTACTCGATTTTATAAATTTTCTCAGATCTGATTTTGGACAGAAAATAATAGAAGATTCAGGCTTTATTCCATTACAAAAACAAGATGAATAAAAACTCAGTCACAAATCCATACGCAAAGGAGATGACCTTTCGGCAAAGTTTTGAACGAAAGGCAATCCGTTATTTTTTCAGAATTAACAGCTATATTGTTGCTTTAATTCTGATTGTGATGTTTTTGTTTATTCTGAACGAAGGTTTGAAGATACTTGAGCATATAGAGTTTTCAAAAATATTTGCTTTTGAAAATGGCGAATGGTTCCCCACTTCTGAAAATGTGAGATATTCCATAATTCCTCTTTTAACAGGAACACTTCTTACATCGGTTCCTGCCGTAATTATTTCTACAATCTGCGGAGTAATTACCGGAATTTATCTTTCGGAATTTGCCGGAGGCCGGTTGCGTGAAATTTTAAAACCGGCAATTGAGATGTTTACCGGCATCCCGACTGTTGTAGTTGGCTTTTTTATGCTGGCACTTGGATCAGTATTGTTTGAGGATCTTTTTTCACCTGAAAACAGACTCAACGCATTTGTTGCAGCGCTCGGGTTATCTTTTATTGTGATTCCGCTTATTGCTTCTTTAACAGAGGAAGCACTTAGCAGAATTCCAAAAGAGATACGAATGGGAAGTTACGCGCTTGGTGCAACAAAATGGCAGACATTAAAATATGTAACTTTTCCGGCGGCAATTGGAGGAATTTCCTCAGGGATAATTATTGGTTTCTGCCGCGCAATTGGTGAAACTATGATTGTTTTAATGGTTTCCGGAAATGCAGCTTCCATATCTGCTAATTTACTCAAAAGTGCAAGAACAATGACCGCCACAATTGGCGCGGAAATGGGAGAAGTCTCTTATCAGTCGGAGCATTACTACGCGCTCTTTTTTATCGGGATACTTCTTTTTTCCCTGTCGTTTATTTTAAATATAGCAGCTCAGATTTTAACTAAAAAGTTTAGCAAAAGTGAACTCAAACAGATTAATTAAACAAACCGACGCAAAGCAGTTCGATATTTTCGAATTCACGATAAGAATAGTTGCTTATTCCGTGTTTGCGGTTCTTTTTCTCTTTTTAGGAAAACTGATACTCGCCGGCGGTGAAGTGATAAATTGGGAGTTTCTTACTTCTGTTCCAAAAAATAATATGACTGAAGGAGGAATCGGGCCAGCAATTTTCGGGACTTTAAGCGTTGTTGTTTTAATGATTTTAATGGCAGTACCTGTGGGAATTTGTTCTGCTATCTATATAAATGAATATTCCGAAATGAAAACGTTTCGTTATGTTTTTAAGTATTCGGTTAACAATCTTGCAGGCGTTCCTCCTGTTGTGTTTGGTTTGTTCGGAATGAGTTTTTTCGTGTTGTTTGTAGGGAATAACCTGGATGCAATTTTTGAAACCGGACTCCTTTTTGGTCAGCCCGTGATGTTGTGGGCATCTGCAACTCTTGCAGTTTTAATTCTGCCTTATATAGTTATTCCGGTTCTTGACGCTCTTGAAGCAATTCCTGCCAGTCAGAGAGAAGCCGCTCTCGGACTCGGAGCAAGTAAATGGCAGATGATAAAAAAAGTTGTTCTGCCTCAGGCCAGACCCGGAATAATTACCGGTGTAATTTTGGCCGTAAGCAGAGGAATTGGAGAAACAGCTCCGTTGCTGTTTTTAGGCTGTGCCTTTTTTATGCCCAATTTACCAATTGCCGAAGTTGATGTTGGCTTGTTCAGCTTTTCAATGATAAATCCGCTTGATCAGTTTATGCATCTGGGGTATCATATTTTCGGACTTGCAACCCAGTCGTCGCACCCTGAGCTTACCAGACCAATACAATACGGAACCGTACTTGTGCTGCTTTTGTTAACATTGGGATTAAATATAATTGCATTTTATTACAGATATAAATTCAGAAAAGTTCTTGCTGAACTCAGAGGAAACAGTTGATGGAAGATATCAAGATAAATGTTAAAAATTTGAGTGTGTTTTATAATTATACACAGGCGCTTAACAGCGTATCTATTGATATACATTCAAATAAAGTAACCGCACTTATTGGTCCCTCGGGATGTGGTAAAACAACATTTTTGAAAATGATTAATCGTCTGAACGATTTAATAATCGGGTTTCGTTTTACAGGCGAAGTTTTTGTCGATAATGTAAATATCTACAAAAATAATATAGATGTTGTAAATCTGCGTAAACTTGTGGGAATGGTTTTTCAGAGTTCAAATCTTTTTCCGTCAACAATTTATGAGAATCTGGCATTTGTACCAAAACTGCAGGGAATTAAAGCTCCTGAAAGATTGAATGAAATTATTGAAGAAACTTGTCAGAAAGCAGGCGTGTGGAACGAAATAAAAGATCGGTTAAATGAAAATGCGCTTAACCTTTCTGCGGGTCAGCAACAAAGATTATGTATTGCCC
Organism: Rhodothermaceae bacterium; assembly: GCA_041725875.1. Lineage (GTDB taxonomy): Bacteria > Bacteroidota > Ignavibacteria > Ignavibacteriales > Melioribacteraceae > JBGRQB01. The sequence continues at coordinate 26,768 of JBGRQB010000011.1, forward strand.
GCGCACTAATGAACAACCCGGATATACTTATTTTTGATGAACCTGCAAGTGCGCTCGATCCGATTTCTACAAATAAAATTGAAGAACTTATTTTTGAATTAAAAGAGAAACATACAATTTTGCTTGTAACACATAATATTCAGCAGGCGGCCAGAATAAGCGATTTTACGGCGTTTCTTTATATGGGACAATTAATAGAGCATCAGAAGACAACAAAAATGTTTACAAACCCGATAAATAAGCAGACAGAGGACTATTTAACAGGAAGATTCGGATAGCAATATGGAAAGAGTTTTTGATACACAGATGGAGAAAATTAAAACCAAGCTGATAAAAATTTGCAGTCTGGTTGACGAACAATTTGAACTGATTCACGAATCGTTCAAACAATTTGATGAAAATAAACTAAAGCTGATTTTTGAAAAAGAAGAAGAGATTGCATTTTTAAAAGGAAGTGTGGAAAGAAACTGCAGTAAAATATTTGTGCTTACTCAGCCTGTTGCAAACGATTTACGCGATGTTTTATTGTTTCTGAAAATAAATCTTCTGTTCAAAAATTACGGCAACTCTATTTTAGCATTAACAAAACTTGTTGAAAAACACTCTAAATTTGAAATTAATTTTGAACTTACCGAAATATATGAATCAACATATTACACGCTGGATATTATGAAATCTTCATTTGATGCTTTTATTGTAAATGATGTTGAACTTGCAGAGCGAATTATTTCATCAGAAGCTAATTTTGTTGATATGATCGATTTTAATATCAGACATTTAATGGATGCTGTAAAAGACCAAAACGGAAATCTGGAAGCGGTTCTGAATATCCATACAATTCTTAATGAACTTAAACATATTTATAATTATTCATCTGAATTATGTGAAGATGTTTTAATACTGAACGGAAAAAAAGATCCTTCCTGAGAAAAGAACAACGACAATCTTTCATTTTTTCAACTTGATTCTGAAAAAAATTAGTCTTTGATTTGTGCGTTCAATAATACAAAGGTCAAAGATGAATATTAATTTAGCCATTGCAGCGGAGTTAAATCTCAATGATTTACAAGTAAAGGCAGTTATCGATTTATTCAGCGAAGGAGCCACAATTCCTTTTATAGCCCGATACAGAAAGGAAAAAACAGGCGGACTGGATGAAGAGGTGCTGAGAGAAATTGAGGACCGCTACAACTATCTGACACTATTGGAAGAGAGGAAAAAAACTGTATTAAACAGTATTGAAGAACAGGGCAAACTTACAGATGAATTAAAAGCAAGAATTGAAGCAGCAGTAAAACTGCAGGAAGTTGAAGATTTATACCTTCCATATAAACCTAAAAGAAAAACACGCGGAACCATTGCAAAATCAAAAGGTCTGGAACCTCTTGCATTATTTATGCTTGAAAATAAAACTTTTGAAGGTGATTTTGATGCCAAATGCGCAGAGTTTATAAATCCAGAAAAAGAAGTTCACACCATTGAAGATGCGCTTCGCGGAGCAAAAGATATTATTGCTGAAATGATTAGTGATACAGCTGATGTACGACAGGTTGTAAGAGAGTTTTTATTAACTGAATCACTTGTTGTTTCTGAAAAAGCAAACCCTAAAAAAGAAGATATTGCTCCAAAGAAAAAAGATGTTTATGAAATTTATCACGATTTCAGAATTGATATAAAACAAATAAAACAGTACCAGACTCTTGCAGTTAATCGCGGTGAAAGGGATAAGTTTCTTAAAGTTGCTTTAAGTTTTGAAAAAGAAGATGTGTTAAATGATATCTTTGATGAGTTTTTCGGAAATGAAGAGACTTCGTTTGATGAAATTTTTGCAGATATTGTTGACGATTCGTTTAAACGACTTATTTATCCTTCACTTGAAAAAGAAGTAAGAAACTATTTAACTGAAGAAGCAGACGAACATGCGGTAAATATTTTTTCATCAAACCTTCGTCAGCTTTTACTACAGCCGCCAATAGCCAATGTTAAAATTATGGGAATTGATCCCGGTTATGTAAGTGGTTCTAAAATTGCGGTTATCGATCAGACCGGGAAATATTTAGAAGGACATACAATTTATCCGCACAAGCCTCAGGCAAGAATGGCTCAGGCAAAAGAACTTATTATCAAACTTGTAAAAGAATATGATGTTAAATTAATTGCAATTGGTAACGGAACAGCTTCCAGAGAAACAGAATTAATGGTTGCAGATATTATTAATTCAAATAATTTGGATTGCCACTATCTTGTTGTAAGTGAAGCAGGTGCTTCTGTTTATTCAGCTTCGCCAATTGCAAAGCAGGAATTTCCTGATCTTGAAGCAAGTATGCGCGGAAATATTTCAATTGCAAGAAGAGTGCTCGATCCCCTTGCAGAGCTTGTAAAAATAGATCCGAAATCTATTGGCGTCGGGTTGTATCAGCACGATGTTGATCAGAAGATGCTGCTTAAAAACCTAGATGACGTGGTTGTAAGTTGTGTGAACTATGTTGGTGTTGATTTGAACACAGCATCATCTTCGCTGCTTACTTATGTTTCCGGACTCAACAAACGTATAGCCAACGCAGTTATCCGTTACAGAGAAAAAGAAGGTAAATTCAGTAACCGTGAAGAGTTAATGAAAGTTACCGGACTCGGAGAAAAAGCATTTGAACAGTGTGCCGGTTTCCTTCGTATTCCAAATGGTGAAAATCCTTTTGATAATACATCAATTCATCCGGAATCATATTCTGCAACTGAAAAACTTCTCGGACTTTGCGGAGTTGCTCCTGCTGAAATTACAACATCCGGCAGTATGGTTGAAATGTATGTTAACAGCAAAGGCTCTGTAAAAATAGCAGACGAAATTGGTGTTGGTGAACCAACATTAATTGATATAATTGACAACATTAAAAAACCGGGGCGAGATCCTCGTGAAGAAATGCCGAAACCTATTTTAAGAAGTGATGTTCTTAGAATCGAAGATTTGCAGGAAGGAATGAAATTAAACGGAACAGTAAGAAACGTAGTTGATTTTGGCGCCTTTGTTGATATAGGTGTTAAACACGACGGTCTGTTGCACATTTCTCAAATTGCAAATAAATATGTTAAAAATCCTCTCGACCTGCTTAATGTTGGTGATATTATTGAAGTTACAATAATTGGTATCGATATTAAAAAGGAAAGAATTTCTCTTAGTCTTAAAGGCGAATAGATAAATCAAATTTTAATAACTCCCGGTGATTTATCGGGGGTTTTTTTATACCCTTCTTCCAATATTAAATTTTCCGCTTATCACTTTTATTTGTTTCCATTGAACCCGACAAATGTTATTTTGCTTTTGGCAAGGGAATTATAAATCAAACGGAGAGTTTTTTATGGCAGGTAAGAATATCATCGTTTGTTGTGACGGAACCGGTAACGAATACCGGGCAAAAAATAATACCAACGTCATCAGACTGGTAAGGGTATTAAAAAAAGATGACAGTGATAAACAAATAGTTTTTTACGATCCCGGAGTAGGAACATTTGCAGCACCCGGAACGCAATTGCCAATAGTAAAACTGTTTACAAAAATTTTGGGTCTGGCATTCGGCTACGGTTTTACAAAAAATGTAACTGAAGCCTACAAATTTTTGATGAACCATTATGAAGATGGCGATAAAATTTATCTCTTTGGATTTAGCCGCGGCTCATACACTGCAAGAGCTATTGCAGGATTTATCAAAATGCTCGGGTTGTTAAAACCGGGAAGTGAAAACCTTATCCCCTACGCATTTAACATCTACAAGGGACAAAGAGGAATTTTGCATCAGATTAAAAGAAGTATGGCTTTTTTTATTCCCTTTTATTCAGGCGGTAAATTTGAACCGGAGTGGCGCAGAGCAGCCGGATTTAAAAAAGTTTTTTCAAGAAAAGTAGACATCCATTTTATCGGAGTGTGGGACACTGTAAAAAGTATCGGGTGGATCAGACGAAGAATTGTTTTGCCGCACACTTTTTATAATAACATTGTTAAAATGGGCAGACATGCAGTTTCAATTGATGAAAAAAGGAGTCAGTATCGTCCCAATCATTGGGGATACAAAAACGGAGAAAAATTCAGGGAAGTCTGGTTTGCCGGAGTTCATTCCGATATTGGCGGAAGTTATCCGCAAAGAGGGTTATCAGATGTTACACTTCACTGGATGATAAAAGAACTGCAGACTCTCACGGATATAGAATTTGATTACAAAGAGTTATTGAGGTTGCCAAAAGGAAATCCTCTTGGTGAAAAACATAATCCGTTAATTCCAATCTGGTGGATTTTAGGATGGTGGAGTAGAAAGATAGTAAAATATAACAGTAAAAAAGTTAAGAACGATCCTAATCCGAGTCCGATGATATTTGATTCTGTTAAAGTAAGGATGGAAGAGATGCCGGATTACAAACCGGAAATTCCGCCAAATGTAGTTTTTGTCGGGAATACCAAAAAAGACAGATCGGAAGAAGAACCTTTAATTGAAGAAGATATTCTTGTTTAAAATAAAAATGACCTTGTTAAAAGGTCATTTTTTATATCTTGGATCTTCATAATCAAATTTTTTCTTTTTTCGTAAAGTATCTTTTGTTGTTTTATCACCGGAAGATTTTTTTACGGCAGGAGAAATTTTCTTTTTATATCTGTCATCTTCAAACTCGTGTTTCTTAAAATCTTTTTTCGATCTTGAAGAGTTTTTATTTTGAGAATTTATCTGACTCCCGTCAGGAACAGGTTTAATATTTTTTTTGTAGCGTTTATCCTCAAAATCAAATTTCTTAAAAGCAAAATCGTTTGACGCGCCTGTTATTGATCCGTCGGAATTTTTTGTCATTCCCGTTTTATTCTATCTGGAATATCCTGAGTTGGAAGTTTTCAAAGGAAACTTTGTATCCTGATATTCAAATTTTCTGAATTTGAATTTTCTTTCACCGCCCGTGGTAACCATTTCTGAGTTGCTGTCGACCAAAGCTTCCGGATTTTCAGAAGAAGCAAGCTGATCCAGTTTTTGTTCCAATTCTGATTGTGCTTTATCCTGTTTTTCGTTGATCTGCTTTACAACAGTAATTGAACTGTTTACCATTTTTGTATGCCAGTACGGATAATTTGATTTAAGCTGCAACAATTTTTCAAGAGCTGCATCATATTTTTGATTTTTAATTAATACACGTGATTCAGCATAAAGTTGATCTGGCGAAGAAACATTTTGTTTTTTTAATGTTTCCAGTTTGTTTAATCTTTCTTCGAGAAGAGTATTTTTTCTGTTTTGTTCGTAAAGGAAAAGAGTTATAAAAATCAGTACAAACAAAATTACCGATATGGTTAAAATCAGTTTCAGATATTGTTTAATAAAGTTTAATAATGGTTTCATATCGAAGAATAAGTTAATCCGGACAATTGTTATCTGTATTATAACAAAGTTTAATATCTTTAACAATTCGTTTGTATATTTACGTGATTAAATAGTATAAATTATCCTAATTAACTTTTTTGCAGGAGAAAGAATTGAACGTAGAGAATTTTATTAAAGAACAACTTGTCGAAAGTTCGGAAATAAAACTGAAAATCGTACAGGAATGTAGCGATGATATTAAACAATCTGTAAACATTTTGGTAGACGCGTTTAAAAACGGAAAAAAACTCCTTTTATGTGGTAACGGCGGAAGCGCTCATGCGCTTTGTCACATTGCAGCCGAGTTTATGATCAGACTCTCACACGATCTTGATCGCCCGGCAATAGCTGCAGTAGCCTTAACTACAGATACATCAAACCTTACAGCAGGCGGAAATGATATAGGTTATGAAAATGTGTTTGCCAGAAATGTTGAAGGACTCGGAAACGACAACGATGTATTGATTGCAATTTCAACCAGCGGCAACTCTGGAAACGTTGTTAAAGCAGTTGAAAAAGCAAAAGAAAAAAATGTTAAAGTTATTGGCTTTTTAGGTGGAACCGGCGGAAAACTTTTGTCAATGGTAGATCAGGCAATTGTTGTTCCTTCAAACAGCACCCAGAGAATTCAGGAAGGCCATATTACAATTGCACATATTATCTGCGAACTTACCGAGAGAATTTTATACGATAATAAATAGATGTAGAATTAATTGAAAGGTGCACTATGACAGCCAACTTTGAGATGATTAAAAGTGCGTACAGCGGGTTAAGAACGAAGAACGAAAAGATAAGAGAAATTTTGAAACGCCCTGTAACACTGGCCGAAAAAATTCTGTACTCTCACCTTTGGAACGATCTCGAAAGAGAATTTAAAGGAGGAGAAGATTACGTAGAACTAGCACCTGACAGAGTTGCAATGCAGGATGCAACCGCGCAGATGGCATTATTGCAGTTTATGCTTGCCGGAAAGAAAAAAACAGCGGTTCCTTCCACAGTACATTGCGATCACCTTATTAGAGCGAAAATCGGCGCTTCGAAGGATCTTGAAGTTGCCAATGCAGAAAATGCAGAAGTTTTTGAATTTTTAAAAACAACCTCCCAAAAACATGGAGTCGGGTTCTGGAAAGCAGGAGCCGGAATTATTCATCAAGTTGTTCTGGAAAATTACGCTTTTCCGGGCGGATTGATGATTGGAACAGATTCTCATACGCCTAATGCCGGCGGACTCGGAATGTGTGCCATTGGTGTCGGCGGCGCAGATGCTGTTGATGTTATGGCGGGAATGTCGTGGGAACTTAAATGGCCCAAACTAATAGGCATTAAACTTACCGGAAGTCTTTCAGGATGGGTATCGCCAAAAGATGTTATTCTTAAAGTGGCCGGACTCCTGACCGTAAAAGGCGGAACCGACTGTATAGTTGAATATTTTGGCGAAGGTACAAAATCTATTTCCTGTACAGGAAAGGCAACCATTTGTAATATGGGAGCCGAAATAGGCGCAACCTGTTCTGTTTTTCCTTACGATGAAAAAATGGAAGCTTACCTCAGAAAAACCAAACGTAATGATGTTGCTGATCTTGCAAATGAAAACAAACAATTTCTTGTGGCAGATGATGACGTAATTTCCAATCCTGAAAAATATTACGATCAGGTAATTGAAATTAATCTCGACGAGTTAAAACCATTGCTGAACGGACCTTTTACTCCTGACGCTGCCTGGACTCTCGAAGATATGAAAACAGCGGCCAGGGAAAATGATTTTCCTGAAGAACTTAAAGTTGCACTTATCGGGAGTTGTACAAACTCAAGTTACGAAGATATCGACAGATCAGCCAATATTGCAAAACAGGCAATGGCAAAGGGATTAAAAGCAAAATCACTCTTTAATATTACTCCCGGTTCTGAACAGGTAAGAGCAACAATTGAACGTGACGGACAATTAAAAACCTTAACAGATTTTGGCGGAACCGTTCTTGCAAATGCCTGTGGGCCCTGCATAGGAATGTGGGAAAGAATTGATAATGACAGCGGAGAAAGAAATTCTATTGTTATCTCTTTTAACAGAAACTTTGCAAAAAGAAATGACGGAAATCCAAATACGCTGGCATTTATTGCGAGTCCGGAAATCACAACCGCACTTGCCATAGCAGGTAAAATTACATTTAATCCAGAAACTGATTATCTGGAAAATGAAAATGGTGAAAAGATAAAACTTGATCCTCCGTTTGGTGATGAACTTCCTCTTAACGGATTTGAAGAAGATCTTGAAGGTTATATTGCTCCGCCGGAAAACCCTGATTCAATTTCAGTGGTTATAAATCCGGAAAGTAAACGTCTTCAATTCCTGAAAAAATTTACCGAATGGAACGGAGAAGATTATCTGGATATGCCTATGCTTCTTAAAGCAAAAGGAAAATGTACAACAGATCATATTTCAATGGCTGGTCCCTGGTTGAAATTCAGAGGTCACCTGGATAATTTATCTGACAATATGTTCCTTGGTGCAATAAATTATTTTACAGATGAATCAGGCGCGGTTAAGAGTCAGCTCGACAATGAATATAAACCTGTTCACCAGACAGCCAGAGATTATAAAGCAAAAAGTATTAATTGGTTTGTTGTTGGTGATGATAACTACGGCGAAGGGTCAAGTCGTGAACAAGCTGCAATGGAACCCCGGTTTTTAGGTGGTAAAGTGATAATTGCAAAAAGTTTTGCAAGAATTCACGAGACAAATCTTAAAAAACAGGGAATGCTTCCTTTAAAATTTATTAATCCAGCAGATTATGAAAAATTTCAGGAAGATGACAGGTTAAGTATTATTGGATTAAAAAATCTGGCTCCGGGTGAAAAAGTTAAAGGGATTCTGAAACATTCAGACGGAATCGAAGAAGAATTATTCTTTAATCACACATTAAATTCAAATCAGATAGAATGGTTTAAAGCAGGAAGTGCATTAAATTTAATTGCAAAACAAAGTAATTAGTTGGAAATCTAAAATAACCTCAGATATAAAAAAAGGGTCGGAAATTTTCCGACCCTTTTTGATTGGGGAGATTGTGATTCTACCCAATAGAGGTTAATTAACTTTTATTCTGATGTCAACAGCGTAAATTTCACCATCTTCATCTATTATTAGCGGATTAAAATCAAACTCTTCAATATTTTTGTTTTCAATCATCATCATTGCAGCAGATTTTATGATCTTTTTGAGTGACGGAAGATTTGCAGGCGCTTCACCTCTCACACCTTTAAGCAACTCACCCATTTTTGTTGAATTGATCATATCATCAATATCTGCTTCACAAAGATACGCAGATTTCATCGAAGTGTCATTAATTACTTCAACATATTTTCCACCTGTACCAAACATTAACATCGGACCAAATGAAGGATCTCTGAATCCGCCCACAAGAACTTCGTGTTTTGTTTTTACAAATTTCTGAACCAAGTACTCTTCCACTTCATAATTGTGAGATTTGAAGCTTTCTGAAATTTCTTCTGCAGCTTTGTGTAATTCTTCTTTTGTTTTGATGTTTAACTTAACAGCGTTTAATTCAGATTTATGAACAACATCTTTGGAAATCCCCTTAACCACAAGAGGATAATATGATTCGTCAACTGAATCAAGTTCATTTGGTTTTACAATTAAGCTTGTAATTAACGGCAGTTCATATTTTTCCGCAACTTTGTTAACTTCCTGCTGACTGATAAATCCTTTTTAAGATATAAGAAGACATTGACCTTCAATTGCAAAAAGTCTTTTATATTCTTCTCTGTTTTCCGTAAGTCGTTTTTGCGCTTTGGAATGAAACAGCATATTTTCAAATATTTTTGCAGGAGCATCGTTTGTGAAGAATAAAGGACGCTGATATTGAGATTTTTCCCAATATTCCGGAGTTGTTTCAGGAAGAGGGTAAACTATCTGCACAATTGGTTTGTCAGATTCTATTTTGTTTACTTCTTCAAGAACCGGATAACCTTTTACCATAACAGGTTCGGTGAAAAGATTTATAACAGCATCTACATTTGGATCTTCTGTTAAAATTTTGCAGCATTCTGCAAAAGCTTCTGCGGTTCCGCCCGGAAGAAGATCTACAGGATTTTCAATACTTCCTTCAGGATGAACAATTTCTTTTAATTTATTTCTGGTTTCTTCAGATAAATCAGCCAGTTTTAACCCGTGAGATTCACAGGCATCAACGCATAAAATTCCTGGTCCGCCCGAATTTGTAACTATTGCTACATTTTTACCTGCAGGGACAGGGAAATTTTCAAATCCTCTTACTGTATCAAGCATTTCCTGAACATCATCGGCACGAATAACGCCGGCCTGATTAAGAATTGCATCAACAACTCTGTCACTGCCGCCAAGTGCGCCTGTGTGAGAAGATGCGGCTTTCATTCCGCTTTCTGTGCGTCCGGCCTTTAAAACTATACAAGGTTTTGTAACTTCGCCCAAAATAAACGGTTTTACAAACTCGGTTCCGTTTATAAAGCTTTCAAGGTAGTAGGCAAAAGTTTTTATATTTTCATCTTCCTGCCAGAAGTGAAGGAAATCATTTTCATTTATATCAGCTTTGTTACCAACACTTATAAAATGAGCAAATTTGAATTTTGTTATTCTTGTCTGATTAAGAATTGTAACTGCCAATGCACCACTTTGTGAGGCAAAACCGACTTTACCCGGATAAACAGGTTCGGCAACAAAAGTTGCGTTCAGACTAACAGAAGGATCGGCTCCGATAACACCCATACAGTTAGGACCAACCATTCTTGCGCCGGCTGCTTTTACTTTTGCAAGAAGTCTCTCTTCAACAGCAGCGCCTTCTTCACCTGTTTCTTTAAATCCGGCAGTAATTAATACAATAGATTTTATTCCTCTTGCAAGGATAGTATCAATTGTTTCTTCGGCAAATTTTTTGGGAACCATTACCACTGCCAGATCAACAGTTTTATCAACTTCTTCAATTGTGTGATAACATTTAATTCCATGTATTTCATCGGCTTTTGGGTTGATAGGAAGTAACTCTCCCTTATAGCCGCAACTTTTAATTGTATTTATAAACTCGTATCCGATACTTCCCGGTTTCGTTGATGCACCAACAACCATAACGGTTTTGGGATAGAAAAAATTTCTGATAGCTTCGTTCATTTTATAACCTGAATTTTATGTTCAAATTTCTGAATCTAAAATAAGTAATTAATTAACGATATCCATATAATTTTATCGTATTTTACAGGGTGAGACAGGCAAAACCTGTCTCTGAAAATCTATTTATTAGCTTCTTCCGGAGTGATAATTTCGCTGGTTCTTAATGCTCTTGGGAACTGACTTTTTAACCCGTCTTTAAATGCAATTGCAGTCCCGAAAAAGAGATTATTGTACTTCACAATTTTTTGTCCGTACGGCTCAAATTGTTTTTTGATTATTCCCCCGTCTATATATTTTCTCAGATCGTCGGGATTATCAAGTTCTATGATATTTTTGGTAATGTATGGAGCCAGAACCTGTATTGCGTAGGAATTCAGGTGTGCATAATCGCGTTTGTCTACAAGTCCGAACTTTCTTCCTATTCGTAAAAAGAGATCATAATTATCGGAATACCAGTCTTTATCAACAAAGTTAAAATCATTTCCTTTTCTGATATATTTGAAGCCTTGCAGAATTTCCAGCGGAATTCCAAAATAACTGCTGATTTGTTCCAGATATTTTTTCATATCCTTGCTTTTTGCAGAAAGGAGTTCAATGTTTCGTTTTTTATAATCTGCTTTTCTGGTTGGTTCTGTTTCGCCGGTTTTTCTCAGTTTACAGATAAAAAATCCTTCCGAGTTAACTTCCCAGGGGATAATTCGGTGTGCTTTGGCTATTTCAGGATTTAACTCTTCCCCGTTATAGCTTGTGAAAGCCGGGTGAGATTTTACAGGAAGTTCAATTTCTTTAATTTCAACCGGATATTTTCTGAGAATTTTATTTAGTGTAACTTCATTTTCTTCAACAGTAAGCGTGCAGGTGGAATAGATCATTTCTCCGCCCGGTTTAAGCATTTTAAGAGCACTGAGTAAAAGTCTGAACTGAAGCTCGGCAATTTTCTCAGCCTGCTGTAAACTCCACCAGTTACTCACTTCTCCCTTTTTCTGCAAAATTCCGAGTCCGCTGCAGGGAGCATCAACGAGAATTTTATCAAAGGTGTTTTCAAAAACTTTACTTAAAAGTTCACCTTTATATTTTATTGCGCCAAAGTTGACGAAATTCATTTTATCAAAATTAAATACCAGACTTTTTATACGATTAATATTTGGTTCGTTAACGTAAAGTGTGCCTTTGTTTTCCATCATTTCCGCAAGCTGGGATGATTTTGAGCCGGGAGCGGCACAGAGATCGAGAACAGTATCTTCGGAATCTGGTTGTAAAATTAACGGAGGAATCATTGAAGAAAGACTCTGGATATAATATTTACCGAGAGTGAATTCCAGTGTTTTTCCAATATATTCAAATCCGTTTAATACTCTGTATCCAAAAGGGATATTTGGCAGAGCTTCGAGTTCTATTCCGTATTGTTTTAAACTTTCAACAATTGCTTCGTCGTTTCCATCGGCAGTTGAAATACGGATATAAGTATTTGCATCACTTTGAATATAATTTCTGTAATTTTCCAAAAAATCTTTGCCAAAAGCATCCAGCAGATATTCTTCTATGTTGTCACTTAAAGCTATATTTTGAGCCATTTTAATATCTCTGCAGATTTAATGAAACAAAAATCTGGTTTGATATTTCCACCTGGTTTTTTGACATAGGAAAGCAGTTTTTGTAATCATCTACAATTGCTCTCACAGTGTCGTCCAAATGCTTTTCGTAAGCTTTAACTGCATCTTCGATAACTTTTTCATCAACAGGAACCACAGTTGTTTCCGGTTTGGTTCTGTTAGCATATAAAATATATTTTGCGTGTGTTACATCAGGAGCCTGATAGTGAGTGTTATTGCTTGTATCCATTAGTTCGTAAGCTCCGAATAATTCCGGACCAAGAACAAGTGTTTTTTCAGGCAATTTTACTTCTTTGGTTTCGGCATCATTAACAAACATTTCAGGAAACTTCTTTAATTCCCCGTTTTCAAGCTTTTCTGTCCAGTTTTGTATAAACTTTTTTTCCATTTTTTCCCGGCAATCTAAATAAAATAAAACGTGTTATAGTACAAATTAAATGTATGTTTATCAAGTTGGATGGTGCGTATGAAGTGGTTTCTTATAAAGAAAAAGCCGCTAAATGGCGGCTTCTTTCTTTTTATATGCTTTGTAAATCAGATATATTCCAAAAATAATCAGAGGTATACTGAGGATCTGTCCCATATTAAGTGTCATTCCTTCTTCAAAGTAAGTCTGGTTTTTTTTATAAAATTCTACAATTATTCTAAATCCGAAGATCATTACTAAAAACACACCAAAAATTAATCCGTCAGGTAAATTCCACGCTTTTGTTTTATAAATGCGGAATGTTGCAATAAATGTGGCAAGATATGCCAGAATTTCATAAATCTGTGATGGATGACGCGGAACCGGGTTTTCTTCTGCACGCGGGAAGAGAAACGCCCAGGGAACATCAGTTGGCGAACCAATTATTTCGGAGTTCATCAGGTTACCTGTACGAATGAAAACAGCAGCAAGCGCAACAGTTATAACTACTTTATCCATAATCCATAAAAATGACTGATCAGCTTTTTTTCTGGAATAGAGATAGAGTCCCGCAATTATTCCCACTGCAGCTCCGTGACTTGCAAGTCCGCCCTTCCAGGTCATAAAAATTTCCACCGGATGCTGTAGATAATATGCCGGATTGTAGAAAAGACAATGACCGAGTCTGGCTCCTATAATTGTACTTAAAATCATATACCAGAAAAGATCATTTAAATCTTTATCGCTTTTTCCTTCCTTTGTAAAAATATCCTGCATAATTTTTAAGCCGATAACAAAAGAAGAAGCAAAAAGTAATCCGTACCAGCGGATTGTAAAGGGACCAAGTTGCATAATGTCCGGACTAATATCCCAGGTAATCAATACGATGTTCCTTATTAAGTAAAATTGAAAAATGAAATATAAGATATAAGAAGCATATATGAAATTAAGGGGAGCAAAATTACCTTCTTTTATTTTGTTTTGGGAGCTGCACAAATCAATTAATTTGCAAGAATAATAGTAACTTTTCACATTATTTTTATATCTTAACAGCCAACTTAAATTAATAATTGGCAGTAAAAATTGAAAATTTCAGAATATGACTTTTTAATAATAGGCAGTGGTTTGGCCGGTCTTTATGCTGCTGATTATGCATCAAATTTCGGCAAGGTTGCAATACTTTCCAAAACAACTTCGGAAGTGAGCAACTCTTATATGGCGCAAGGCGGAATTGCTGCTGTAATTGATGAAAATGATTCTGTAGAAGAGCATTTTTCCGATACGGTTAATGCAGGCAGAAAGCTCTGCAATACCGAAGCTGTAAAAGTTCTTGTTGAAGAAGCAAAAATTTTGATTGATGAAATTATTTCTGCCGGAATGGAGTTTGACGAGTCAGAAGGCAAACTTGCTTTGGGTCGCGAGGGCGGACATAATAAACGTCGTGTTCTCCACGCCGGAGGAGATGCAACCGGAAAAAAACTGGTTGGGTTCTTCACACAAAAAGTTCTGCAAAATTCCAAAATAGATTTTCTTGAAAATACGCTTGTTTATAAACTTATGGTTGACGAGGATATTTGTCAGGGAGCCTATGCATATAATTACGATCAGAGAACAGATTATCTGTTTCTTGCAAAAAACACAATTATTGCAACAGGCGGTGCTGGCGGAGTTTATAAAAGAACAACAAATCCTTTTACATCTATTGGCGACGGAATTACTCTGGCTTATGACGCAGGCGCGGAAATTGAAAGTATGGAGTTTGTACAGTTTCATCCCACTGCTTTTTATACAGGCACACCCGAAACCTTTCTGATAAGTGAAGCTGTTCGCGGCGAAGGAGCTTATCTTATTAATTCCGAAGGAAAAAGATTTATGCAGGAACAGCATCAGCTTGCTGAACTTGCTCCGAGAGATGTTGTATCAAAAGCGATTCACAGAGAACTTAAATCTTCCGGTAAACCAAATGTTTTTCTTTCACTGAAACATCTGAATGAAAAAAAGATAAAAGAAAGGTTCTTAACAATTGCCGGCGAAGCAAAAAAACATAATGTAGATATTTCAAAAGATCTTATTCCTGTTGCTCCGGCCGCACATTATATGGTTGGTGGAATTAAGACAGGAGTTAATGCCGAGACAAAAGTACGCGGACTCTTTGCAATTGGCGAAGTTGCTTCAACCGGAATTCATGGAGCTAATCGTCTTGCAAGCAACTCACTGCTTGAGTGTCTTGTTTTTGGCAAGCGCGCGGTTAACTATGCAGACAGTCAAAAACCAGATACAGATGAAGTTCGAAATACTGTTATTAAACAAACTCTTAAAGTTGATGACAACAAAAAAGATTTTACAGATAAATTACTGACTGATCTTGCTGACATAATGAACAATTATGTCGGGATTATCAGAAACGAAACAGGATTATTAAAAGCTTTGGAAGAACTTGAAAAACTGGGTTCCGATTTTCCTTATGAAGATAATGAATATTTTAGTCTGAAAATAAAAAGTGTGTTAAATGTATGCAGACTAATAACAAATGCAGCTTTGTTACGCAAAGAATCGCGCGGCGGACATTTACGCGAAGATTATCCTGAAACCAAAGAAGAGAACAGATATCTGATTGTCCAGCAAAAAAACAGAAAACCAAAATTCACAGAAATAAATTAATAAAAGAGATGAAAGAGAGTTATTACGATAAAACCAAAATTGAAGAGATAATAAAATCAGCTCTTCAGGAAGATGTAAATACAGGGGATATAACAACCAATCTTCTTATTCCGGAAGATAAAAATGCTTCTGCTTTTATGAAAGCCAAAGAGAGCGGAGTTGTTGCCGGAATGGAAATAGCTGAAATGGTTTTTAAATATTTATCGCCTGAAATAGAATGGAAACCATTTGTAAAAGATGGCGACAAAGTTGAAAAAGGAACAAGAATAGCTGAAATAAAAGGTTCATACAGAGCAATTTTAACGGGCGAAAGACTTGCCCTGAATTTTCTTCAGCGAATGTCGGGAATTGCCTCTGAAACAGCAAAATATGTTGAACTTGTTAAAGAAAGCAAAACCGAAATTCTTGATACGCGAAAAACAGTTCCGGGTCTGAGAATACTTGACAAATATGCCGTTAAAGCCGGCGGCGGAACCAATCACAGAATCGGACTTTACGATATGGTGATGATTAAAGATAACCATATTGAAGTTGCAGGTTCAATTACCAATGCTGTTGATAATATCAGAAAAGAACTTCCTGCCGGAATTAAAATAGAAGTCGAGACAAAAAATCTGGAAGAAGTTAAAGAAGCATTAAAAGCCAAAGCAGATGTAATTATGCTTGATAATATGGATAATGCAACTATGGCAGAAGCTGTAAAAATTGTAGATGGAAAAGCAAAAACAGAAGCTTCCGGCAATATGACTCTGGAAAGAATAAAAGGAGTTTCCGAAACAGGAGTGGATTATATATCAATCGGGGCTTTAACACACTCGGTAAAAGCTCTTGATATTGGACAATATATTGATAATAATTAAGTAGTAAAATGATGAATTAATTGCAGGATCAGAGAGAGTTAAAGGAAAAGAGCAATGGAAAAGCAACAATTAATAGATGAAATATTAAGAATTAAAAAAGAAAAAAACGCTGTAATTCTGGCGCACAATTACCAGTTGCCCGAAATACAGGATATAGCCGATTTTGTCGGAGATTCTTTGGGTTTATCACAAGAAGCAGGAAGAACCAAAGCAGATCTTATAGTTTTTTGCGGTGTCCATTTTATGGCTGAAACAGCATCAGTTATTTCACCCAATAAAAAAGTCATTATTCCCGATCCGGAAGCCGGCTGTTCATTGGCAGATTCAATCAAACCGGAAGAATTAAAAAAATGGCGCGAAGAAAATCCAAATGCAGTTGTGGTTTCTTATGTAAATACAACAGCTGAAATAAAATCATTAACAGATTATTGCGTAACATCTTCAAACGCTGTTAAAGTTGTTGAAGCAATTCCGGAAGATCAGGAGATTTTATTTTGTCCCGACAGATTTTTAGGTAACTATGTAAAAGCAATCACAGGCAGAGAAAATATGAAAGTCTGGCAGGGATGCTGTCACGTTCATGAAAAAATTGGTGACATTGAACTTTCAAAAGTTGCTGAAAAACATCCGGGTGCAGATATGTTAATTCATCCCGAGTGCGGATGTTCATCCTCTTGTATGTTGAAATCAACTATGTACGAAGATTGCAAAAATATGAAAATATTTTCCACAGAGGGAATGTTGAAACATGTTAATGAATCTGAGAATGATAAATTTGTAATCGCCACTGAAGTTGGTATTTTACACAGAATGAAAAAAGAAAATCCGGGAAAAGAATTCTTCCCTGTGAGTGATGATTCAGAATGTGAATATATGAAACTTGTTTCACTTGAAAATTTATTGGAATCGCTGAAAGAAGAAAAATATATTGTTAAAGTGCCGGACGAACTGGCAGAAAAAGCAAAAATTCCGATAGAAAGAATGTTAGAAATTGTTTAGATAAAAGTTGTTCCCCCAAAATCTTTTTTGGGGGAAATTGTAGTACTTTCCACATATGACACTCCTAAAAAAAATCTTATATTAATTTAGGCCTGATTACTCTCTTTTTAATAGATTTACGGCATTTAGTAAGTTATATTAATTATAAAATTTTGATATAAAACTGGATATCTAAATGAAGAATTATGTTAAAGAAATACTAGTGCTGATGTTATTTTGTATTTTATTGGGTTGCGATAACAGCAGTGAACCATCGGTTGAGAAAGTACCAAAAGAACCAGGAGAGTTGATATGGAAAGCAGATACAATAACTTATCCTGGAAGTGCACAGGTAATGATGGAGAGAATCTGGGCAGCAGATTCAAATAATATCTGGATAATAGGGCATAATGACAGAAATAGAGGTCAAATTTTTAAGTATGACGGAGTGAGTTGGAAAGAGGAGGAGATATTTAATGATATTCCTGTAGCTGCAGTGAGGTTATATGGTTTATGGGGTTTTGATAAAAATAATGTATATGTATCAGGTGGTAAATGGGTGAAGCATCCAATGACCGGGGAGGATAAAAAGGCTGGTTTGGTGTTACATTATGATGGGATAAAATGGAGTGAGAAAGTATTTAAGTATTCTTATCCGCTTCGAGATATTTGGGGAAGTTCTCCGGAGGATATCTGGGCTTGTGGAGATAGCGGAGCAGTAGTTCATTATGATGGATTAAAATGGAGTGAGATGATATTGGAGAAACCTCATACCGGGAAGTCGGAGTATAAATTATTATCAGTGACAGGAAATAAAAAGGAAAGATATTTTCTCGGATTGGAATATTTGTCAGGAACGGGGTATGAAAATAATTATATATTTAAGATAGAAGGAGAGAGTGTATCATTATTTGACAAATGTGAGGTTCTTTATACGGGTTACAAGTTTGGTAACAGACGAATAAGTCAACTGGGTGAAGATTTATACAGTTGTGGTAAGAATGGTTTGTATAGATATAAAGCAGGAGGATGGGAAAATCTGGTAAACACCGGTTCAATGACATTTCATCATTATGAGAGTCCTTCAAAAACTCACTGGGCAGTAGGTTATCGAGGTTCAATATATTATTCAAAGTCCTCACAGAGCTGGAATCAGTTGACACAATTTTCAGATGAGGGAGTATGGTACAGAGGAGTGTGGTCAGATGATTATACGACAGTAATAATTGGTCATACCACAGGTCAATGGCCTCAGAAAACTATTGTTCTTACCGGTAAATAGATAACCGGCAGTGATGATGGCGACATCACTGCCGCGGATGCGGATAAATAGGTATTGGCTGTGCACTTTATCCGGCATCACATAATGCATCGCCACTTTAAAAAATAAAAAAGTGGAGAATACCATGTTAAAAAAGATTTTTTTGATCTTATCCTTTATTTTCTTTTCATTTTTTTCCTATTCTCAAAGTTACAAAATTTACATTAAACCACATATTGTTACTGATAATCAGGGAAATAACGGAGTATCTGAACAATATGTAAATACGTTGATAAACGGGGCAGAGAGTACTTTGACGTCAGCCGGACTTAATGTAGATATTGAAACATTACCAGTAAATTTTATTAAAAATTCTAATTATGTTGATTTAACAATCTCAGAATTTAATGGTCTTGTAAATCTTGTTTCAGGAGAATCAGTATATCATGTTGTTGTAGTTCGTAATTTTACCGATAATTATGGAAGAGTGCCAAATATACCTTCAAACAAAGTAGTTGTACGAGAAGCTGCTGCAGAAATAAGGTATGAAACACTGGCCCATGAATTGTGTCATTGTTTTGGATTATATCACACATATCATAATGACGGAGATGATATTAGTGACACTCCTGTGGATAACATATTTCATGAAATAGAAAATCATTTTAATTTAAGTAACTGTACTTATACAACTAAAGGACAGGGAGTTAATTCTGAAGATACAGATGGAATATTAATTCATAATTTAATGTCTATAGGAAAAATTGTAGGCGGCATAAAAAAATGTCCAAGAAATAGTCTTACACCTGGTCAGCGGAACAGTGTTCATCAGCACCTTGCATCTAAAGAGGGAATAAGAGTAAATATGAGCAAAGTTCTTGCGAAAAATGATTTTGGAGGCGGGTTTATAAAAAACAATAATATTGAAAAACCAAGTCCCGTTATACTTGTAGAAGCCCCAAATCAAACAGTTAATTTTGAAGCTTTTGATCAAAATTTTGATGAAAATGGGATAACATATAAAAGACTATTTCAAGAATGGGTAGGAGATTATTCTAGCTATGATTATTTGATAACTCCGTCTATTCCCTCTTCAGATTACTATGAATATACAGCCAAGTTTTTAAAAGAGTTTAATATTACCCTTGAAAATGGCCCTTATTATATAAGTGGAGAGTTATTTAATAATTTAACTGTAGTTAGTAAAGTTGAAGAAGAGCAATCAATTTTAGTTTCTCCCGGGCTTAAAAAGGAAAATGGAATTGACTATTTATTTGAGAAATGGGATGACAATAACAGTACAATCAGAGTAAGAGCAGTTACACCTAACAATCATATACAATATAGCGTTACCAGAAAGGGGTACGCAAATACTCTGAGTATGAATATTCATTTTATCCATAACTTAGGTGAAAATATAACATTACAATTTAATGATCATCCAAATGCAAATGTAACTCAGTATAAAATCTACAGAAAAATAAAAAATGTAGCAGGTAAAACTTTAATAGCAACACTAAACAGAGGAGCAGGTACATATACTGTTGAAGATCCGGCATATAAAGCGACTAATGGAGTTGAAAGTAAAGTTTTAATATATAATGTACAAGCATATTATAATGTTGATCAAACCTGGTCTGATCCAGATGAAAATGAATATACCGTTGGAGAAAATGTTGCTCCGGATTCAAAAACAATGTCTGGAGAAAACAATATTGCAGCACTTGAAAAGAAAAATGGAGAGTATACTGATAATATAAATTCTATTTCAAACTATCCTAATCCTTTTAACCCTGCTACGCGTATAAAATACTCTTTAAAACAAAATTCAAGAGTTAAAATAGTCATATACAATATACTTGGCCAGGAAGTAGTTGTTTTGGTAGATGAAGAAAAAGAAGCGGGGATTTATAATACGGTATTTGATGCGGTTAATTTACCAAGTGGGATATATTATTGCCGAATTACGGCAGATAATTATACAAAAACAATAAAATTACTATTGAGTAAATAAATTAGTTAGCCCTGAGGAACTTAACCCTCAGGGTTATATTACAAACAAATTAATCCAAGTTCTCTTAAATCGCTCCAGATTTCAGATTGTGTAAATTGACTAAAATCCTCGGGAAAGGTTTCGGCTAAAATATTTATATCAAGCTCACCCTTTTGTGTAAAATGTTTTTTGATCCATCCGGAAGTTTTAAAATCTGTTTCCCATTCTCCTGCTGCATTTGCAGAATGAATTATTACCGTTGCAGTCTTTTTGTTTTGTATAACTACCGGAGTTCCGCCGTACCAGAAAACTCTTTTTACATTTTGATCCAAAGTGCTTTCCCGGTTAATCAAAATATTTTTTACAAGACTTTTTTTGATTGTGGTTTTTGGCATTTTAAAATCAAACCATTCATGAGAGTTCCAGTCGAAACATAAACCATGCATAAAGTTGTATAATGCTTTGTTCAGACCAAAAGAATATTTTTCATAATTCAATTGTGTAACATCGGAATGACGAAGATCGTTATTAGCAAAATTGTTTTCCGGTTTGTTCAATAATTTTATTTTAAATTTTTCTAAATTTTCATAAACCGGACTGTGACAGGTTAATGAAAACCGATGCCAGAAAGCAGAAGTTATTAATCCGGTTTCTGTAAGCTGACGAACGATTTCCAGACTATTAATAATTTCCTGTTCAATTTGAGTCGGGAAACCAAACATCAGATAAGCGTGAGTCATTATTCCGGCTTCAATAAAGTTTGCACAAACCTGCGCTGCCTGCTTTACTGTAACACCTTTGTTTATAAGTTTTAACAAACGATCGTCAGCAACTTCAATTCCGCCGCTTACAGCCACGCATCCTGATAACGCGAGCAATTTGCATAAATCGGGAGTAAAGTTTTTTTCGTAACGAATATTTCCCCACCAGGAGACTTTCAAATTTCGATTCATAATTTCGATTGCTACTTCACGAAGTAAAACAGGAGGAGCTGCTTCGTCTGTAAAATGAAAAGAGTTTCTTCCACTTTCGGCAATTAGTTTTTCCATCCAGTCAACAATAGTTTTTGCTTTTGCAGGAGAATATCTTTTTATGTAATCGAGTGAAGTATCACAAAAGCTGCATTTGTGCCAGTAACAACCATGTGCGGCTGTCAGCTTATTCCAGTATCCGTCTGACCACAACCGATGCATTGGATTAAGCATTTCAGACATCGAAATATATTCGTTTGGATCTATGCCCGTTAAATCGGGAGCAGGAAGTTCATTGTGTTTGATATTTTTTACATCATTAAGATCCGGGAAAATATTATTGTCTGGTGACAAAGTTCTGATCCATTCCGGGGTTGAAGAATCTGATTTTAGGTTTTCCAAAATTTTTAACAGCGGAAGTTCTCCGTCATCATAAGTGATGAAATCAATGAAATCAAAAATTTTATAATCTTTAAGTTTTCTTAGCTCCGTATTTATATAGCCGCCGCCAAGAATGATTTTTTTATCTGTGTAATTTTGTTTAACATATTTGGCAGCAAGAAGAGCAGCAAGTAAATTTCCCGGAAAGGGAACGGAAAAAGCTATTACATCGGGATTAAAATTATCTAAATATTTTTGAAATCCTTCTTCAATAAATTCTGTTACAATGGAATTTGAGTTTTCTATTTCTTTTAGTAACGGATCTATGTTTGGCAGACTGACAGAAATTTTCTCTGCATAGCGCGATAACCCAAAGTTTGAATCAACATTTTTAGTTATAAATTTTGCCACATCATCGATGAACATCGAGCAGTAATATTTTGCTTTATCCTGAATACCGAGTTCACCAAAAGATTTCAGTTCATCAACTTCGGCTGAAAAAGATTCTCCCTGAGGCAAAAATCCGTCCTGACCCAAAACATAAGCTAAATTAGGATTTTTTCCCTGAAGAAACTCTATTACTTTATCAACGTTGGTTATGTACAAATCTTTTAAAGAATATAATCTGAGCGAATTTTCATCCAGTCTGGCAGAAGTAATTTTGCTGAAAACTTTTTCAAGGCCGGCAAAAGAAAATATTCTTAAAAACACCTTTATGGAGAGATCCAGTGATAATGGCTGGTGGTTGTTTTCTTTTAGAAATCCGGCCAGTTGTGTAACAGACGGATAAGGTGTATTGATTTGTGTAAAAGGTGGTATAACCAGTAATATTTTCATGTAATCTTCATTTTTATTGGCAAAAATAAAGAATTAAAAATGGAATGTCATTTATGGAAAGAAAATTCTCTCTCCTTTAGGAGAGAGAATTAAATTTATAATAAAAAGTTTTTTTCTTTAAACGGGCTGTTTTGAATTATTTCTTTAACATATCTTTTGAAAACTGTGAAATAATCTTGTTTTATAGGCATAATCATAGTTCTGAAGTTTTCTTTGAGAGAACCATATCCAACAATTTGTTCGCTGGAATTATCCCAAATTAGATATTTGAGTCCGCTGGATATTTTGACAACGCTTTCAGGACAGCGTCCTAATCCCCCTCCTTCGGCACCCATTTCTTTATCAAAATAAAGATCTTCAAAAAAGATTACAAATTTAGGCTCTTTCTCTTTATACTTTATTTTTCCTTTTATAGGTGAAAACATTTTAAATCCATCATCGGAATTTGGATGTTTGAATTCTTTATATTCAAATTCAATTGATTTTGGTTTAAATTGAGAATCGATGCCATCTACTTTTGTAGTAACAAATCTGGAAAAAATTGTTGAAAAATGGGTTTGAAAATATTTTTTTTCTTGATAAGAAAACATATGATATTTTTTGTGATTTTTTCCCAGCAGTTTGAATTTCTTTTTAGCCGGTAATAAATCATCAGAAAAATTCAACAAAAGAACCGATGTTGAAGAAAGTTTTTGATCTTTATATTCGGGATTAATATACTGAAATACCGAACTATTTCCACAACCACTTAATCCAATAGCAGTAAGTATACAGATTACTGAAGTTAAAATATGTTTAAACATTTTGCGCCTCTTAATATATAATCATTCTGTAGTGAAGTTAATAATACGATCTTATTCGTTTGTACCCTTATTATGGAAGATAAATTTAATTTGCAGAATTAAATTTAGTGAAAATATAAAAAACATGACATAAAATTACTTTATACATTAGAATCTGCACGATATAAATATCTGTCGAGAGTGCAATATTCTTCAAAACCGAGTTTTTTGTAAATTGAAATACCTGCAGAAGAAGCGTGAAGAACAGCCAGCTTGTAATTTCTTTTAGCCAGTTTTAATAAATAGAGCATCATTTGTTTTCCAATTCCGTTTCCTCTGAATTCCTCAAGTGTTCCCAGACAATAAATGCCGGCAGCGTTTTTGCCGTTATACAGGGTGCCGCAGCAAACCGGAATCTCGTTTATGTAACAAAGGAAATGTTTTCGGGGAAGAGATTTATATTGAGTAAGCTTATTTTCCATTTCATAATGTGCTTCTATTTCTGCATCGCTTGCACCAAATGATTTCCCAAATATATTACAGTAATCTTTTATCATCTGATTGTTTGTAACTTCGGAGATTGTAAGTTTATGGGTGAGCTGATTTTTTTCATCAAACTTATCCAGTTGAAGAGCCATCCCGATTTCTGTACTAATTCGAATTATATTATTTTCAAGAAGTGCAAAATTTATGTCAGAAGGAGTTGTTGTGGGGCCGGTATGAACAAGAAACGAATTTCCTTTTTCAGAATAATATTTTTTTATCTGCGTAACTGTTTCAACCAAAGAGTTATGCTGCGGAGTAATATAGAATACTCTGTTAAAACCGGAAGAAGAATTTTCACTCACGTAGCCATTGAAATAAGGAAATGAGACTGGTTTTACCTGACCCGTTTTTTCCCAGATTGAAAATAGATCGATGCGGTTGTTTTCTATTTGCTTTATTATTTCAAGGTTCATTTTATCGACATTAAAATTTTAAAGCAAAATAGTTTGTTTAACGGTTTATTGCAAGAATTAAATTAGAGGAAAAAACTGTGGGGTAAAAAAAAGTCTCCCAAGCGGGAGACTTCTAGAATTTTATTTTAATTGATTTAACAATGTGTCGACAGCTTTTTTCAACTGTTCGTCAACTCCTTTTTTTCTTGCATCAGGAGAATTGTTTAAATCGATATCTGGTCTTGCAGGTTCCCATTCCATATTTTTTTCAGTCTTCTTAACATACCAGGCTCTGTAAGGTTTACGTACATAAGTTCCGTCAATTA
>JBGRQB010000012.1:0-46989 GCA_041725875.1 Rhodothermaceae bacterium
AAATCTATACCTTCAAAGGTTATAAACATTTTCCTAGTATCTCTTAATTATATATTCTAAACGGTTAGGAATTGATCTGATAAATATTGTGTGGTTTGGAATATTTATTCGGGGTTCCAGACTACCAGTTGTATCAATCAATGCTTGACGAAAATTAACATAAGCTGAAAGTTCTTCTTCAGACAAAGCGCCCAAAATTTTGATTCCGCCGCGTAAAACCACATCCACTCTTCCCGGAAAAAGCTGTAATTCTCTGCTTTTGGGAACTCCCTGTGTTTCAACCGGAATGCTTCTGAAAACTTTGTCAACAATCTGCTGAGCTTCAAAATTTATATTTAATTCATTTTTATCAAATTGAACTTTGTCAATTTTCTTCAGTGTTATTTTTTCATTTATAATTCCGTCAATATCTTCAAACTCTTTCAGGTTTGTTTCAACTTTGGAAATTTTTTCAATAATGCTTTTCGGACCGGTAACAAGAACCGAGTCAGGTGTAATTTCAATTTCAGATGTTAAACCAGAACCTTCTTTGTAGTTTATCAAAAGGTTTGGATCAACCGGAACCAGTTTTGATGAAATCTGATCTAGCTTAAATTTGAGATTTGCCGGTGAAAATTCATCAATTTGTAAGTTGGAAGAGAGCCAAGTGTTATAATCCAGCATATTTTTAAGAGCAATCTGCTGTTCTTCACTTGTTGCATCAAGAGGGATATTAAATGTTCTGTCCGGACCCAAAGTAATGGCAAAAAGATCCATTCCTTTTCCTCTCAGACTTATTTCAATTTCATCAGATGTAACAGATGCAATATCATAACCTTCCGGAAGATCAACAAATCTTATCTTTGCTTTAATTTTGTAAAAATACTCCTCAGAAAGAGATACAAATCCCCACAAAATTGTAGCAAAGAGTGCTATTAATATTATTGTAATTCCTTTTCTCTTCATCTTCCGAATATAAAAAAACTCCACGAAATTGTGGAGTTATATTTATCAAATATTTAAAAGATTCTAAAGCATTTTGAAATAACTAAGCAAAATCTGCTTATTCGCTTTGGAAATTTCTCTTCCCTTGATCGGGAAATTTTCTACACTTCTGGCAAGCTTTCTCAATTCCGGCACAGAAAGATTTTCAAGTTCTTCCATTGGCGGAATATTTGCACCATCAATAATTACAGTTTCTTCTTCCTCTTCCATTCCAAAAAGATTTTCCTCTTCAGGAAATTCTTCTTTTTCTTCAATCGGAACATCTATTACAGCTTCGGAAGGAGTTTCAGCCTCTGGTTCGGCTTCTTCCTCTTTTTCAGCAAAATTTTCAAACAGATTTTTATCATCAGCTGCAAAATCTGCTTCGCTAACAACTTCCGGTTCAGGCTCTTCAACAACTTCCTCAACTATTTCTTCGGGAGCTGTTACAGTTTCCTGTTCCTCTTCTGCTGCAATTTCACTGCTTTCTTCTTCTGCAGTTTCACTGCTTTCTTCTTCTGCAGTTTCACTGCTTTCTTCTTCTGCAGTTTCTTCAACCTTTGGTTCTTCTTCAACTGTTTCAACAACAGGTTCTTCAATTTTTTCTTCAAAATTGTCTTCGCCCGGTTTAACAGCTATTTTCTCTGTGTTGGTAATCAGATATTCGATTTGGTCATCGGGACTGGGAATAAGGTGTACAGAAATTAACTGACCAATACTTTCAGCCGCAACAGCACCTGCATCAAGTGCAGCTCTGACAGCAGAAGTATCGCCTGTAATTTTAATTGTAACCAGTGCAGCCGTGCTCTTCTCTTTACTCACAATCGTAATATCGGCTGCTTTTGCCATAGCATCAGCAGCTTCAATTGCACCAATTAAACCTTTTGTCTCAAGTAATCCTAAAGCCTGGTTCATAAATTACTTTTTATGAGCGTTTTGGGAGAATAAGTTCTACATCTGTGTGTGGGCGAGGAATTACGTGAACAGAAACTAATTCACCAACTCTCTGAGCAGCAGCAGCACCAGCGTCTGTAGCAGCTTTAACAGCACCAACATCACCTCTAACCATAACAGTTACAAAACCGCCACCGATAGTTTCTTTACCAATTAATTCAACTTTTGCTGCTTTAACCATTGCATCTGCAGCTTCAACAGCACCAACTAAACCTTTAGTTTCAATCATTCCAAGTGCATCTAGTGTCATAAAATTGCTCCCAATTTTGATTTCTATATTAAATTATAAATTATTATTTACAAATAAAATTAAACCACCTAAGTATATTAATAAATTCAGACGGTTACAACAAAAATTTTCTCTCAAATCTAATTTCTATTTTGTCAAAATTACGTTGTTTCTCCAAGATATTCTTCCAAAATTACAGCAGCAGCGTTCCTGTCAATAAGTCCTTTATTTCTCCTTTTTTTCTTGGATGTAACTGAGCTTATTATCCTTTCCTGAGCTATTGAAGAAGTGTATCTTTCGTCGCGCAAAATAATATTTTGATTAATTTTATTTTTCAGTTCTTCCAAAAATTCTTCTACCATCAGCGTGCTCGATGATTTATCGCCGCTGGATAAAAGCGGATATCCTAAAAGCACTTCTTTTATCTGATATTCTGTAAAAAGCGCCAGAAAATTTTCCCAAAATTTATCATTGTTGTCAATGGTTACAAGCGGAATGGCAAACATATTAAGAGGATCTGAAATTGCAATTCCAACTCTTTTTTTTCCGTAATCTATACTTAAAATTCGTTCTTCGTTCATATTAATTTGGATTGTAAAATCTTTCTACCTGATAAATTCCTTTTATCTTTTTCAGTTTTTCCATCAAACGGTTCAAATGCTCCAGGTTTTCAATATAAACAGTGAACATTCCCGAAAATGTAGAACCTTGCGAATTTATATTGGCAGCTTTGATATTTGTGTTGTTATAAGTTGTAATAATGTTTGAAAGACTTTGCAGTAATCCAGGGCGATCTTCCCCTTTTATTGAAATTCCTCCGATAAACAATCCGCTTTTGGCTTTTGGCCAGGCAACCGGAATTAATCTTTCAGCAATTTTATCAGCTAAGTTCTGTAGATTTTTACAATCTTTTCTGTGAATTTTTATTCCCTCTCCAATGGTTATATAACCAATAACCGGGTCACCGGGAATAGGATTACAGCATTTGGCAAAACTTGTTGCAAAACCCACATGTTCTCCATCTACTAAAATACCACCAACATCGTGTCGGGCTTTTTCAGCAAAACTATCAAACTTAACTTCAATTTCATTTTCTGGCTGAGCTGTTTCAGTTTTTTCAGGCAGATCAGGATTTAGTAAATCATCTAAATCAATCTTCTCTTCATATATTGCTTTGAAAAATTGTCTGCTGTTATCAAACCTTAGTTTTCTGGCAAGCTTGAGTGTTTCATCAGGAGAAAAAGAGAGTTTCAGTTTTTTAATTTTCTTTTCCCAGGTCACTCTTCCTGCATCAACAAACTGATCTTCTTCCTTATTGATATATTTTCTTATGTCAGCTTTTGCTTTATGAGTTTGTACAAACTGCAGCCAGTTTTTATTAGGATGCTGATTTTTGGACGTAATAATATCAACCTGATCGCCACTTTGCAGTTTTGTATCAAGAGGAACTATTTTTCCGTTTACTTTTGCGCCAATACAATTGTGCCCGACCTTACTATGAACCTGATAAGCAAAATCAACAGGAGTAGAACTTGTAGGTAATCTTTTCAAATCTCCCTGCGGAGTGAAGACGTAAATTTCATCCTGATAAAGATTGAGTTTAAAGCTTGCCATAAATTCTTTGGCAGCTTCGTCGCGAGTTGCGTTTTCAAAAATATCACGAATCCAGTTTACCCATTCCTCAAGTTCACTGTCGGCAGATGATTTACTTTCTTTGTATTTCCAATGCGCAGCAACACCTTTTTCAGCAATTTCGTGCATCATTCTGGTTCTGATTTGAACTTCAACAAGTTTTCCTTCAGGACCAATAACCGTATTATGTATCGACTGATAATTATTTTTCTTTGGAATTGAAATATAATCTTTGAATCTGTCGGGAATAGGTTTGTAATGCTGATTAATAATTCCCAAAACATAGTAACACTCGTTCGGATCGTTGCTTTCAAGAATTATTCGCACGGCAAGCAAATCAAAAATCTGATCAAAACCGGAGTTTTGTTTCATCATTTTTCGATAGATACTGTAAATATGTTTTGCTCTGCCTCCTATTTCAAAACGGAGATTGTGTTCAACCAGCTTGTCTTCAATAGGTTTTATAAAACGTGATATAAATCCTTCACGTTCTTTTCTTTTATTTTTGATCTTTTTGGCAAGATCGTTATAAGCTTCTTTATTGAGATACTTGAAAGAGAGATCTTCAAGCTCCCATTTTAATTGTCCTAACCCAAAGCGATGTGCAAACGGAGCGTAAATTTCTATTGTTTCGCGGGCAATTCGAACCTGCTTATCGGGACGAACAAACTCGAGTGTACGCATATTGTGAAGCCTGTCGGCAAACTTTACAAGAATTACTCTGACATCACTTACCATTGAAAGAATAAGTTTCCTGTAGTTTTCGGCCTGACTAAATTGCTGACCGATAAACATTCCGCTTATCTTTGTAACACCATCAACAATATTTGCAATTTCCTTACTGAATTCACTTTCCAGAAATTCCAGACTTATTTCCGTATCCTCTACAACATCGTGCAAAAGTGCAGCAACAACAGATGTTTCATCAAGCGGAATTTCGCGGGCAATTACTAATGCAACTGCATAAGGATGATTAAAGTAAGGTTCGCCTGAAGCTCTAAAATCATTTTTATGAGCTTCGTAACTTAATTGAAACGCTTTTGAAATCAGTTCTTCATTAACCGACGGAAGATTATTTTTACACTCGGTAATCAGATCTTCCAACATTTTCTTATATTTTACGCTGTTAATTTCCATACTACTATTTTCGCATATTTCTCAGAATAGTATTATATATACATACTTCGAATTAAATTCAATCTTTTTTTGTTTTAGAAAGTACCGTAGTTTCTGTCACCCGCATCTCCCAATCCGGGAACGATGTAACCTTTTTCATTTAACTGTCTGTCAAGAGAAGCTGTAAAAACAGGCACATCAGGATGATCATTTTTCATTTTTTCATATCCTTCGGGAGCGGCAATAATGCTTGCAAAAACAAGATCGTTTGCGCCTTTATCTTTAAGATATGTAAATGCAGCAGATGCACTTCCGCCTGTGGCAAGCATCGGATCAACTACAATTGTTTTTGATTTATCAAGAGCTTTCGGAGCTTTGAAATAATAATCAACAGGCTGTAATGTTTCTTCGTCGCGCTGCAGACCAATATGTCCTACTTTAGCATTTGGCAACATTTTAAGGAATGGTTCAACCATGCTCAGACCGGCTCTTAAAATGGGAACTATTACAATTTGTTTGTTAAGTTCGTAACCATCTGTTGTTTCGAGTGGTGTTTCAACTTCTGTCTGTTTTAATTCAAAAGTTTTTGCAATTTCAATTGAAAGTGCAAACGCAATTCTTGCAAGAGCTGTTCTGAAACCTTCTTCGGTTGTTAATTTATCTCTTAAAATTGTAATGTCGCGTTTTACAATCGGATTATCCAATACTGTTAATTCGTTCATTTCACTCGCTCGTTTTTTTACCTAAAATATTTAATATATTCAAAAATGGAGATACTGCCGGAGTGTAGTTAAAATCTGTATCGGCAAGTGTATCAACCTTTATTTTGTTTTTAATCATCAAAGAAATAATATTTCCATAACCGGAAATTTCTCCTTTACCAAAAAAGGAAGCACCAAAAATATTTTTGGAATATCTGTCAAAAACTATTTTACCAAAAACACTTCCTGCATCAGGCATAACTTTTACTTTGTTGGGCATCACGGTTGATACTTCTTTGTAATTGTATCTCAGCTCATTTGCTTTTTCAGCTGTTAACCCGACTTCAACAAAGATATGATCAAACAATTTCAGAATAACATTATTTGTTACAGCTCTGAAATAGCTGTTTCCGCCGGCAGCATTTTCACCTGCTGTGTGTCCCTGCATTCTGGCAACTGTTGCCTGCGGCAGATAATCCGGCTTGTTTGTAACAAGATTTACAATTTCGCAATTATCGCCGGCAGCATATATAAACTGATCTGCTGTACGAAGTTTTTTATCAACTTTTATTGCACCGGCAGCACCTGTTGCAAGTCCGCACTCAACAGCAAGCTGCGTCTCCGGTTTTACTCCGGTACAAACAATAACCATATCTACATCGAATAATTTTTCCGAAGTTTTAATTCTTTCAATTTTATTGTTTTTTACAAAAAACTTTGGAAGAGTTTCGGAGCAGATAAACTCGACATTGTTTTGAGTTAAAAGTTTGAGCACAAGGTTTTGCACTTCCGGTTCGGTTCCGGCAAGAGGAAGCGGATTTTTATCAATTACCTTTACATCATATCCTTTTCTGGAAAGAGCTTCTGCAACTTCCAATCCGATATAGCCGGCACCAAAAACAGTAATATTTTCAACTTCTTCAGAATCAATATAGTTTTTGATTTTTATGTAATCGCCTACTGACTTATAAGTAAATGAATTTTCAGAATCGGAAATTTCAGGAATTTGATTTGCTTTTGATCCGGTTGCAAGGATAAGTGTATCGTAACTTGTTTCGAAAGTTTCGCTTTTCTTAAGGTTTGTAACGGAAATTGTTTTTGCTCTTCTGTTTATCGATTCCACTTTATGAAAAGTGAAAACATCAACACCTTTCTTCTGCTTAAAACTTTCTGCCGAAAAAAATACAATATTTTTGTAATCGGAAATCTCCTCCGATAACAAATATGGCAGCTCACAAGTACCGGTAGAAATAAATTCTCCTGCTTCATACAAAACAACTTCAGCTTCGGGATTTACCCTTTTTGCTTTGGCTGCTGCTGCAGGTCCGGCCGCATTTCCGCCTATGATTACTATTTTTTTCGGTTTATACATAAAAATCCTTTAATCCAACCAATAAATATAGTAGAATTAGCCTTAAATTACATCCGGGATTAAACTTTTTCTATCAAATCTTTAATTACTACAGAAGCACAGGCACAGCCAAATGCAGGCGGCATATATGATATGGTTCCGACATTCGATTTTTTATTTTCACTTTCCTGCAAAATTACAGCTTCTTTGTCAATTTCTTCAGGTGAAAACGCAACTTTTACACCTTTGTAAACTCCTAATCGGTGAAGTCTTTTTCTCAACATTTTAGCAAGTTTGCAATTATATGATTTTTTAATATCTGTTACCTGAATTTGCGTAGGATCATATTTTCCTCCTGCGCCCATAGAAGAAACAATTTTGTGTCCGTTTTTCAGACTGTAATAAATCAGGAAAATTTTTGGAGAAAGTGTATCAATTGCATCTACAACATAATCAAATTTATTTTCAAGAAGATTGATAATTTTATCATCCTTAAGAAATTCATTTATCACATTGAGTTTTACTTCGGGATTTATATCTCTCAATCTTTCAGCAACAACTTCAACTTTTGGTTTATCAATTGTACTGTGCAAAGCGGGTAATTGTCTGTTAATATTAGAAATATCAACAACATCGCCGTCAACAATTGTAAGTTCACCAACTCCTGCCCTGCAAATCATTTCAGCAGCACAACCGCCAACTCCGCCCAGACCAACAATTAAAACATGTTTATTTTTCAGCTTTTCTAATCTTTCACTTCCCATCAAAAGTTCGGTTCTGGTTAACCAGCTCATAATAATCCTTTCCAAAACATCTTGTAAAATTTTCTCTGATTTTTTGCTGTAATTCTTTTGTTTCAATATTCAGCAATTCAGCAGCTTTATTATAAATCTCTTCAATTTTATTTTCCGATTCATCTGTCTCAAGAAAAATATTCTGCAACGGAATCTCTTTTATAATATTTGAAGCATTTGAATTATTTTTTAACAAAGCAGCTCCAAATGAAATAAAACATTTATGTTTTATCAACTCTTTGGCAATTTGCAGATTGTTGTTAAATCCGTGAATTATCCAGTTTGTTTGAT
Source organism: Rhodothermaceae bacterium (assembly GCA_041725875.1). Classification (GTDB taxonomy): domain Bacteria; phylum Bacteroidota; class Ignavibacteria; order Ignavibacteriales; family Melioribacteraceae; genus JBGRQB01. The sequence continues at coordinate 8,032 of JBGRQB010000012.1, forward strand.
TGCTCCTCTTCTTTCTGATTGAAACAATTTCATTAAAGGCTTTTACACAATGGATAATTACAGGAAGCTGAAATTTTTCAGCGATTTCAAGTTGTTGTTCAAATATTTTTTTTTGCTCGGGAAGTGAACTTTTTGTAAGAAGATCGAGACCAATTTCTCCAATTGCACAAATTTCCCCTGATTCTGCTAATTGAAAAAGTTTTTCAAGTTCACTCTGCAAATTTATTTCTGAAATATGCCAGGGATGAATTCCTGCACTGATTAATTTTTCTTTAGGAAGAGAAAAATTTATTTCCTGCAAAAAAAGATTAACAATTGATAAATCGGAATCATTATTGTGCGTGTGTATATCTATAAAAATATTCATAATTTCTGAAATTGTTAAAGTGTAATAACGCACTAAATTTAAAATTTATTACCCGGAAAACAAATTGTTTCTCAACTTCTTGAGTTTGCACCAAATAAGAAAACACAGGTATAAAACCTGTGCTTATTTTCTAGTTTACTTCTACTGCATAAAGATTTCCGTCATCACAACCGATGTAAACAACCCCCTTGCTGTAAACCGGAGATGAATGAAAGCTCGATTGATACTCTTCCCCTTTCCATTTTGGATGATCTATTTTTGTAATTGGAATTTCAATTGTTTTTCTGTCGATTAAAACTTCTTTAATTTCCCCGCTGGTTTTATCTAATTTGTATAAGGAACCTGAACCTATTATCAGATCATTTTTAACTGCCAAAGGGATTCCCCAAATTCGGTGATCTAGTTTTGTTTCCCAAAGCAACTCTCCTGTTTCTGCTGTAAAACATTGAACAATTGCTTCGTTGGAACTTCCTAAAAATATTTTTCCATCAGAATATGCGGGTCCGCCCAGCAACCAGCCGGATCTGCTGCTTTTATGACTCCAAATTTTTTGTCCGCTGTTTTTATCCAGACAATAAACCCGACAGCTTCTTCCTGCCATGTAAATTTTGTCATTAACAAGTAATGGTTTTTCGTGAATAGAATTTTTCCAGATAAATGTGGAATCATTTTTTGTATCATATTTCCAAAATTCTTCTCCTGTGATGTTGTTGTGCGAATAAAAAACACCTTCCCAGTCACCAAAAAATATTTTATTGTCAGTCACAATTGGAGTTGCTCTTATTGGTTCTCCAGTTTCAATCTCTACAATTTTCTCTCCAGTAAAAAAATCTATCCCGACAACTTTTCCGTCACTTGTGCCTATATAAATTTTGTCATTATAAATTACAGGAGATGAATGGAAAAAATCCCAGGAATCGATTTGTGATTTTTTTGAGGCTTTTCCCAATTTCATTTTTCTGATCAACTCCCCTTTCAGGTTTAGAAAAAAGAGATTATTTCCGCTCTCAAAAATCAATATATCTTTGTGAATAATTGCGGTTGAATGAATGGGATTTCCCGAATTAAACTGCCATATTTTTTTGCCGGATAATTTATCAACAGCATAAAAGTTAGAATCGAGACTCCCGACATAAACAACATTTTCTGATACAAGCGGAGTTGCATAAACTTTTCCGCCTGTTTCAAATTTCCATAAAACTTTTTCATTTGCTGAAATTGAAATGATCAGACAAACAAGAATCAGAGTAATTTTTCTTAACAACATACTTTCTCCATATTTAAAAGATTTACGGCAAATCAATGAAATATGAATAAAATATTCGTCTCTCTAAGTACGGTACGCTGTTAAAAGGACTGTTTTTATTGGTTAAATAGCTTTTTTGCTGTTTCTGAATTGAGTTGGAGTTAATCCTGTGTGTTTGCTGAAAGCTTTATGAAATGATGATTTACTTTTAAACCCGGCTTCATACAAAATTTCTAAAACCGATTTTGAATCTTCCGTAGGTTCTGTTAATAATTTCTTTGCTTCTTCAATTCTGTAACTATTTATAAAGTCATAAAAATTTTGTCCGAACCCAATCTTAATAACTTCGGATAAAGATCTTTGAGGGATTTCTGAAATTTCCGAAAGTGCTTTTAAAGACAACTCCGGATCGAGAAAGAGTTTTTGTTCTGACATAAAACTTCGAAGTTTAAGTTTATAACTATCCAGAACATTTTCAGAAAGAGAATTTTTCCCGGTAGATTCAGGTTCGAGTCCTTCAAAAATTTCGGGCTGTTTAAATCCTCTGTAAATCATATAATTGACAAAAACAAACAGAACAATTTTTGAGAATGACAAAATAATTTCTGTCCCGCCAATTTTAAACAACGCAAAAATAAAATAAACAAAATCGGAAGACCATTTTGCTGTAAAGCCGAGCAAAATAAACCAGAGCCAGTTAAGATTTGTTCTTTCGGCGGACGAGAAATTATCCTTTAATTTTTTGCTAAAATCAAAATTTAGCTTGAGTGAATATATTGTATAAATTCCTATAAACAACTCAATAACAATGTATACTATAACATTTGAAACGCCCGGAAAAACGAGTCTGTTAATTATCATTTCTTTCTTATACTCTGCTCCGTGAAGATGAAAAACCAGAAGCAGATATAAAAAATGTACGGCAAACGGAATAAAATGAAGGTAATCTATTCTTTTTAACTTAAAATTTTTGATTGTAACTGATTTAACATAGAAATAGAGTAAGGGCCCCATAAAATTGTAAACGAGCTCCCCAGATAAAACAAGTGCGGAAAATAATCGAGCGTGTAGTTGTATAATCTGAATGCAATAAAATTTGAAATGCACAATGCTTTTGCTAAAAGAAAAAATCCTAAAAACTTTCTGCTGTTTTTTCCTTTTTCAATTAATAAAAACGGTGAGATTGATAAAAGTTGAAAAAACAACACAACCAGCATTATATCAACAAAACTCAGGTTCAATTAAAACTCCGAAAAATTATTTCAAATTCTGAAAAAGCCCCGGAGACACCGGGGCTTTTGAAAACAGATTATAAACTTTTATTTATTCCAGACCGGCAGTCTGCCCGGAGTATAACGGGCACCATATTTTTCCAGTTCTGTTTTTACATTTTCAACATTTTTTTCAGCTGCTTTCAGATCTTCAAGAATAGCATCAAATTTACTTGCAGCATCGTCATAAGATTTTTGGAATGTAGTTGATAAACCGGTTGTTGTTGACCATAAAGCATAAGTTATGTAACCAATTCTTCCTGTAACAGAAGTAGGAGTTCCACCTTCGTATCTTCCTTTTAGTCTGTCGCCATTAAGCTTTTTATTGATTTCTTTTAACTCAGCATCAATTGAAAGAATTTTTTTGTACAATTCATTTGGTACATCTGCACCTTCAAAAACAGCTTTTTTGAAGTAAGACAAATCTTTTACAAGCTCTCTTCTGAAAGCATTTGCACCATAAATTGCTCTGCTTAATTCACCAACTTTTTTGTTAAATTTATTTAACGCAACCTGATCTTTTGCAGGTAAAGAAGTGTTATTAAGCAATTTACATTCAAACTCTACAGGAGCTACAAGTTCTGTAAATTCTCCGTTATCAAATTTTGAAAGTGAAATTTTATATTTACCAGGCATTACCATATAACCGGCATCTTTCGATTCCCAAGGAGCCAGATTAGTTCTTTCTCTTAAAGATACCGGAGTAAAGGCGCTGTATCTGAAATCCCAGATTAATCTTTTAATTCCCGGTGAAGCACTTCTTTTTATCTTTCTTACAACGTTTCCTTCCATATCTGTAATTGTAAAGAGGAGATATTTAGGAAGTTCATCTGTTTCACTTTTTAGCTGGTCATAAGTAGGATATTTAATTTCTTTTTTATCTTTCTTTAATTTTTTCTCTTCTTTTCTTCTCTTTTGTTTAAGAGTTTCAAATCCTTCTTTTACATAATAAGTAAAGACTGCGCCTACTTCAGGATTTTTTGCAGAATAGTAACTTGCTCCCTGAAAACCAACACCCGGGAAACCGTAAGGACTTGATTCAATAAACATCATTGCATCTTTTACAGGGAAGATATGGGCATCTTTATTAATAGTTTCAGAGCTTACATATCTGAGCGGAGTGTAATCATCAAGTATGTAAACACCGCGTCCGAAAGTTGAAACAACAAGATCATTTTCTTCTCTCTGGATTTCAAGATCCATAACAGCGTGAGTAGGAATTCCGCTGGAAAGTTTTATCCATTCTTTACCGCCGTTATTTGTAAAGTAAACACCAAACTGAGTTCCTAAAAATAAAAGATTTTTATTTACGTGATCTTCCTGAATTGAATAAGTGCTTCCTCTTTTTGGTAAGTCGCCATTTATCAACTCCCAATTTTCACCACCATCTGTAGTTTTATACAAATAAGGATTTTTATCGCCACCAACAAAATTGTGGCAAGCTGCATAAGCAACATTTATATCGTGCTGCGAAGCAATAATGTGGTGAATTCTTGCATATTCAGGTAAACCTTTAACCTTTCCTTTTTTCCAGGTTTTTCCGCCATCTTTTGTGTAATGGATAAGTCCGTCGGCAGAACCTGCAAATAAAACATTTTCATCAAGTGAAGATTCAGCTATGGAAGAAAGTGTTGCCATAGAACCTTTACGAGCAAGATCGTTAATACTCCAGCTTTGTCCCATAAGTTTTAACATCTTCTTCGGAACACCTCTTGTAAGATCCGGACTTACCTCTTTCCACGTACCGCCCTGATCGTCTGTTCTTAAAACTTTATTACATCCGTGATACAATCTTTTGTTATCGTGACGGGAAATTAATAACGGCGCATCCCAGTCAAATCTGTAAGCTTTATCACCAAAATCAGCAGGTTTGATATAAAGATTTTCACCACTTCTTTTATCAAAACGTACTAATCCGCCATTTTGTGACTGAGCATAAACTATGTTATGATCTTTCCAGTCAACCTGAGTTTCAAATCCGTCACCGCCATTTGTAAATGTCCAGTCGCGATTTGTAATTCCGCCCGAACTTACTGTTCTGGAAGGACCGGTTAAACTGTTATTATCCTGCGTTCCGAAATAAACATTGTAGAAAGGTTTTGCAAAGTCTGTAGAAACTTTATAAATCTCTGTAATTGGAAGATTTGCTTTAAAGTCCCAGTTTTTACCCTGATCATAAGTTTCATAAACGCCGCCGTCGCAGCCGTTAATCATATGTTTGTTGTTTTGCGGATTGATCCATAAAAAGTGATCATCAACATGTTTTTTATCACTGCCAGCCTGCTTCCAGCTTCTTCCGCCATCAGCTGTGTACATCATAAATACGTCCATACTGTAAACTCTGTCAACATCAACAGGATCAGCAAAAATTTTCTGGAAATAGAATTTATATGCAGAAGCATAACCATCCATTTTACTCCAGCTGGAACCTCTGTCAGTACTTCTGTAAAATCCCTGTCCGCCGTCTGTTGCTTCAACAACCGCGTAAACAACATCAGGATTTGCAGGTGAAATATCCATTCCTATTCTTCCAACATTTCCTGAAGGCAGGCCGCGTGAAAGTTTTTTCCAGGTTTTACCGCTATCCGTGGTTCTGTAAATACCACTTTCGGGTCCGCCGGAAACACCTGTGTATAACTTTCTCATACGCTGGTGAGCAACTGCATAAAGAATATTAGAATGATTCGGATCCATATGGACTTGATAAAAACCTGTATACTTACTTACTTCAAGAACCTTTTTCCAGGTTTTACCACCGTCAACAGTTTTGTAAATTCCGCGATCTCCGCCTTCGTTTCTTAAAGAACCGTAAGCAGCAGCGTAAACTATATCTGAATTTTTAGGATCGATTGCGATTCCGGTAACATGTTCTGAATTTTTCAGACCCATATTTTTCCAGGATTTTCCGCCATCTTCAGATCTGTAAATTCCGTCGCCGTAAATAACATTATTCTGGTTGTTATTTTCTCCGGTTCCAACCCAAATAATATTAGGATTAGAAGGATCGATTGCAATTGAACCAATTGCATAAGGTTCAACGCTGTCAAAAACAGGTGAAAAAGTTACACCTCTGTTTGTTGTTTTCCACAATGAGCCGTGACCGGAACCAACGTAATATTCGCTGTAATCGTATGGATTCACTGCTATTGAAGATATTCTTCCGCCTGTAATTGCAGGACCAATACTTCTGAAAGATAAACCACTTAAAGAAGTTTTTTTAAGAGTTTTCTTTTCTTTGTCAGAATTTTTGTCTGCAAAGGAGGTTGAAGAAAGGATCAATAAAAAGCTTAACAATAAAAAAAACGTCTGTTTTTTCATTTACTCCCCGCCAAATTGATTATTAAATAGTTAAGTGTTCGAAACATTCGAAAAGTTAAAATAACCAATTGCGAAAGAAAAGTGAAGCAGGATAAAATATTTTAAGCAGGAAAAATTATGAATAGGATTTATTTCTGAATTCCGACGGAGTAATTCCTTCAATTTTTTTGAACATTTTCTGAAAGGATGATTTTGAGTTAAATCCGCATTTAAAAGCAATTGCGCTAATTGTTAAATTTTTATTATCCGGATGAAACAATTCTTCTTTAAATTCTTTAATTCTGTATTCATTTACAAAGTTGTAAAAATTTCTGTTCAGTTTGGTATTCAGTATTTCTGTAAGGTAATGGCGCGAAATATCCAGTTCGGTTGAAATATCTTCGATGGTAAGATCATTTCTCAAAAAAGCTTTTTTAATTCTCATAAAATCGAGAAGTTTTTTAACATAATTATCAGCTTCTTCTTCTTTTAAACCGGATCTTTCATATTTAGGTTTTTCCTTTGTTTCCTCTTTTTCCAGAAGCAGTGTTCGCTCGTGAATTCCCTGCTGTCTGAAAGCAAACAAACTATAACCGTAAGAGAAAACAGTAAATAAAATTGCGCTAATATATTTTGTTAAAATCACTTTTTCGTGAGCAATTAATCTTGAGTAAACAAGCGTAACTATTGCAAGAATGGTTCCGATTAAAAACAAATAATTTATTGTTTTCACCCACTGCAAATTGATTTTTTCAAGATCGTAAGAAACACTGTTCTTTATATTTTTTTCAAATTTTTGAATTGTTCTGTATGTGGCAACAAGATAAAATCCAAGATGAGATATAATTGCCGCTGCATAAAAAATTAAAGAAGAACCAAAGAGAGTGAAATCTTCATTAACTCCAAAGCTCGCTTTAAGATCAGGAAAAATTAAAAAGAAAAACCTGATTACAGGCACAGTAAAAACAACGTAAAAATGCTTCCAGTCGCAGTTCCCCATTTTCTGGTCATCGGAACTAAGTTTTTTTACATACAAATATAATAGCGGACCAAAAGCAAACGGAATTCCTTTGAAAAAGAGTGAAGATGAAAACCTTAAATCGTCGAAGTGCAGACCGAGAAGTCTGGCAAGAAGCTGAAACCCAAATAAAGCTATAAGGGTTCCCATCAACTTATCAGAAAGCAGCTTTGGCTTTTTCATCATAATTAGTATTGATGAAAAAACCGATTGTGCCAGACCTATATAAATAATAGTTTCCATATCGGCACAAATATATCCATTGAGTTTCATAATTACAATTCAATGCCATAATTTATGCCTATGTTAAAACTGTTTTCCTGCGATAACACGTCACCATCAAATGGAAAGTTAATATTGTTTTCCCTGAATTTCATAATGGCAAACTGAACACCGCCGGAAATTAAAAGACGAAGTACAGGATACATATCATTTTTATCAAAGATTTTATCTATTAAATATCCTACGGAATAATTTACTCCTCTGTCAAGAAGTCTACCAGTAATTCGTTTGAAAAAATCTCCTCTTTCCTGGAAATATGTTTGAGAATAAGATAGTTTTAAGTCAATATTTTTATATTGAACCATCATTCCGTAATCATACATTCTTCCCTGATATTTCAATTCAGTTTCAGGAAGACTCGGATCAGCAAAATCATTATTCTGCATTTTAGTTCCAGCAGTGGCATAAGGAAAAATCATCCAGTCGTTAATTTTATAACCTGTTGAGTTTATAGAATTAAACTGAAACATAAATTGCTCGGGATCTTCATTATAAATCCCGAGAGTAATTCCGTAATCTGTGTAATCGACTAAATTAGAATTATCTGTTTCATAAATCTTGTATCGTATATCATACACAGGAAGTGTTATATTTTGTTTGCCAATCGGCTGATCAAAATATTTTTGTGAATTATCTTTAATTCCCGCTCCGATGGAGATTTTTTTAATAACAGTTTCCTGAGAAAAAATTGTGTTAAAACAAAAAGCAAAACTCACTAAAAACATTACATAATTAATTTTATTTAATTTCATTCTTTATACCTCGTCCATTCAACACTTCTTGATATCATAAAAGCAGAAACGGTTAATTCCAGTCTGTCTCTTTCCAACATTTTGATTTCAGCGGAAAAATAGGAATCTCTTTTTGCCGCATAAATTTCACCATCCGTAAAAACCCCGTCTTCATAAACCAGATCGCGTAAAATTATCATTCCCTGTTTTACTTTACTATTATCGTTGCTCTCTTGGTTTAATATCTTAGAAATTCTTCCGTAATATTTTCCGTTTTCTTTATATATCTCAAGAACCCTTTCTTTTTTATTTGTAACCCATTCTCCAAGAATATTTTTTTCATCTGAATTTTCTTGTGCAAAAGGGTTATGACTTGCAAGTATAATCAGCATTATCAATATTATTAAGTTTTTTTCCATCTTCTTTCCATTAAGTTTGTTTTAAATTTTATTTAGCGTTCCGCGACCTTATTATTATTCAGTGGTTAAAATTATTTCCTTTTTCTCGCCGAACCCGAGTTTTGCTTTAGCATTATCAAATGTGTAATAGATTACCGGAACGATAATCATTGAGAGCACCATCGAGCTTGTAAGTCCGCCAATAAGCGCCCAGGCAAGTCCGTTTTTCCATTCGGAACCGGCTCCCGAAGCAAGGGCAAGAGGAAGCAGTCCGATTATCATCGAGATATTGGTCATCAGGATAGGTCTAAATCTTAAACGAACTGCTTCCAGTAAAGCTTCCCCTGTTTCCTTGCCTCTCTTTTTGAGATAGTTTGTAAAATCAACAACAAGAATCGCATTTTTGGCAACCAATCCAATTAACATTATTATACCAACAATTGAGAACACACTTAAAGATTGTCTCATAAGAGCAAGCATAAGAAGTGCGCCAATTATTGCCAGAGGGATAGAAAACAATACAACAAAAGGATATAAATACGAATCATACAAAGCTACCATTACGAGGTAGACAAGAAATATTGAAAGGATCAAAGCAAAACCGAGTGTTCCAAATGCGTCAGATTGTCTTTCTGCTTCACCTTTAAATTCAATTGCAATTCCTTTTGGAATACCGGTAATCTCAAGTTGCTTTTTTATGTCAGAAATTACTTCACCTGTGGTTCTTCCAATTATCCCCGATTGAATTTTAAGGGATGACATTCGGTTTGTACGCTCAAGCTGTGTTGGTCCGCTTGCTTCAACAACATCGGCAAACTGACTCAGTTTTATCAATTCCTTTTTATCATTAAGAAAGAGAGTGTTGCTTATATCTTCTTTACTGTTTCTGTCAAACTCATCCAGTTTAATTGTAATGTCATATTCTTTATCATTATCTCTGAATTTATTTTTATCATTTCCGTTAAAAGCAATCTGAAGGTTTGATCCAACTTTGCTGATTGATAAACCAAGTTTTTTTAGTAAATCTCTGTTGATATCTATTTTATATTCAGGATTGCCGTCATCAACCGATGATTCAACTTCTACGGTTCCTTTTACATCTTCAACAATCTGTTTCAGTTTTTTTGAGTAATCGAGATTAGCCTGAAAATCGGGACCCGTAATTACTAACTGAACAGGTGAGTTTACCATTCCAAGAAGACTGATTGGTTTTGCTTTAAATTTTATCCCCTGAAATTTTTCTTCAAGTGCAAGTTTTACCTCTCTTGAGAAAAAATCAGTGGAGATATTTCTTTCAGATTTGGAAACCAGTTTTACATTTATTTCTGCTTTGTAATTTGCAGTGGAACCGCCTGTGAGTCCGCCGCTGCTTTTTCCGACAGTAGTAAAGAAAGATTCAACTTGCGGATATTTTGCAATAAATTGTTCTACTTCTCTGGTAACAAGATTTAGTTGTTCAAGTCTGCTTTTCTTCGGAGCTTCCAGATGGAGAACAAATTCTCCCCTGTCACCTGCATCAACAAACTGAGAGCCAATTAAACCGGCCGGAATCAGCATTACAGAACCGATTAACATTAAAATTGAAACAGCTAAAACAATTGTTTTGTTTTTCAGTGACCATTTTAATAAGACTATTACTTCGTCAATTATTTTGTTAAGAACATTTTCAAAAGGATAAATAATTTTTCCTGTAAAAGATTTTTTTGAAAGATTTTCTAATCTTGCAAAGCGGGAAGATATATATGGAACCAGAGTAAATGATACAAACAAACTCATCATTGTTGAGGTAATAATTACAATAGAATATTGTTGTAATAAATCGGCAACCACGCCTGATGCCAGTGCAATCGGGAAAAACACAACAATATCTACAAGTGTAATTGAAAGCGCTGTAAACCCTATTTCCATTCTGCCTGTGTAAGAAGCCTGAACTTTATCTTTTCCCATTTCAAGATGTCTGTGAATATTTTCAAGCACAACAATTGAATCATCCACAAGGATACCAATCACCAGAGAAAGTGCCAGCAGTGTCATCATATTAAGAGTATAGCCGAGCAGACTCATTACAATAAAAGTTGAAATAATTGAAGTAGGTATAGAAACCATAACAATTAAAGAATTTCGTATTGTATGGAGGAATAAAAGCATCACAGCCGCAACCAGAATTATTGCCAGCATTAAATCAAACATAACAGCATCGGCGGCTTCAAGTGTAAATACAGAAGTATCATTCGCTATTTTATAATTGAAATTTTTGTCGGCATATTTTTGTTTGAGTTCAATAAGTTTTTCTCTTACCAGCTTACTCACTTCAACACTGTTTGCGTCTGACTGCTTTGTTATATCGAGACCAATAGAGTTTACCCCGTTAGTTCTGTTAATTAATTTGGTTTCTTTATGTGTATCTGCAATTTCAGCAATATCTGACAACTTAATTGTTGTGCCGTCTTTCTCTTTTTTTACAACAAGGTCTTCAAGAATTTGCAGAGAACTTATTTTACCGGATAATCTTATGTTTGTCTGATTCTTTTCCGCTTTAATCTTCCCGGTAGGAAATTCCATATTTGCGTTGGCAACAGCTTCAACAATTTTACTAGGAACCAATTTATATTTTTCGAGCTGTGTTGTGTTGAGTCTGATTTGAATTTCTCTTTCTGTTCCTCCAACTATTTCAACCTCTGCAACGCCTGTTATTTGTGACATTTCAGGCTGGATGGTTCTTTCTACAAGATCGTAAAAATCTGTTCCTGAGAGATCGGAAAACAACCCGAGTTTTATAATCGGCAGATCATCAATGTTAAATTTATTAACCGTTGGAGTTTTACAATCCTCAGGTAATTCTGATAACATCTGATTTATTTTTCGCTGGACATTTTCCAGACTCTCATCAATATCTGCGCTTTGCTGCATTTCAACCTGCACAATTGAAATTCCTTCGAGCGACTTGGAATTTATCTGATTCACATTTTCAGTTAGAGCAATGTTATCTTCAATCTTTTTTGTAACTGAATTTTCCACCTCAGATGGCGATGCACCCGGATAAACAGTTGTTATGGAAATATTTGGCGGATTTATATCTGGCAGTAATTCGTAATTGAGAGTTGTGTAACTGTAAAGTCCGAGCACAATAAGCGCTGAGAAAATCACTACAATTATTGTAGGGCGCTTTATGGATATCTGCGTCAAATTCATATCAATCTCCTAATTCTTTTTAATAACTTTAATTCCGGAATTCTGTTTGATATTTATTTGTCCGCTCACAACAACTTCCTCATCAGGAAGTAATCCTTCAAGCACTTCTATGTAATCATCAAAACTTTTTCCTGTTACAATTTTTCTTTTAACCGATTTCCCATTTCTGTTTATAAAAACTTCTGCATCTCTTGTACTTCCTAAAAGAGAGTTTTTATTTATTATTATTCCGTTTATCGGTTCAAAATTAAAACTTACATCTGCGTAGCAGCCTGCTTTTATTTTGCGTGAAGGATTATCGATTTCGATTTCAATAACAAATTTTTGCGAAGCATCTGCTTTTTCGGAAACAGCTTTAATTTTTCCCGGAACCATTTCAACAAGTTTTGATTCAGGAAAAACAGAAACAGATTCTACATTTTCAATCTCGTCAATCTCTTTTGCCGATAGTTTCACAAATATTTTCAACTTTCGGTTATCGATCAGCTCACAAACTTGTGTGCCGGAACCAAGTGTCTGTCCTTCTTCAATAAAAACTGAATTAATATAACCGGTAAAAGGGGCCTTAATTTTTGAATCATTATATCGCTTTTGGGTACTGATATATTTTGCTTCTGCGTTTTTAAGATTTAACTTTGCCTCTTCATAATTTCTTTTAGAAACCGCATTTGCTTTGTATAAAGTCTTAAACCTTTCTTCATCCAGCTTTGCCTTTTGAAAAGCTGCCTCTGCTGTGATAAAATCTGCTTTGAACATATCATCATCAACCTTTACAAGAACAGAGTTTTTGGAAACATAATCGCCCGCGTTGATTTTTTTGTCAACTATTTTTCCTTGTGTGCCTGCTGTAACAATAAGCTCTTTTCCCGGCACAAGGTAACCTGTTGATTTAAATAGCGGAGTGAATTCTTTCATTTTAACAATTTCTGTTTCCACGGGAAATTCATCGGTAACCTGATTTGAAAGTTCTGCTTCACGTTCAATTGCTTTTTTATTTGATATTAAAATAAACCCGATTAAAAATAAACTGCCTGTTACGACTGCTATATATATAATATTTTTAAATTTCATAATTAGTTTTCCTGACTGGTTAAAATGATGTTCAACAAACCTTTGGCTTTAAGAAGTGATAACTCTGCCAACTTTAACTGCAGCAATGATTGATTAAGTGAAGTTTTTGCTTCGCGCAAAGAAGCTTCGGCATTTAACAAATCTGTCATAGTTGTAATCCCTTCTTTATACTGCAGAAATTCCTGCGAATAAACTTTTTCTGCTAATCCGGCATTTTCTTTTTGAGTATTTACACTGAGGAGATTTTTTTGATATAATAAAGAGGCATTTTTCAAATCAGCTTTTACTTTATTGTTTGCCTGATTTAATTCTTCCTCTGCAATTTGCAATCTTAGCTTTGCCTGTTCAGATTTTGCACTTTTGTTAAAGCTGTCAAAAACCGGAACACTTAACTGAATTCCTAAAGTCGTTGATCTGTTCCATTTGGTATCGTCTGAAAATGGAGTAAACTCATCCATACTTTTTTGGTAGTTAACTTTTGCATAAGCTGATAATGAAGGTAAATATCCTGCGTTGACAGAACTGATTTCAAGTTCTTTCAGTTCTTTCGATTTTTCAAGGAGTCGGATATCTGTTATTTTTTTACTTTCACCATTTGTTAATTCATTTGTAATGATAAATGAAGCTGCACTATTATTTTCAAGATTTAGTTCTTTTTCAACAGGAAAACCCATTAGTAATTTTAAATTATTCAGTGATTCAATTTTTCTTTTTTCAAGATCCAGTTTTTCTACAATAATATTAGAAAGAGATATTTTTGCTTTTTCATAATCACTCTGTTTGATAAAATCAGTTTCAAACTGTAATTTCGAGACTCTCACAACTTCATTAAGCTTTTCTATATTAGCACTCAAAACACTTTCTTGTTCATCCAGAATTCGAATTTGATAAAACTGTGCGCTTACATTGTAAATAACATCTTCTCTGGTTTTGATTTTATTAAGTCTGTAAAACTCTTTTGATGTTTCGGCACTTTTCAGTCCAACCCAAAACCCTCTGTCGTAAATCAACTGATTAACAGATATACCACCCACAGCCATGTTTTCCTTACCAAACTTTACAGCAATTGTTTCGCCCGGATTACCAAAAATTTCTCCCGGAATATATTGTTCAGCAATTTCGGGGTAGTGTTCCACTTTGGCAAAAGCAGAAATCTGTGGTAATCCGTTTGAACGAACCTCTCTTATTTTTTCATCTGAACTTTTAATCTCTAATAATGATCTTTTAATCATCACGGAATTTTTCAGAGCATAGTTCAAACATTCATTCAAGTTAAATTTAGTTTCATAATTTTGAGCACTTATCTGAGTACCCAAAAGCAAGAGTATGACCAGACTCTTCAGATAATTATTTTTCATATCTATCCTGTTTTTTGAAAAACGATGCCCAAACTTCTGTAACAGTTGAATAAATATCGACTTTGCCGTAAAGACCAGTTCTTAATATGAAAATTCAGGAGTGCGCCAGAGGAAAACTTAGTGTAACCAGTTGTTTTATAATAAGTTAGGAAATTTCAATAATTATCTTCTTCCCGACCGGGAGCTACACAAATCTAATTACCGAAGAGTTTATTTTGACAAAATATGCCCGAATTGTTCAACAATAAATATATTATCCGATAATTAACAACAACAAACTGAGGTAAATATGTCACCAACGGAAAGTATTTCAAACGCAAATGGAAGTCGCGAATTTTACCAGCAGCGCAGCGAACGAATGAAAGCCGAAGAAGAACGACTTGCCGAAGCTAAAAAGGCTGATGCGGCCAAAGAGAAAGAAGCTGAAAAAGCAAAAAGAGAAGAGAAAAAAGAGGAAGACCCGCCTGTAAAAGTTTCAATCAGTAAAGAAGCGCGGGAACTTGCTGCATTTCATAAATTAGGAAATTCATAAACCCGGATTACCGGGTTTATTTTATTTAGACTTCCCATTTCTGGATTTCAAGAATATTTCCTTCCGGATCGGTAACATATTGAAAAATTAATTTTCCAACATTTTCAATTTCTTTAACTATCAATTCACCCACTGGTTTACCGCCGTGATGAATAATCTCTTTTACTTTGAGTTCTACATTATCAACAGCAAATGCAAGATGTGCAAAACCGGGAGAGCTGATTTTTAGTCTGTTTTCCTTATCAATGCTGTTATATTGAAACATTTCCAGTGTAGGGCCGTTTGCTCCGTATCCGGGCAATCTGAGGTGTATACCTGCAATTTTGGCATTTTCAACACCCGTTGCTTTTTCTATCCATTCACCTGATAAATCACGTTCCGGAGGAACCGCAATGCAATCAAGTACTTCGGTGTAAAAATACACTAGTTTCTTCCAGTCTTTAGCCACAAGGTTCGTATGTACATATTTTATCGACATTACAATTTCCTAACCTGAATTATTGATATTTATAATTTACAATAAACAAATATTTATATAAATTTACACCTTAAACTTAATCGAGGCAATTAAGTTTTCAGGACAAAACATTACTTTTTATTGAGGGGAAAATGAAAAAAATCATTCTGTTTTTTTCTATTTGCATTTTCATTCAAATTTCTATTGCGCAAACTCCGACAAAATCGGTTGAGATTTGCAGAATTACACAAAAGCCTGTTATTGACGGAACAATCTCACCTGGTGAATGGGATGATTTATCTTTGCTTGATAATTTTATTCAATTTGCACCTTATAATGGTAATCCCGAAACAGAAAAATCTATTGCTCGTATCGGATACGACAACGAAGCATTATATATTCTTACTTATTTTTTCGATTCAAAACCGGAAGATATCACAAAAATTTTCTCATCAAGAGATGCAATAAAAAAGGGAGAAAATGATTTACTATATGTTGTTATCAGTCCTTACCAAGACAACAATTACGCATTTAATTTTATTTTAACATCAACCGGAACGCAGCAGGATGAAAAATGTTTGCTAACCGGCAGTGATGCCGCCTGGAATGCTGTCTGGGAAAGTAAAACATCAATAACAGATAAAGGCTGGCTCACTGAAATTAAAATTCCCTTTTCTGCTTTGAGATTTCCGGCAAAGGAGATTCAGGACTGGAAATTTAATATCTGGCGAAGACAAAACAGACTTGATGAATGGACTTGCTGGAGTTTTGCAGATAATGCAATTGGGGCTTTTTATAGTCACAACGGATTATTAAAGGGCTTTAAGAATCTTGAACCGCCGTTCCGTTTATCATTTACACCTTATGTTTCCACATATTTGGAAAAAAGCGCAAACGGAAATAAGTCTACATCATTTAATGCCGGAATGGATATAAAATATGGAATTAATGAAAGCTATACACTGGATGCAATCTTAATTCCCGATTTTGGTCAGGTGCAATCGGATGAAGAAGTTTTAAACCTCACCCCGTACGAAATAAAATATGATGAAAATCGTCAATTCTTTACCGAAGGGGTTGAGCTATTTAATAAAGGAAATATTTTTTATTCCAGACGAATAGGAAATACTCCTGTTGGATTTTCAAGTGTGAAAAATCAGCTTGGAGAAAATGAAGTAATTGATGATAATCCAAACACAACAAAACTGCTGAATGCAATAAAGATTTCAGGTAAAAACAGCAGCGGACTCGCAATAGGTGTGTTAAATGCAATGACTTCATCATCAGAAGCAGAAATAAAAGACAATGTTACAGGTGAAACAAGAGAAATTGAAACGCAAAGCTTTACAAATTACAATATGCTTGTGCTGGAAAAACAGCTTTCGCCTAATTCGTTTCTGGCTTTTGCAAACACAAATGTTAAAAGAAAAGATTTTGTTGCAAATGTTTTTGCCACAGATTTCAAAATTGCAGATGATAAAAATGTTTACGCAATAACTGGTCGCGGAGCAATAAGTTATAAAGATGACAACAATAAGGATAAAACAGGATTTTCCGCCAAAATAGATGCAGGAAAAAAAGGCGGACAATTTCAGTATCAATATTCACTGGAAGTTATAAGTGACAAATATGATCCTAATGATATGGGATATTTATGGCGTGGTAATGAGGTAATTAATGAACTTAATTTTAACTATAATTTTTATCGTCCGTTTAGTGCATTTTTGAATATGTATAATAGTCTCACATTTACATATAAAAGAAACTATTCTCCTGATATGTTTACTTCTTTCAACATCAGATTAAGTACATTTGCAATAACAAAAAATAAACTTTTCTTTCATTATTATCTCGACTTATCCCCTTCTGAGGAGCACGATTTATATGATTTGCGCTTGCCGGGAAGAGAGCTTGTAAAAGGAAAAAATTACAGCACGGGAATATATGCTTACACCGATTCAAGAAAACCTTTAATGTTTACATTTAATCTTCATACAAAGCAATCGTTTGATTTTGATCCCAAGTATGAATATTACAGATTTTCCGTGGAACCGACTTTCAAATTCAGCGGCAGATCAGAGTTTTCATTTGCGACTGAATATCAGCATAAAACCGGTTACTTAGGAACTGTTGGTTTGTCTGGAAATAATCTTTTTGTGGGAGACAGAAATGTTAATACAATTATTAACTCTTTGAAAATGAAATACAAGTTTAACAATGACATCTCATTGTATTTAAAAATAAGACATTATTGGTCTGAAGTAGAATACCAGAAATTCTATCTCCTGACCTCTGACGGATATACGACCAATACAAATTATACTGGTAATCATGATGTTAACTACAATAATTTTACTGTCGATTTTAAGTTCAGATGGAATTTTATGCCGGGAAGTGAAATTTCTGTAGTATGGAAAAATACAATTGCAGGAAGAAACAACAATCTTGAGCATGGTTACTTTAGAAATCTTTCAGATATACTTGAAGCGGATCAGGCAAACAGTGTTTCTGTAAAAATGTTTTATTACTTAGATTATTTAAAGTTATAGATAAAATCTATATTAAAAATTATTATCAATACATAATTTTAGAATGTGATTAGTTGGATAGAATTTTTCTAATGTTTAGGCCAGACTTGACGTATAAGAAATGATTTGTCAGGAAAAATTACACGATATAAATTTAGTTTCAAAAAAAGCCACCTGAAAAGGTGGCTTTTTTTTATTAATCGTTATGATCAAAATTAGGATTCAATATTTTTTCCAATTCAGGAATTGGTAAATATCTCCACAAGTGATCACTTTGAAGGTGGAAAGTTCCAGTTCTTAACTGGTCAGTTAATCTGTGACCTTCACAGAATAATTCTTTTTCTCTTTCAACCATAAGTTCGTCAATTGTAGTAATATTTGCAGTAGAAGTCATTCCATGAGAAGCTCTAACAGCGTTTACTAATTCATTAACGTTACCTGCAGTAGTTCCTCTTAAAGCTAATTCAGCTAAGATTAAGTTATTTTCTTGCCAAGAAAAAAGTCTCATTGGAGAAACATTATCACCATCTTTTACATATTTTGTTTGAATAAAATATGTGCTACCTGAATAAGTTTTCTGCATAAGTGAAATTCTTTTTTCTTCTTCAGGATCGTTAACAACATAATTAACTATTTTTTGAGCAATGCCCCATTGATCTCTCAATTCACCAGCTTGTACTCTGTAATAGTTATCAGCAACATTAACTTTATATTTTGAAATATATGGAGCATCACCTTCTTGTAAGCCAAGAGCAGCGTGAGTTGCAGCTTTTGCATAATCTTTAGCAACAAGATTTAATCTTGCTAAGAAAGTATTTACCATTCTTTTTTGTTGTTCGTTGTTAGCAGCAACTTCTAAAGCTTTGTTAGCCCAAGTTGTTGCATCTGCAAACATTTCAGCCTGAGGCTTAAATGGACTGTCATTAACAGTAGCACCAGGAGTTGTAGGATTTTTTGCAAAATGTGCACCTAACTGAAAATGTGCATAAGCAGCAAAGAAATTAGCAAAGAATAAACTTCTCTGTTTTAATTCATCATACTGTCCACTTGAAAAATCCATTTTATTGTTAATTCTGTCAATTAAAACTTCAGATAATTTTCTGGCTTCCTGCCAAGCGTTATAAATATCAGTTGACTGAGTATGATCTAATAACATTTCACCAGTTTCAACTTCGTGGAATGACTGATAAGAAGCACCTTCAGTTTTTCCCATTTCAAACCACAATTGATCTGAAAGACCATCAGTAATACAACCTGAGTATGAAGCAACATCAGCAACTACACCGTGCAAACCGTTCAACTGAGTTTCCAATGTAGTTACATCATTCAACTTTGAATCTTCAATTCTATCTATGTATGGATCCAGCTCGGTAACATAATCTTCACAAGCAGTGAAAATCAGGAGCATCGCCAAAATTAAAGCTAAATTTATTTTTTTCATTTTTTATCTCCTATCTAAAATTAGAAACCACATTTAAACCAGAAGTTATAAGTTCTTGCCTGTGGTAATGTACCCATATCAGTACCATATCTAGTTGATCTACCACCAGCATAGTTTACTTCGAAATCAAGATCGTATTTAGACCATTTAGCAACGTTTCTTACAGAAACACCAGCTTGGAATGATTTTATAATATCACCAGTCATATAAGTTTTAAAAATATCAGTAAAATCATAACTTAAGTTGATTTCTCTTAGTACAAAATAATCAGCATCATAAATATAGTTACTATAATGAGATGGATGACCTTTAGCATATTTTTCTGCTGCAGCTCTGTATTCGTCTGTATTAGGAGTTAATTCAACAACACCTGTCATTGATTTGATACCTAACTGAGCTCTCAACATATCATAGTCATAATCTGCAAGGTTTCCAACTGTTGCCATTCTACGAATAGTATAGCTAAAGATTTTGTTGTTAAACCCGAATTCACCAAATATATTCAAGTTGAAGTTTTTAAGGAATCTAAAACCAACACTAATAGAACCACTGTGATCTGGAATTGGATTTCCTAAAGCTTGTTTTTCAGAAGTAACATCTAAAGTTTTGTAAGAACCATCTTCGTTATAGATAACGCCTTTTACAACTTCATCATAGAATTCATGTTTTTTGAACCCAGGTTTAGTAACGTTCATCCAGCTAGGAATTTCAGTTGTTAATTCACCTAAGTCTTTAACTTCACTAGTCTGATAGTTCCAGATTAAGTTAATATTTAAATCGTAATCAGCTGTACGAATTGGGTTAATCTGTAATGCAGATTCAAAACCCCAAGAATCAACAGCACCAAGGTTAACCGGGCGATCATAGCTACCATAACCTGATGATGGAGAGAAGTCAACATCAATAATTGATTTTTTAGCGTAGTTTCTCCAGTGAGTAAATTCTACTGAGAAGATTGAGAATAATTCTGCATCAAAACCAAATTCAATCTCTTTAACTCTCTCAGGTTCAATTTTCTGGTTACCAATATCATTAATATCGAAACCTAAACCTTCACCAAAAGTGATAATTTCCCAAGTTAATGGTAAACCATCGGCTCTTGTTGGTAACTGACCAGATTCACCATAAGCAGCTCTGAATTTAAACATATTAATTGCACTAGGCATATCGAATAATTTGTCTAAACGAACAGCACCACGAACCTGTGGATAAACAATAGAAGGGGCTTCAATACCAACAGCACTAGCATAATCTTTTCTGAAACCAAATGAGAAAATATAAGTGTTGTTGTAATTGAATTCATTATTTAAATAAAAACCTGCTTGTCTTGAATGAGAAGTACCAGTAGTTTTGAACTCAACACTTTCACCAGCGCCAATATCAGTAATAAAAGGATTAGCAAAACCACGAACACGCATTTGTTCAAAGTTTGTTTTTTTCTCGTTTGCCTGGAAACCAGCAACAGAGCTACCTTTTAATCCTTCAATTAACTCATAGTTATATCTGGCTGACATATTCATAGAAGTTGTCCAAGCCATTCTGTGCCATAAAGCAATTTCACCAGTTGTTAATGAACCATATTTATAACCATATGGCTGATGTCTGATATTTCTAATATCAGCATAATCCAAACCAGCTTCAGCATTTATTTCTAAATCCTGCATTGGTTTGTATGTTATGTTCAATCCACCTAAAAACTGATTGTTATCGAAGCTATTGCTTGTTGCAGCGATTGCAGCACTATCAGCTCTATACTTTTCATAAACAAGAGCATTTAACATCCAACCATAAATCTGGTTGTCGTTTGTAGGTCTTTCAATTTTATTTCTAATGTAACTAGTTGTAGCTTTAATTGTTAACTCTTCAGTTGGATAAACTGTCAAATTTAATTTAGCAGTTGTTCTGTCCATATTGTTCTGATGAGGAATTAAGCCAGATTCAAATCTGTTTTGAAGAGAAGTATAATATTGAATAGAGTTATTTCCACCAGAAATACTTACAGTATGTTCTCTAATAACACCGTTAGTTTCTAATAGTTTGTGGAAATCTTTAGCTCTTTTGTACTTGGTTTCGTCATATTTTTTACCAAGTTCATTAATACCATAGTTAAAGCGGTAATTTACGTCAAAAGTACCGTTTGCTGAAATAGAACCTGATTTTGTTGTAATGATAACAACACCATTAGAAGCGTTAGTACCATACATTGCAGAAGCAGCAGGGCCTTTAAGAATTTCAACATTTTCGATATCGTCAACGTTTAAGTTAGCTAAGATACTAGTTGACTGACCACCAGAACCATAACCCTCATACTCAACGTTATCAATTTTAATTCCGTCAACAAAAATTAATGGCTGTCCACTACCGTTAAGACCACCACCCCCTCTCATATGGAATCTCCATCCAGAACCAACGTTACCTGAAGAAGTTCTAACGTTTACACCAGAAATTTTACCTGAAAATAACTGGGAAACACTTTGGTAATTCTGTTTTGAAGCAAGTTCTTTTGCATCAATTCTTGCAACAGCTACTTCAGAAACCGCTTTTGAAGTTCTTGAAGCAATACCTGTTACTACTACTTCTTCACTTTTGAAAATATCTTCTTCAAGAGTAAAGTTTAATGTTAATGTACCACCTTTTAAAACTACTTTTGCAGTTTTTGATTTGTAACCGATGTAAGAAGCTTTAACAACAACTTCTTGCCCGTTTACGTCAGCTGATGAAATATCAAATTGATAATCACCATCAAAATTACTTGCTGCACCAACTGATAATGAAGGAACCATAACGTTAGCCCCGATCAACGGCTCTCCGTTAGTATCAACAAGTTTACCTTTAATTTTCATCCCTTGTCCGAAAACTAAAACAGGGAACAAAAATAGTAGAAGGATAATTAGTCCTTTTTTTTGCATAATATCTCCTGTAAATCTGTTAAAAGGTTTTTTTGCATAAAAAATGTAAGCTTTAACTTACTTCTCCTATATTTTTATATTTTCTGTAATTTTTTTAAGCTTTTCACGTGCACCTGAGCCTGAACCTCATCCTCATAAGCAGGCCAGGTACACAAAAGGAGTTATGCCTCTCAATCAAACAAAATGTTTTTTTATTCAAAATTCCTTTGATTTAATACATTTATACAAACCTATAATTTATAAACGTCGTCATAAATCAGATTCCATAATTATTTTTTTAATTTTTATAATAATTTTTTAACTTGGATCCGTTAAATTGGAACTTTTATTAGGAATGATTGTAGAAACCCCGAAATTTCGTATTTTTATGCGAAATTCATAATGGATTTGACACGTTGATAATTAATTATACCGATATCGAATTAATAAACAAGTATACTCAGACCGGAGATGAGAAATACTTGATTAGTCTTTATAAAAAATATATAAAACATATAACAGCAATATGTTTTAACTACCTCGGGAAATATGATTACCATCAAGATGCTGCTATTGAGATTTACTCAAAACTAAAAAAAGAGTTGCTGAAAAAAGAATTTCATGACAAAGCAAAATTTATTAACTGGCTTTCAGTCGTTGTAAAAAACCACTGTATTTCACATTTACGAAAAATAAATTCTATTGACAGAACAAAAAATCAATATGAGTTGTTACAAGAAAGTGTGGAATTGCCCAATCTTGAGCGTAATGATAATATAACGTCCTCAGAGCTCAAAGAAGCGATTTCTGCATTAAATGAAAAACAGCAGAAATGTATTCTTTATTTTTATTTCAGAGGCTATAAAATTACTGACAAAGTGCTAAAAAATCTGGAAGCAGATAATTTTGATAAAGAGTTGATTATACAGCTGGCCAAGCTGAAGGATAAAGAAATAAGAGGCAAAGGATTCTTTTTTGATCTTTTACAAAGTTTTTATAATATTAGTATCGATAAAGATTCAATTGTCAAAATAATTAATTATTCTTTCTATTCTGAAAAGATGTCGTATAAAGAAATAAGTGACATAACAGGTTATCCGTTAGAAAAAGTTAAATCTTATATTCAGAATGGTAAGTTAAATATGAAAAAATTATTGACTAATAAAATAAACAGAGAGTATTAATGTCCGATATTTCCAGGCAATGGCTTGAAGAAGTTCAAACCGAGATGTTCGACCTCGACGAATGTCCCGAATATGATCTTCTTGTGAAGTATTCCGGAAGAAAAATGTCAAAAAGCTTCAATCATCATATTGAAACGCATCTTTCAAATTGTGAACTTTGTTCCTCCGTTGTTAACAGTTTAAGTTGTGCTGACACAAATAAAATAGTTGAAAAATCTTCCGAAGAAATAATTTCTTCAATTGAAAGAAGTTATTCAAAAAATTCCGCTCTGACTGATAAAATAAAATATAATTTAAAAGATCTATATTCACTTATATTTGGATCTCCGGCATTCAAATATTCATTTTCTACTGTGCTTGTTTTAATTATTGCGGGTTTTGTATCTCATCAATTGTTAAAACCTGAATATTACGAACTTGCAAGAATAAACCCTACAGAAAAAGAAATGATTATGCTATCAGTTGAAAATCTGCGCGGAGAAAAAGAGATTAAAAAAACTTCATCCGATATCTCTTTTCTGCTAGAAAATGAAACTTCATTTTTAGGTTTTATCCCAAATTTTAATGAAATAAAATTAAATCATTCTCTTAAAATTTTAACTTCTGCTTTTAATTCAAATACTGATTCATTTTACAAAGAAAAGTATGCTTACTTTATCGGCAAGACTTATCTTATGAAAAATGATATAAAGAGTGCTGTTGACTGGTTTACAAAAGTGACTGATTCTAAATCTGAAACTATGTATTCAAAATTGGCTGGTAAAATTTTATCAGAATTAAAATAATTATCTTACCGGGGGGCGAGATAATTAAACTGAATTTCCTATCAATTTAAACGAAGCCCAATAATAAGGCATTGCATAATCATACCCGCTATTTATCATTTCTAATTTTGTTTTTCTTAATGATTTACTTTTTTTCATTCCGTTAATCATTCCAGAATAAAACTCTTTCATAAATCGCGAAGTACTGTAATCGTTTACTTTCCAAAAAGAGGCAAGAATATTTTTTGCTCCGGCATATAAAAATCCTCTTGTAAATCCGATCATCCCTTCGCCGTGAACCCATTTACCCTGAGCAGTTTCACAAGCACTGAGCGTAACCAGATCGGCTCTTATCTTAAAATTGTATATTTCATTCAGATATAAAATTCCGTCATCCTTTCCTTTCCCTTTTTCCAAAATTAATCCGGACAGTTCAGGAATGTCTTTATCAATAATACAATGCGTGGCAAAGTGAAGATAACGGTAATCGGCAAAATCAAATTTTTTAAAATTTTCTTCCGTAGCTTCTTTTCCGGCAAATATTTTTATGTAATTACTGTTAAACAATGTTTTTATTTTTTTAGTAAACCCATATGATGAACTAAACTTATCTCTAATTTGAATAACTTCTTCAAGTGAAAACGGCAGTGAATCTCTGTTTCTATTTTCAACATTGGTCAGAGTTGCTAATGTTTTATCATCTGTTTTTTTATCAAATTGAGGAACAAATGCAATATAGTCATATTTTGTAATTTCATCTTTTTTACTAAAGCTTGAAAAAAGTAAGCTAGCATTTAAATGATAAGTAACGTTGTAACTTTTAATTAAATATTCAAGTTGGTGATAATTATGTGAGTTATTCTGTTTTGAAGGTTCAGTCAGAAGAGCCTCAAATGGGATATTGCTTATTTCATCATCAGGAATGATAATTAAATTATCTTTTCCAGTTAAATATTTTTCAATCGGTTGAAAAACCAGCTTGTACAACGAATAAGCTGTACTTGAATACTCAATAAAATTTCTATTTGTAATTCCCTCTAACAATGAAGTGATTTCATCAGATAAGTTTTCCGAAATCGGCAATTTCACGGCTTTGAAATTATCATCTGTAAAAACAAACAAAACAATATTTTTTTCAGTTAGAGAATATTCAATTAATGCCGTTTTTCCATCCAATTTTTTTTGCACATCATCAATCTGAATAACTTTATTTTTATATTTCAACTCGTAATATTGAGGATATTTTTTCTCAAACATTTTTCGCAGATCTTCAAGAGATTCTTTTAACGCATAATAATTTGTTTCAACTTCTTTTAGTCTCGTTTTATATACAAGTTTTTTCTTTCCTTTGATTAACTTTAATTCTGTATCCAAAATTGTAAGTCTGAGTTTCAGTGAATCTTCTTTTTCAATTAATTCTTTTGGAATTCTTGCAAAACTACTGGCATCTGATAGATAAAGTTTTTGGAGTAATGTATTTGCTTTATTTTTTTCAGCAAACTGAAATGCAAAATTTTCAAATTCACTATTTCCGGTTTTTTGATATAGCTCTAAAACTATCTCTATAGCCTTACCATACATAGGTGATACTTTTTGAGCTAAAACAAATTTAGAACCATCGTTTTTGTAACTTATTTGCATTTTGTCAACCAGACGGAACGCTGACTGATAATTTCTAAATGCCAGAAAAAGCATTTCCGTCATTCCACTTTTTCTATATATTTTTGTTAACAAATCAGCTTTTGTCGCAAGCATCTTTAGATATAACCTTGCATCAATTATATTTTCATTACTATAATCAAGAAACTTATAACGCAAAGCTTTACTTGCTGTTCTGTAGTTTCTCAGCGCTTTATAGTTTTCTCCTTTATCTTCAAAAACTTTTCCTATTTTGTAATAAGCTTGCGCAACATCAGCATGTACTTCTCCAAAAAGTTCTCTGCTAATATCCAGACTTTCAAAATATTTGCGTAATGCTTTTGAATATTGCCGATCAATTGCAAAACATTCCCCTAATTTTAACAAACCTTTAATAATCATATAGTGCTGTTTACCGTAGATTTCTCTGTAAAACTTCAATGCTTTCCTATAACTCTTTACTGCCTCATCAAGTCTGTGCATTGACTTTAACACGTTTCCCATATTATAGAAATTCCAGGCAATCATTACTTTATCAGGTTTCGGAGTATTTAGTAACTCTCTTTGTGAGCGCTTTAATATTTCGAGCGCCTTTTCATTTTCCTCTTTATCCGAATATACATTTGCAATATTACATCTGGTTCTGATGATTGATGTAAAATCTTTTGAGTGTTCCTCTTTTATTTGCAAAGATCTGTTATAAAGTTCAAGTGCTTTATCCAAATCTCCTTTTTGATGAGCAACATTTCCCAAATTATTATACATAAGAGCTGTGTAAACTCTGTCAAGTTTTGGAGAGTTTAATTCTCTGTCCAATGATTTTTTATAATACTTTCCGGCCAGATCATAAAGAGATTGTCTGTAATAAAGTCTGCCAAATCCATTATACATTCTGGAAAAATAAGCATGAAAAGAATCTTTGTTTTCAAAATTATTAAATGTCTTTAATTTTTCATACGCTTTTCTAAAGTAACTCTCAGATTTCTCAAACGCACTAGTATTAAAATACAGGCGTCCCATTCCGATATAAATGCTTACAATATCAGTTTTATCGGAAAATAAATCTTCTGCCAGTTTTAACCCTTTTTTGTAATAATGTTCAGCATTGGTAAAATCAGTTAACATTCTAAACGAAGCAGCAGTTAACTTATAGAATCTGAGAAGTCTGTATTTATTTTTGTCTGACAAACCAGAAAATTCCGGTTCAAGAATATAAATTCCCTGCTGTAAATTTTGCGCAGCTTTATTGTATTCCTGATTATCAAAATACTTTGCACCAATTTCATAAAAGCGTTTGGTTTTATTTATTTTACTATCAGTACTGTCACTAGAGTTTTGAGCAAATGACAAATCAAGTAAAATGATAATCATCAGAATATAAATTACCACAGATTTATATTTTTGTAAGCTATTTTGCAATCTCAAATCAAAAAATAGTTTTAAAATTTCTAGCGAAAATACGCAATTATTTGCATTTTTTCTTTCTAAATTGACGTGTAAAAACAAATTTTGTTCAATTTCATATACTATTACGAAAAAATCCCCGGTTTCCCTTAATTCTAATTAATTGCTTGTATACAATAACAAATTGCATTAATATTGCGGAAAAATTTGAGAATTTTATGCACACTAAAAGAATAAAACTTTATGTCACTTTCAGTCTTCTGGTTCTGGTGGTGGTTATCGGGATTATCGGATTTATGATTCTCGAGAACAAAAGTTTTACAGATTCGTTTTACTATGTTATTGTAACCCTTTCAACAGTGGGTTACGGAGATGTTCACCCCACAACTACAGGCGGAAAATATTTGGCAATGTTTATGATTATTGGCGGAGTTGGTACTTTTATGAGCATTTTTGCCAATTTAGCTGATCTTTTTATTTCCAGACATGAAGAAGAGAAACGTAAAGAAAAACTCTCTACAATTATAAGTCTGTTTTTCACCGAAGTTGGAAATGAGTTTATCAATTTGCTTGTCAGCAGAGATTCTAATGTACATCTTGTTAGAGATTTATTAACAAAGCCTGAAAATTTTATTCCTAAAAACAGCAAACGATTAAAAAAAGAAATTGCCCAATATAAAGTGGTATTAAAATCAGATCAGCAATTGTTTCAGAACATAAAAAATGTATTGGTTGAAAAAACAAATTTTCTTGTAAGTTTACTTGAAAACAGCAATGCTCTGGAATATGATTTATTAACAAAATTGCTCTGGTCATTATTACATGTACGAGATGAATTTCTTAACAGACGAGATACGGAAAATTTATCTGATGATGATATAGAACATTTAACCGAAGATTTAGAAAGAGTTTATGAATTGCTCAGAATCTTGTGGATAGATAACATGATAAATACAAAATCAAAATATCCTAACTTCTTTGGTTTATCAATGTTTATGAACCCTTTTGTGAAAAAATAAATTCCCGGAAAATCCGGGAATTGTTTGTTTTACTAGTTATGCAAAATATCAACCAGCGCCTCGACTACCTTTGGAGAATCGTTTTGACTCAAACAAAAAATAGCGTGTTTTCGTAACTTTTTACTTTTATGCGTTTTTGCAATTTTTATTAAATAATCTATGTTATCTTTTTCCGAGTTTTGAACCAACGCAAATAATGCCCTTTTTTTGATTTCAATATCAGGAGTATTATCCACCATATTTTTTAATTCGCTGACAGCTTTTTTACCTGCCTTCTGCCCCAGCCAGAAGATAGCATTTTTTCGCAGCTCAGAATTTTTTTCATTATAAGCCAGCTTTATTAATTCTTCGGTTGCTTCTTCATATTTTGACTGACTCAAAGAAAAAATTGCCTTTTCTCTCAGGTTTTCAGATTTGTTGCTCCAGGCAATTTCTTTAAGAATTTTTACAACATCTTTGTCATCTTTTTGTCCTAACCAAAATATTGCATTTTCCTGAATATCTTCTTTCTGGTGATTATCAATTATATCAATCAATATTTCTTTTGATTCTTCAATTTCCGCCTGCGCAATTCCGGCTACGGCAGATTCTTTTACTTCTGTTTCATCATTGCTAAAAACTACTTTCTGCAAAAATTTGAGTCCGGCTCTGCTGTTTTGCTTTCCAAGCCAGAAAGCTGCTCTTTCTCTTGTTTCTTCAAAATCATTATTTTTTATCTGATCAATAAGAAAGCTCGCTGCAACTTCTGTTTTATGCAAACCTGCAATTGGAATTAAATCTTCCTGTAAATCGGGATCATCATTTTCTTTGAACTTGTCGATAATAAAATCAAGTGAATTCGATTTATCATAATCTCCCATCCAGTACAGATCATAACCGCCAAAGTCTGTTGAAAAAGCAAAATTAAAGGCAGTAATTTTTTTTATTCTTAATCTCGATTTCCCTTTTTTAACTCTGAATAAAATTGCTATTTCTTTTTCACCTTTTTTTCCGTTGAAACTTCCGCTTCCCCAAAAGGTGTGTTTGCCATGTTTGTTATTCGAGTGAAATGCTTTTGAATATTCTACTCTTCCGTTAATTATATCTTTAAAGGAAATTTCATTATCAGTACAAATTATTCCGCCAACAAAATAATTTTCTTTTTTTTCTGTTTTAATACTGTAACCTATCCAGACTTCCTTATCTATCTTTTCTACAGTTTTTTTCCAGTCGGCAGATAAATTTCCACTGTTGTTTATTCCATAGAGTGATTGACAAACAAGCACTCCGCTAAACATAACCACGATAAATAAATATTGAATTTTCTTCATCCCCCCAACTCCTTATTTATTTAACAATTCAACTAAAAATTTATTTGCTTCTTTGCTGTCAATATTTCCAAGTGAAGTAACAACAGCTTTTTTAACTTTTTTCGAATCGGAGTTATTAAAAATATATTTCAAAGCTTTTACGGCAATACTGTTCTCAAAATTGCTGATTGCATAAACAGCTGTTTTAGATAGTTTTACATTTTTTTCTTTTACCGCATACTCTTTTAAGAATTCAATAACTTCATCAGAATGAACATTGGATAACGAATGTAAAGCCGCTTTTTTGTTCTCATAATTTGTTGTTTCGTTGATAATTGTTTTAAGAATATTAACATTTTCTTTATCATCAAAATTTCCCAAAGCATAAATGGCTGATGTGGCTAATTTTGAATCTTTTTCCTTTATGGCAATCTCTTTCAAAACAACAAGCGCTTTTCTGTCACCTGTATTTGCAAGAGAATGAACAGCTGCTTTTTTCACTGCGCGTGAAACTGATTTCTTTATTACAGCAGAAAGAATCTCAATTGTTTTTGAACTGCTTTGGTTTGAAAGCGCATATACAGCTGTTTTGGCCAGATCGTTATTTGTTTCGTTCAAAGCAACATCGCGAAGAAATGAAACGGAATTGGCAGATTCTATATTACTAATTGAATGAAGAGCAGCACGTTTTACTTTTACAGAGCTAGAATTCTTATATATTTCTTTTAATGTTAAACCAACTCCCGGACTGTCATAATGTGATAATCCGTAGATTGCTGTTTTAGCCAGTTCAATATTTTTTGAATCAAGAGCAATCATTTTCAAAAGTGGTAATCCGTCTTTGGTTCCTAAATTACTTATTGTATTAACTGCTGCTTTTTTCAATTCAGTTGAATTTGATTTTTTCAATATTGCTTTAAGAACCGGAACTATTTCTGCATCATCCAGATTTCCCATTGCGTAAACTGCGCTTTTTGCAAGTTTGGTATCATTGGAGTTTAATGCAATCTCTTTCAGGTGTTCTAATGCACCGGAAGTTGAAACATTACACATTGCGTGCAGTGCAGCTCTTCTGAGTTCGCTTCGTTTGCTGTTATCAACAACTGTTTTAAGAAAATCAATTACTCTTTTTTCATCAAAATTACCCAATGAATAAATTGCTGTTTTAGCAAGTACGGGTTTGCTGTCATTTCTGGCAATTTTTTCAAGCATAGGTAAAACTTCTTTTCCGCCGTAATTGGAAAGTGAATGAAGAGCAGCTTTCTGAATTCTTTCATTGTCTGCTTCTTCAAGAATCTTCTTAAGTGCAGTTATAGATTTTTTGCTGTCATAATTACCCAAAGCATAAACAGCTGTCTTTCTTAACTCTATATCAGAATCTGTTTTGGCAATGTGAATAAGTTTTTCAAGTACTCTTGGTGAATCAAAATTACTGATTGAATAAATTATTTTTGATCTGAATTTTCGTTCTGTTGTTTTATCATACAACTGAAGTGCAGCATCTAATGCTCTGTCATCACCAATGTTCTGAAGTGCATAAAGAGCCGATAACTTTATTTCTTCATTTTCGGCATTTTGTAAAAGTCGTACTCTGTCAAGGTATTTCTCTTTTCCGGCTCTTACAAGTTTTTGTCCTACTCTCAGCAAGTTAGATTTTGCATCATCTACCCATTTGCTTCTTTTATATGAAGAAACAAAATCGTCGTAACAATCAAAAACAACTTCAAGATCTTTCCCTGCCTTTTCTCTTGAATAACATTGCCAGAATCTGGCATCATCTACCCATTTGCTTCTGGGATATTTTGTAAGGAACTGATCAAAAGCACTTACCGCTTCATCCCATTTTTCATCAAGTACAAGACTGTAAGCAGCCTGGTAGCTTTTAGAATCTTCACTTTCGTTTTTATCTTTTACTGTATTGTTAATACCGTTATAACTTACCGCTCCTGAGGAAGCAGTAGTAAAGTTGACAAACAATCCAAGAATAACCAGAATTACTAACTTCTTCATTTTATTCTCCTGTTATATATTTTTTTTAATTTTATCAGAGTTAATGTTTTCGGAGTCAGATGCATCTTTAATATTTCGCATCTCATTAATATTTATTTTTAGAAAAATACCTTTCATATCCACTCCTCTTTTTACCATATCAATTCCTTCTATATCTTGTTCCGATTCGATATTGGCAATTTGCAGGAGGATAACTTCAAGATCATTTATGAGCTTTCGTAAATGTTTTCTTGAATGTCTTTTATACTCTTTCTTCAAATCAGCAGCTTCTCTTACAAGCTCTCTGGAAATTTCTTTTTGATGTTTGAGGTTAATATTTTCAACAACTTCGGACGGATCAAGATTTACGAGTCCGAGCAATAAGATTTTTGAGCGTTCCAGATACCTGTCGGTACGCTGCTGAAGTGAAGCGTTTACAACATTAGGTTGTTTAAATGTTTCTTCTACGGGCAAGGTGACCGGCTGATTTGTGTAAACAAACTTACCAATTAATAATCCTAAAAGAACCAGAGCAACCGCGGCTCCGAGCTGACCAATAGGTTTTGAAAACAAATTACTAAAAATATCTTTGATTGAAGTTTTTTTACTCTCTATATTTTCGATTTCAGGCTCAAGTTTGTTCCAGAAATTATCCCAGTAAAAATCTTCCCTTTCAGGCTGAATTCTCTGCTCAACAATTCCCAAAACAGATTTCATTTCTTCAAATTCTTTTTTACAACTTTTGCAGGAGGCGATATGATTTTCAAATTCCTGCAGCTCTGTTGCTCCTAATTCATTATAAAGAGCATCGCTGATCATATCCTGATATTTTTCACATTTCATTTTTAACTTCCTCCCCAGATTTTTCTTCTCTGAAATCTTTAAGTTCATCTCTCATTTTTTTTAATGCTCTGAAATTCAGACTTTTCAGGGTTCCTACTGCCACTGACATAATTTCTGAAATTTCATTAAATGAAAGTCCGTTATGATTCTTCAAAATGAATACTGATTTTTCCTTTTCAGAAAGTTTCTGCATAGCACGATTAACATTTTTCTGAATAATTTCCCGCTCTGCCAATCTCTCAGGATCGCTTTGATATGAATGAGTGGCCAAATCTTCATAATCATCAATACTATCCTGTTTTTTTGCAGCGGAAAAAGATTTTTTCCTTCTGGCGGTCAGACAGGTGTTAAGTGTAATACGATAAAGCCAGGTACTAAATTTTGCATCCCCCCTGTACTTTTTCAGGGAATTATAGACTTTCAAGAATACTTCCTGAGAAATATCCTCAGCATCAAAATGATTTCCTATTAAATCATAAGCCAGATAGTAGACCAGTTTTTCGTTTCTTTCCACCAGATTCCGAAATGAAATCATATCACCATTTCGGGCTCTTTCAATAAGTAAAATTTCTTCGCTCAATAAATATTAACTCCGTTTTCTGAATAGTAAGACTACAGGTTTTAAAAATTGGTTTACAAAAATTTACCGTTTGCAGAAAATTATTTGTTCAAATTAAGCTTTTTCTATAATTTAAGTCGTAATAAAACTTTTTTAGGAAAATTATGAAAAAAATGCGCTTAATTAAAACCTTCCTGTTAACACTTCTCTTTTTAACATTTACATTTTCGCAACAAAACAAAGAGTTTATCAGCAAACTTGATACACTTGCCGAAAAAACCAGAGAAGCTTTTAACGTTCCGGGAATTTCCGTAGCAATAGTTAAAGATTCCACAGTTTTTCTTGTTAAAGGCTACGGAGTTACCGATATAACTTCTGAAAACCGTGTTACTCCTGAAACAGTTTTTGGAATTGCCAGCAACACCAAAGCTTTTACAGCTGCCGGATTAGCAATTCTGGTAGATGAAAAAAAGCTTAAATGGGATGACAAAGTTATAGATTATCTCCCTGAATTTGAAACTTACGATCCTTATGTAACAAGGGAATTTACAATAAAAGATTTATTAGTTCATCATAGCGGCTTAACCGGCGGTTATGGCGATTTAATGTTGTGGCCTGCTTCCGATTTTACCCGCTCCGAAATTATTGAGCGAATAAAATATCTTAAACCAAAGTACAGTTTCAGAACCAGGTTCGGATACAGCAATATTCATTATATTGTAGCCGGTGAGGTTATCAGAGCCGTAACAGGAAAAAGCTGGGAAGATTTTACAAGAGAACGGATTGTTAAAGCTCTTGATATGAAAAACACTTATATGGGAGTAAGTGAACTTCCCCAGGTTAAAAATCTGGCTAAACCACACGTTGAGCTGGAAAAAAAACTTATTCAGATAGAAATTGAAAATACCGATGTTACGGGTCCGGCAGCAACAATTTATTCCACCGCCGGCGATATTACAAACTGGATGCTTACTCAACTTAACAACGGAACCTCTCCTGACGGAAAAGAGATTTTTTCATCTGAGAGAAGTTATGAAATGTGGACTCCGGTAACAGTGCTCGGAGGAAAACGAAACGGTGATTTTCCATCTGCATTTTCCGGTTACGGTTTAGGCTGGGGTATTCGTGAATATAAAGGAAACAGAATTATTTCTCATACAGGCGGCTTACCGGGAATGGTTTCAAAAATTACACTTATCCCGGAACAAAAACTTGGAATTGCAATATTTACAAATCAGCAATCCGGTTCCGCATTTAATGCACTAACTTATTTCATTATGGAACATTTCTTTAATAAACCGCACGAAGATTATGTTGAGACTTACAAAACCAGAAATGAAATGAGAGAAAACAGAATAAATAAAAGAATTGAAAATATATTTAATTCTGTCAAAAAAGAAAGCAAACCTTCCCTGGAACTTAAAAAGTATGCAGGAACTTACACAGATGACTAGTATTGCGCCGGCTTTAGATATGGGACTGATAATGAATTATTCCTCGAATTTCCCCGCTCCGAAGGATTAAAAGGTAAACTTACTCATTTTCAATATGATACTTTTACCGTAAAATGGGAAAACAGAATTATTAATGCAGACTGTTACGTCTATTTCACTCTGAATGAAAAGGGACAAATTGACGGGATGAAAATGAAACCGATTTCTCCTCTTACAGATTTCAGTTACGATTTTCAGGATTTAAGATTTAAGCCCAAAAAAAAGCGAACTAAATAGTTCGCTTTTTTTTATTAAGATCTGAATTTACTTACAATTTCTTCCAGTCTGACACCAAGTTTCGCAAGATCTTCCGCTGCTGCAGAAACCTGCTGTATACCTTTTGTGTTTTCCTGAGTTATATTATTCATTGCTTCAATGCTTCCGCTTATTTCCGATGCAGCTGATGATTGCTGTTCGCCTGCTGCTGCAACCTGATCAATTTGTGAAGTAACAACTTCGGTGCTGTCGGAAATTCCGGTAAATGTATCTTTAAGACTCGTAATTGCTTCAAGTCCCTGATTAACTGCTCTTCTTGCCTCATTCATTGAGCTGTCGGCTTCTGTAGCTTCCTGTTGAACCGATTTAATTGTTTCAGCTATTTCTTTGGTTGCTTTAGTTGTTCTTTCAGCCAGCTTTCTTACTTCATCAGCAACAACTGCAAATCCTCTGCCCTGTTCACCTGCGCGGGCTGCTTCAATTGCAGCGTTTAATGCAAGCAAGTTTGTCTGATCTGCAATTTCATCAATCACTAACGCAATCTCGCCAATCTGTTCTGTTTTTTGTGCAAGGTTTGTTATAATATTTCCAGTGTTATCAGATGATACAACAATCAAATCCATATTTTGTTTTGAATGATCCAATTTTTGAACGCCTGTTTTTGCACCTGAACTTGACTCTTTGGAAGATGAGCTGGCCACGCTGGCATTATTTGCTGTTTCCACAATTGTCTGAGTCATTTCTTCAACAGCAGCAGCAACTTCATTTGTACGCATTGCCTGCTCGCTTGAGCCGGCTGCCAATTGCTGTGCACTGGCAGAAATTTCGTTGGTTGCACTAAGAGTTTCAGAAACTGCATCTTTAACATGTTCCATTAATTCTCTTATATTTTTTACCGCTCTGTTAAATCCGGCAAAAAGATTTCCAATTTCATCATTGGATTTTACTTCAAGCTCAACTTTCAGATTACCTTCAGCAAACAATTCCATTTTTTCCAAAATTTCATCAACACTTTTATTAAGATAATCTTTTGCAGCTTCCGATTCTGCAACAGCTTGTTCAACTTTCTTTTCAACACTCTGTTTTTCATCGGCAAGATTTGTTAACACTTCTTTAATCTTTCCAACCATTATATTCAGATAGTTTGCAAGTTCACCAATTGCATCATTGGTTTCAGATTCAACAACTATATCATAATTTCCTTCTGCAACCTGAGCAACGTTATCTCTGAGGGCAAGTATAGGACCCGTAATTTTCTTGGATGTGATTAAAGCCAGCAAAATCCCGATAATTGCAACAAATGCAGTTACAATATACCCAAGGTTTTGGTAATAAATTTCAGTTTCAGTTTTGTCTAACATAAATGCATCAATTGCTTTAATTGTTTCTTCTGTTGCAATATCAATTTCAGCTTCGGAAACTTTCACTTCATTTATCATTTGAGCGGCAAATAAAAACTTTTCAAGATAATTATCTGCAAGGTCATTTATTTCATTTTTACTTGATTGTCTTAGTCCGCTTCTGTTTGTCTTTTTCTTTAGTTCAGCAATATAATTTTTCACACGATCAATATATTTTTGCGTCCCTCTCATTAAAAAATCTTTTTCAGCTCTCCTTATCTGCAGCATTGTAACAAGTATTTCGTTTCGGTTTGCAGCTTTTATTTTTTCTTCAATGCTGTGAACACTTTTTCTTAATTCCCCTTCTGCTCCTGATTTTTCATCCAATCCTCTTTTTTTCAACTTTTCGATTACCTGCAAAATCAGATTTTCATATTTTTTTACAGATAAATCGATATCTTTTCCGAGATCGAAATCTTGATAATCCTCCAGAATTACGAATAATTTTTTAAGATGTTCATCAACTTTTTGTGCAGCATTTATATCTCTTTTAGCAAGAAATATATGCTGATACTTTACAGCGGTTAACATTTCAATTGTAATTTCCTCTGCATCGATACGCTCTTTTTCTACCCCAATTACTAAAAGTAAAAATGAGATGGCCAAACCTGCAAGTCCGAGAATAACCAATGAGAGTCCGAAAATTTTTTGGAAAATAGAAAACCGATTTAAGAAGTTCATTTTGTGTTTCCTTTTGTTTTTGGGTCAATAAATTCAGTGGGGAACGAAAAGATATGCAATTTTAACTTATTTCTTTACTATTTGAATGTTAAGAAATTGTTAAGTTTTACTAAAAAAAGCCCTTAAAAGGGCTTTTCTTTACAATAAAGTTATTTTGTTTTCTTTGCAGATCTTTATCATTTCATCCGGCCAGATACTTGCCTGAATTTCTCCAATGTGAGCTTTACGCAAAAAATACATACATAATCTTGATTGACCAATTCCTCCGCCTATGGAAAGCGGGAAATCTCCTTTTATTAATCTTTTGTGCCAGTGTAACTCAGTTCTGTCAAGCGCATCTTCAAGTTCCAGCTGTTTTAGCAATGCTTTTTTATCAACTCTTATTCCCATTGATGAAATCTCGTAAGCTCTTTTCAAAATCGGGTTCCAGACAACAATATCGCCATTTAATCCTTTATACCCGTTTTCTGTTTCTGTTGTCCAGTCATCATAATCAGGTGCTCGTCCGTCATGCTTTTTCCCGTCACCCAGTTCATTGCCAATCCCGATAATAAAAACAGCGCCAAACTTTTCAGCAATTTTATTTTCTCTTTCAACAGACGATAAATCGGGATATTCCTTTTGCAATTCTTCTGTATGAATAAATTTTATTTCTTCCGGTAATTCCGGCTTAATTGCAGGATAAAGTTCATTAATAAGAAATTCGGTTCTTTTCATCACAGAATAAATTCTGCTGACTATATTTTTCAGAAAATCGAGTTTTCTTTCTTCTGTGGTAATTACTTTTTCCCAATCCCACTGATCTACATAAAGTGAGTGAGTATTATCGAGTTCTTCATCTGATCTGATTGCATTCATATCAGTGTAGAGTCCGTATCCTTCCTGTAATTTGTAATCTGCAAGCATCATTCGTTTCCACTTGGCAAGTGAGTGAACTATTTCCGCCGGCTGTTCATTCATACATTTTATGTTAAATGACACAGGACGCTCAATTCCGTTCAGATCATCATTTATTCCAAGTCCCTTTTTTACAAAAATCGGGGCAGTTACTCTTCTTAATTTAAGTTCGGTTGAAAGGTTAGTCTGGAAAAAATCCTTTATCTGTTTAATTGCTATTTCAGTCTGCTGCAAATCCAATATCGGACTATAACTTTCAGGTATAAATAAACTTTTCATTTTAACTCCTTTATATAATTGATTTAACTATTAATAAAATTCCAAACAGAATAATTACACTCCCTGAAATTTGATTCATCATTTTGATTTTATTTTTGAAAATAGCAGAACCAAATTTCACGGAAACTATGCTTAAAAAAAGCCACCAGATAATTGCTCCGGTAACCACACTTACCGTTACAAAAATTACATCGGTAAAGGCTGAATTTTCAAGTGAAGAAAATCCCACTCCCGATATTACTATCAGGTAACTGATTATTGTTGCAGGATTTGTAATCATTATGAGAAATGTTGATAAAAAATCTTCGGCATAACCTGCTGATTTTATTTTCTCACTTTTTCTTTCTATGGTTTTCTTACCGGTTTTTACTCCCAGATAAATAATATAGACTCCGCTGATAACTATAACAGCCGGATATTTTTCTATTAACGGAATAAGAAATTTTGCTATTCCGGCAACTGCCAAAAACGTATAAATTATGTTGGGAACCACAGCTCCCAGACCTGTAAAAAAGCCGGATAAAAATCCTTTATTTATTGATCTGGATATACAAAGAATACCAATCGGACCAATAGGAGCAGATACACCGAGTCCGGTAAGTATTCCCTTGAATACAATCTCAGAGTAATCCATGGTATAATTCCTTTAGCAAGCCTTTAAGTAAAAAGGTTCACCGGATGTATGAATAAAAGTTTTCTAAAGTTGTGTTAAGAGAATAAGATTAATTATTTGAATTATTATTATTTATATTCAAATTATTATTGGCAGGATTTGAGGATAGTAAAGTAGAAGTGAAAGAAGTAGTAGTTTTAGTTTGTGAATCTGATAAACAGATTATCTGATATTTCGTTCGGCGTAACATTTCGCCTCCTGTTTTAGTGAATTAAGAAATAATGGTTTCAAATGTAACTATTTACAGAAACATTGTCAATATACAATGTCAAAGCTAAGCTCAAAACTCCCAAACTGATCCTATTCGATTTTTAATTCCATTTCTTAACAAAAATGCAAACTCAGTATTTCTACTATTTTGACCCTAAAATCCTTTCTAAAATTAACTTCCGCTTTTCCGTTTTTTGCTGAAAATTATAAAAGGGTCTGCCATTTTGTCATACAATTTGGCCTAAATCACCACTCCGCTATAACTCCGGTACAACTCCGAGATAAAGCCGTTATAGATCCGTACCCGCATATATGACATTTTGTCATACTGTATCTGAAAGTT
>JBGRQB010000013.1:0-44173 GCA_041725875.1 Rhodothermaceae bacterium
ACCCAAGAACAATAAAAGAAAATCTTGTTCCCCCAACAGATTTTAGATATCCCTTTATGAGCGTCTGCGATTGTGAATCCAAATACAAAAATGAAGACGCAGATTAAATTTCCCATTTGCTCCTTATGAAAAACTCAAACCTTGAAGGCCCCTCTGCCTTCAAGGTTCTTTATTATTTCACTTCAATCCTTTTAATATCAAAGTATGCTAAGAGAGAAATTCCTGCAAAATAGAGTATGCTGAATACATTAATATTTCTGATTCCCATAATAGTATCAAATTTAACCATTTTCCTTTCAGCAAATGAAGTCAGACTCGCATAAGCATAAGGAAAATAAATTATATCTTCCCACCTGGAAACCAATATCATACAGGCAATATTAGCAACCATTCCTATTCCAATAGGAACCACGAAACTTTTTGTTCTCATGCTTGCCCAATATTGAACTGCCAGCATTCCAAAACTCGAAACAATAAGTAATCCCATATTTGTTATAACAGCATTAAAATCAGGTGAAAATTCCATATATTTTAATTCCGGGTGAATTATACCGGAAAGATATCCGGCACCAATCATCAAGGCGGTGTAAAATATATGAGTCCCGACAATATATGTTACTATCAGCATCAACTTGCTGTAAAAAATTGCTGAAAAGTGAAATGGTAAAACTTTAAGATGTTTCCACATGTTTGTTCTGTGTTCAAGCTGTACAATTAATGCCGTTAAAAGTATTACATAAAACGGAAGGAAAAAATTTCCCACAGACCAAAAGTTTTCAAAGATAAATTTGTCCCAGGGATTTACCCCCTCTTTTGGAACAAAATGTTCATACTTCCAGACACGCATTATAAAAAAGATTCCTGCAATTGAGACGGTTCCAAGAAAAGAGAGCCAGAACGCAGAACTTTTCTTTGATTTTTTTAATTCGCAAATAAAGGCTTTACACATTGTATTTATTGAATTCATAGCTACTCTTCCGTTAAAGTTAAAAATAGATCTTCAAGATTTTCTTTTTTGATTTTAACCTGATAAATGTCAATGTTTTCCTGACGAAGTTTATCTATCAGCTGCGGGATTTTAGTTTTGTCTTCCAGACTTATTTTCACAGAGCCGTTAAACTGATCCAAAATCTTAACTTCCGATTTTCCAAAAATATCTTTTGTTTTTGCAGAATCATTTATTTCAAACTCAACAATAAGATTATTATCTCTGCTTCTGTGAAGATCCTCTGTAAATCCCTGAAACCTGAGCTCGCCATTTTGAATAATTCCAACGTGTGAACAGACTTTCTCAATTTCATTCAGCAGGTGACTCGATAAAAATATAGTTTTGTTTTCCTCGTTTGCCAATCGGGTGATTAACTCCCTTACTTCAATCATCCCTTTGGGATCGAGTCCGTTTGTCGGTTCATCCAGAATTATTAACTCCGGATCTGAAAGAAGTGCAAGAGCAATTCCCAAACGTTGCTTCATACCTGTAGAAAACTGTTTTACCCTTTTATTTCCGGTGTTTTGCAGATCTACTATCTCAAGTACATCATCTATTCTGCTTTTGTTTACTCCACGGTAAAGAGCTGTAATTTCAAGATTTTCTCTGGCTGTAAGATGAAAATAAAGAGCCGGCTCTTCAATCATAGCTCCTATTCTTGAATAAGATTTTAGCAGATTTTCATCTTCATCATTAAAAAGCAAAACCTCTCCCGCACCCGGTTTTAACAATCCGGTAAGTAACCTGATGGTAGTTGTTTTTCCGGCTCCGTTTGGACCTAAAAATCCATACACTGCTCCTTTGGGAACTTCAATGTTAAGTCCCTTTATCAGAGATTCGTTTTTATCATAAGAAAAACTGAGGTTTTTGGTTTGAATTGCAAAATTGTTTTGTTCCATATTTCTCCCCTTAAAATTCAGGTAACTGACGAAAAGAGAAAGAGTTTTGTTACAGGTTTTATGGAAAGTTTTTTGAACAAGAATTAAATAAAAAACCCCTCATAAGAGGGGTTGGGGGCTATTGTGATTTATACTATATTTAAGCAAAATTTGCTTTCAGCATCCAGATTGATTTTTCAAAGTTTACAATATTTTCATCTGCAAGTGCAACAGTTCCTTTATCACCAAGTTCATCTGCAGCATCAGAAATAGCTTTATATTCACTTAACAACAATTCAAAATCTGCAAGGACGTTTCTCAAAATTTCTTCTTCGCCAAATTCTTTTCTGGCTTCTTCTTTAATATCTGCATTTTCAAGATATTCACTCATTGATGAAAATGGTTTTCCGCCTATCTGTAAAATTCTTTCAGCAACTTCATCATATAAACCGGCAAGTTTTTCGTAATATTCTTCAGTCAGGTTGTGAATCTGGAAAAATCTCATTCCTTTTACATTCCAGTGGTAGTTGTGAAGTTTAACATATAATACTTGTAAGTTTGATAAGTTTTTGTTCAGTTTGCTAATTAATTGTGCGTTCATTTTTTTCTCCAGTTTTTAATTTTTTGTGTTTTCTCCTTCTATTACAAACCTGGTGCCAAAAAATTTTATTGCGATTCCAAGCTGTTTTCTGGGTTTTATTAATTACACACTTGAATTAACACCGATTATTCGTTATTATTGGCAACGATATTAAGTTGTTCAACTATATTTCGGTACAATTATGCAATATCTTGAAACTACATTTTCTCCGCTTCTTAGTCCGGAACGCACAATGGATATAGTTCTCGAAGCAATTCGTGAACTTGTAGATTATGAACTCGGCGTTGTACTAAGTTTTGAAAATGATACAAATCTTGTTGTAAGAAGAGCAAAAGGAGCACTTGTTAACTCAAAGCTCAAAGATTACAAACTTTCTCTGGAAAAACATTTTCAGCTTTCTGAAATTATTCAAAAAGGAGAAGTTTTTCTTTTTGACGATGATGAGGATGAAGAACATCTTGATACTTTTGACGGAGTAATTGAAATGCCGAGCGGACATTCCTGTCTGGTTGCCCCTCTTCACGTTGAAGGAAACAATCTTGGTCTCCTTACTCTCGATCACCGCCAGTGTGATATGTTTACCCCACAAATTGTAAAGATCACTTCAACTCTTTCCAGACTCATATCTCTTGCCCTTGCGCAATCTGTTGCGGCTGATACTCTGAAAAAGGAACGCGATGCGCTGGTTGTTGAAAGAAACGATCTTATGAAAGAATATCCTCAATTATTTAAAGGATTAATTGGCTCCAGCAAAGCCTGGAAGGAAATTCTTGATAAAATAAAAATTGTTGCTCCTTCCGATCTGCCGGTTATGGTTACCGGCGAAACAGGAACAGGAAAGGAAAAAGCAGCACGGGCAATTCATTCTCTCTCATCCAGAGCCGAAAGGCCATTTATTGCTTTAAACTGCTCTGCTCTCTCTTCAAATCTGGCAGAAAGCGAACTTTTCGGCCACGAAAAAGGTTCATTTACCGGAGCTGTAAATCAGCGAAAAGGTCGTTTTGAACTTGCAGATACAGGAACGCTTTTTCTGGATGAAATTGGAGATCTTCCACTCGATATTCAGCCAAAACTTTTAAGAGCTTTACAAGAAGGCACGTTTGAGCGCCTGGGTAGTGAAAAATCTATGACTTCAGATGTACGAATTATCTGTGCAACTCATGTAGATCTTGAAAAAGCAGTGGCAGAAGGACGTTTCAGAGAAGATCTGTATTACAGATTAAATGTCTTTCCTGTTGAACTTCCTCCTTTAAGAGAACGCGAAAATGATGTGATATTAATTGCTAATCATTTTTTACAAAATGTTTCTGACAAGACCGGAAAATCATTTTCATTTACAAATGATGCACTCGCTTTTTTGAAATCTGCAAAATGGCCCGGAAATGTTAGAGAACTGCAAAATACAATTGAACGTGCAACTATATTGAGCGCAAACGGAGAAATCGACATTTCCCATCTTAACTTTAAAAGTATGAAAACGTTTAAAAAGAAAGTTAAACCGGAAAATGAAACTCAGGCTTCACTTGACGATGTGATAGTTAATCATATCAAAAAAATTCTTGAACAGTGTGACGGAAAAATATATGGCAGCGATGGTGCTGCAGCTTTGCTGGGAATGAAACCAACTACACTGCAAAGTAAAATTAAAAAATTTGGAATAGTTTATAAATGATTTACACAGGCATTGATGGCTGCAAAACAGGCTGGTTTATCTTTTCGCTCAAAGAAAACTCTTATTCTTACAGCGTTGTAAAATCGATAAAAGAAGCAGAAAAGGAATTAAATTTATCTAATGTTAATTTTATTGATATTCCGCTCGGCCTCGAAAACGATAAACCTGCCAGAGATTGTGATATGCTTTTGAAGAAAATTCTCGGAAAAAAATCTTCTGCCATCTTTAATGCACCTGTTTATCCTTTGCTGAAATGTTCTACTTATGAAGAAGCATGTTCTTTGAGTCAGAAAAAAACAGGAAAAAAAATATCATTGCAGACCTGGTATATAATTCCTAAAATAAGGGATGCAAATTCTTTTCTGCAAAATTGTGCAAACAAAGATTTATTAAAAGAATTTCATCCTGAAACAGGGTTCTTTCTTTTAAATAAAAAAACTCATTTACAGTTTAGTAAAAAAGATAAGCAGGGAATTGCCGAACGTATACGTATTCTTAACAAATATATTGATGCTGAAA
The DNA here is from genome assembly GCA_041725875.1 of Rhodothermaceae bacterium. Classification (GTDB taxonomy): domain Bacteria; phylum Bacteroidota; class Ignavibacteria; order Ignavibacteriales; family Melioribacteraceae; genus JBGRQB01. The sequence continues at coordinate 4,659 of JBGRQB010000013.1, forward strand.
AAATCTTTGAAGAGATTTCTTCTGAAACATTAAGAAAAAACGTTGCAAAAGATGATATTCTGGATGCAATGTGCTGCGCTGTAAATGCAAAATTTGCTGATAAAACTTTTACAGTACCGGAAATATCAACGCTTGATAAATTCGGAATAAAAAAAAAGATAGTTTTAACCGAATTTATTTGATCAATAATTATAACGGAACTTTTTCCGATTTGTAATATATAAACACAATAATTTTCATTATTTTTGATGATAACAATCAACATACATGGGAGTGGTTATGAAAAGAAACCTTATTTATATATCAATATTATTAATAGCATTATCTGCCTGTACTCCAATGGCTATTAAAAATGCCGATTTCGGATGGCCGATAGAAAGCGTGCTTAAATCAGATATAACCGGAAAAGTTTCTGAACCAAGATATGCAGTCAGTTTTAATATAAAAGATTTGATGAAAGAAGAAACCGGATCATTTTCAGATTTCAAAAAAAGAGAGATCCGTTTAATCAGAAATTCAAAAGGTTATTATTTTGTAACTTCAAAATCGTTCAAACACGTTTATGTTTTTAATGCTTCCGATGGCTCTCTTGTTCTTGAAAATAAATTGCCTGTTGCAATAAACGGTTTAACAAATCCTGTGTTCAACCAAAGAGATCCGCACATCGAACTAATTGACGGGTCAAATAAATTCTTATTGACCAGCAAAGAAATAGTGAGGAAATAAGATGAAAAAATTAATTTTAATCTTTCTTATAGTTTGTTCCGGTTTTGCATTTGCACAGTCAGATTTTGAAACAACGCAAAGCTTTAAAGAAAAAGCAAAAGTAATTTCCAATACAATAAAAAGTATTCAGTCATCTTCAGAAGTTGAGCGCGCAGTTAATGCAATAAAAAAATTGAGAGATGATTTTACCGCGCATAAAGATCTTCTTGATAAAGCTTTATATCCGGATGATTTTTAAAAAGTTTTTGAGAAGTTAAATAAAAATCTGAATAGAAAAAGACGTGATATCAGAAAGCTTAATAAGCTTGAAAATAAAATTACCGATCTTCGTGTTCAGATAACCGATCTGAATGATAAAAATATGGTTCTGCTTGGTGAGATTAAAGAACTTACAAAACTCAGATCCAAAGATTCTGTTAAGATTGCCGAGTTAAGATCCAAAGTAAAAGTTTTGGGTAAGCAGATTCGCGAACGTGATGCTCTTGTTCTTGGAATGGTTGATTCTCTTTTGACTGATTTTATAAATCAGCCGGAGCCTATGACAGATGCTTCAAAAAATAATCTGGGCAGAAAAATTGAATCACGCAACTTATTTGTTAATGTTGAAAGAACTTTAAAAGATAATATCGATTTTCTTGATTTAACAATTTTCTCTCCTGAAGATCTGCTTGAGCTTAAAAAGCAAAACCAGGAATTTAAAAAAGTGTGGAATAAACTTGGTCCGCAACTTACAGCTTATTATCTGAATAAAGCTGAGAAAAAAGAAGAACTAAAAAATATCGATTCTTTATTTGAAGAATGGAATATCAAAATAAACAGATCTGTCTGGGCAAGCATTAATTATCATTTCAAAAATTATGATATCAAATTATTGCCTTATAATGACGGAAATGAGTTTACGGCAAACATACTTGCTTATGTAACTCTTGAACTTAATAAAATTGAGACAGCTTCAAAAGAAGAGTTGATACAAGATTACAATACATTTGTTGACAGTGTATGGAGCAGAGAAGTTAGTCACGACTGGGTTCCGATGTTAATTGAAAATGGTTACCTTACATTTGATCAGCACGATACAATTGAAGAAAAACTAATTGCCTGGGAACTGGCAATTTATGATAATGATCTTACCACAATTTATATTGTGTTCGGCGTTTTATTCCTGATCTTTGCAGGAGCAATAATAAAACGATATAAAAAATAATTTTGTACTACGCACTAAATAAAAAACGCAGCTTTTAGCTGCGTTTTTTATTTTAAAGCATTATATAAAATCTCTGCCGGATGATAAACTTCTCTTCCGGTTCCATCTTTAATTTGATGCCTGCAGCTTGTTCCCGGTGCGGAAATTATTGTTTCAGGTTTTGCTTCTCTTACTGCCGGAAAAAGAACCAGCTCCCCTATTTTTGTTGAAAGTTCATAATGTTCTTTTTCATATCCAAATGAACCTGCCATTCCGCAGCATCCGCTTGGAATTTCTTCTACCGAATAATTTTTCGGCAAAGTTAACATTTTTTTTGTAGGCACCGTGCTTGCAAGTGCTTTTTGATGACAATGTCCGTGAAGTTTAATATTAATTTTATCTTCAACAAAATTATCGGAAGTAATATTTCCTTCATCAATCTCTTTTGCAATAAATTCATCAATCATCAAACAATTTTTTGCAAGTGTTTTTGCTTCTTCTCGTAATTCCGAATTTACCAGATCAGGATATTCATCGCGAAAAGTTAGTATTGCCGACGGTTCAACTCCCAGCAACGGATTTTTTTCTGAAATTTTTCTGTGTAAAAGATTCACATTTTTATTGGCAATTTTCTTTGCTTCTTTTACAAGTCCTTTAGAAAGAAAAGTTCTGCCGCTTTCAAAATGTTCAGGTACTTCTACTCTGTATCCAAGTTTGTTTAAAAGTTTGACTGTTTTTATCCCGGTTTCAACATCGTTAAAGTTTGTGAATTCATCTGCAAAAATGTAAACACGCTTTTTATTCTTTTTCAGATTGTTAAAGTTTTGTTTTATCCAATACCTAAAAGTGAATTTGTGCATTAACGGAATATTTCTTTCAGGAGCAAAACCCAAAACTTTTTTTATTAAAGCTGATGTAATTGTTCCGCCTAAAAAGAAGTTATTCAACCCTGCAAATTTTTTCAGATAATTATTTATTCTTGGTAAATATGCAATCAAACGAGTTCGTAATGAAATTCCGTTCTGATCATAATAAAACTGCATATACTCTGCTTTGAGTCTTGCCATATCAACGTTTGACGGGCATTCACTTTTGCATCCTTTGCAGGAGAGACACAAATCAAGCACTTCATATATTTCTTTGCTTGAAAATTTTTCCTTCCCGCCATTTGTCAGGTATTCTCTTAATGTATTTGCTCTGGCACGGGTTGTATTTTTTTCATCTTTAGCCGCCATGTAGCTCGGACACATAGTTCCGCCAATAATTTCCGATTTACGGCAATCACCGGAACCGTTACATTTTTCTATGGCTTGTAAAAATCCGCCGGAAGAGGAATAATCAAATTGAGTTTCAAATTTTTCAGTTTTTTGTCCCGGAACATATCTGAGCGATTTGTTCATTTCAGGTGTATCTACAATTTTCCCCGGATTAAAAATATGTTCCGGATCCCAAGTGTTTTTTACTTCCTTAAATAAATTGTAAATATGATCCCCGAGCATAAAAGGAATAAACTCTCCTCTTAATCTGCCGTCACCATGTTCGCCACTTAACGAACCTTTATATTTTTTTACAAGCTTTGCAATTTCATCTGCTATTGTGTGAAATAGTTTTACATCATTTGCATCTTTAAGATTTAACACCGGACGCAAATGTAATTCACCTGTTGCAATGTGCGCATAATAAACACACTCCAAATTATATTCTTTAAGAACTTCCTTAAACTCTGCCATATAATCAGGCAGCACTTGCGGGTTAACTGCTGTATCTTCAATAACCGCAACAGGCTTTTTATCTCCGGGAATGTTGGAGAGCAAGCCCAGACCAGCTTTTCTCAGGTTCCAGACTTTACCAATATCTGCACCAAACAAAACAGGAAAATGATAACCGAGTCCGGCAGTTTTAATTTCTTCTTCCATCTCTTTTTTCAGTTGCAGAATTTTTTCTTTTGAATCACTGTAAAACTCAACAACCAAAATTGCACCCGGATCTCCCTGAATGAAAAATCGGTTCTTCCGCTGTTCGATATTTTCTTTTGTGCAATCAAGAATGATTTTATCAATAAGTTCAATTGCTGCCGGTTTATATTTTAACGCAATTAAATTTGCTTTGAAAGTTTGTTCAATCGAATTGCAATGAACTGCAACAACAGCTTTTTCTTTTGGCGGCAGATCAACAAGATTCAGTTTTATCTCCGTAATAAAAAGAAGCGTTCCTTCTGAACCGGCTATCAGTTTACACAAATTTATTTTTTCATCTGAACCGGAAAAGGTTTCTGCGTTAAGTAATAAATCAAGTGCATATCCGGTGTTTCTTCTTTCAATAGATTTATCAGGATAGTTTGAATTTATCTCTTCAATGTTTTTTTCATTTGTAAGGATTTCATTCAGCTTCCGATAAATTTTTGATTCCAGATTATCACCGGAAAGTTTTTGCTTAAATTCTTCTTTTGTTAAATCTGAAAAAACCGCTTCACTCCCGTCAGATAAAACAGCTTTTACTTCAAGAAGATGATCTCTTGTTGAACCGTAAATAAGTGAGTGTGATCCGCAGGAGTTGTTTCCAACCATTCCGCCAATCATACATCTATTGCTTGTTGAGGTTTCCGGACCAAAAAACAATTCCATTGGTGCTAAATATTTGTTTAGTTCATCCAGTACAACACCCGGCTGAACACGCACCCATTTCTCTTTTTTGTTTACTTCAATAATTTTTGTCCAGTGTGCTGACACATCGGCAATTATTCCGCCGCCAACAACTTGTCCTGCCAAAGATGTTCCGGCTGTTCGCGGTATAATGGAAGTTTTATTCTCCCTGGCAAAACTTATCAGTTTTTTGATATCGTTTACTGTTTTAGGTTTTGTAACTGCAAGCGGTTTTTCTTTATATACTGATGCATCTGTTGAATACAAAGTTCTGTACGCATCATTTGTAATTATCTCGCCTGAAAATTCTTTTTTTAATTCTTCAAAATTCATCTGTTCATAATATCCTTAACTACTCTGTTCCGCCGGTTTTAATTTTTCTTTATTATTATTGTATTTTTTTACAACTTCTTTAATCATTACTATTAAAAGAATTGCAAGAAAGATTATCAATCCAAGACTAATAAACTTGCTTTCCATTACATATTTATAACCCAGATAAACCAAACCGGCAACTGTTGTGGGAATTAAAAATAGTAACGGAAAAATTATATGTATGTAGTAACTAAAATTCTTTTCTCCTTTGTGACTCACAAACAAAATTGTAAACGGAATTATCAATAGCATCAAACCACCTAAAACCAATCCGTTCCACAATTCAATAAACGGCACCTGATAGTAAAGGAAAAATCCTACAACTGCCACAAATATACTTGATGCAAAATTTCCTTTTAGAAAAGTTTTGTGACCCAGTTCCTGAACCACGTAGCGACTAGTTCTTGCAAATGAATCAAGCGTTGTAAGTGTAAGTGCTGATAATGCGAGCGCTCCGGCAGTAACTCCTACTATAACCGGAATTCCTAAATGCGCCATTGCGTTTCCGAGTCCTTCTGAAAACAGCTGACTTATAACCCCGCTGGTTAACTCTTTTGAGGAAAAATCAGCATAAGAAAATGCTGAAATTACAAATGATGCGGAGAGCACTGCCATAACTGTTTCGCCAATCATTCCGCCGTAAGCAATCGGGAATGCGTGTGATTCTTTTTTAATCTGCTTTGAAGTTGTACCTGAATTTATAAGCGCGTGCCAGCCTGAAGCTGCACCACAGGAAATTGTAACAAACAGCATTGGCCATAAGGGACCGCGAATTTCACTGAAAAAGTCGTGGAAAAACGGCATTTTGATTGTCGGAGCCCCAATAATCAACCCGATAAAACCAATTACCAATCCAATACTTAAAATTGAAAAATTTAAATAATCGCGCGGTTGAAGAAGAATCCACACAGGCACATAAATAGCAATAAATGTATAGCCAAGGAAAAAGAGTGACCAGAAATCTTTTGAAGCTTCAATTGGGGTTGAAATTCCATACCAGACACAAACCACTGTTAATGAAATTCCCACTATAGTTGTTATCAGCAAACTGACACCTTTTTTTAACATAACTCCGCACAACATTGCAATGGGAATTAATGCAAGTGTCGGCAGAACCGCAGTTGGCATTTTTTCAAGTGTACTGGCTATTATAGAAAGGAAAATTGCATAGACTAAAATTCCGCCAAAGGCGAGTACAATACTTACCATTTTCCCTGACCAGGGGCCAATTTCTTCTTTGGCAACTTCGCCCATCGACTTTCCTTTGTGTCGAACAGAAAGCATAAGCGAATAATAATCGTGAACTCCGCCAATCAGAAGCACTCCGAAAATCATCCATAATAATGCGGGTCCCCATCCCCAAATCAATCCTACAATAGATGCAATAATGGGACTGGTTCCTGCTATTGACATAAAATGATGACCGAAAAGAACTCCTTTTCGAGTCGGGACAAAATCTTTATTATCATTCAGTTCAACAGCCGGGGTCTGGTTATTATCATCCGGATGAAAATTTGACGTAACACTTTTTTTGAGAAATTTGTAACCAAAGAGAAGAGTTGCGTAACCTACTAAAAATAAAGGCACAATGTTCATATAAACCTCACACAACTTGCTGGAATTATTAATTTCGTATTTCAAAATAAGAAAATGAGTCTTGATTTACTAGTAAGATAACGGATAATTTAACCGCGGATTTTCTTTATCTTTGCAATAAATAATTATATTTGCTTTTAAAAGCAGCGGAATTTATGCAAGATTTTCTACACTCGGATTTTATCAAATTTATATATGCTTTTGGAATAGGGCAGGCAATTCTTTTATCTGTGCTTTTAATTAAAAAAAAGATAAATGTTGTCTCAAACCGCTTTCTTTCGGCTATTTTTATTTTATGCGGAATTGAGTTAATTTCCGGCGTATATTATCTGGGCGGCTATTTTGAAAATTATCCCGGGTTTATCGGACTCACAAACGGATTTGCATATCTCTTCGGACCCATGATATATTTTTATGTTTATTTTCTTAAACCGGAAAACAAATTTAATTTTCGTAAAATAGGGATTCACTTTATTCCGTTTGTAATGGCTTTCCTGTTTTATATTATTCCTGTGTTGGATGCAAACAACACAGAAAAACTTAAATTTGCCGAACAGTTGTTTGCTTTTAATACTCCTACCAAGGTTTTAGGGTTTTTAGCACCTTTTCATTCCATTTTATATGTTGTTATTACTTTACTGGAAATCAGAAAAATTGTTGCAAACCTGAAAAACAACTTTTCCAATGTGGAATTTGCTAATCTTTACTGGTTGAAATACTTTTTTTTTGGTGTATTGTTTCAGGCCGCAGTAGTTGTTATTTTACATGTTTTTGAAGATTCTTTCTCTTTTGACATAAAATATATTATGCTCTTATCAATTGCAGTTTTTATGATTTTGGCCGGATACATTTCATTAAAACAACCGGAAGTTAAATCATTTATATTAAAAAATGATGATGACTCTCCTGCAAAAAAAGAATATAAAAAAACGGCTCTGAAAGATGAACAGATTGATGAACTAATTGAAAAAGTAAAAACTGCACTGGAAGTTGATAAACTTTATCTGAACCCAAAATTGAGTTTAAAAGAATTATCTGATCAGACAGGCATATCCACACACAATCTGACAGAATTAATAAACACGCAGATGAATCTTTCCTTTTATGATTTAATAAATAATTACAGAATTGAAGAGATTAAAAAGTTAATTGAAGATGACACTGAAAAGAAATACAGTCTGCTGGCTTTGGCTTATGAAGCCGGATTCAGTTCAAAAACCTCATTTAACACAATATTCAAAAAAATTGTAATGATGACTCCTTCCGAATACAGAAGTAAAATTCTAAATAAATAAAGCGCGATTTATAACCGCGCTTTTATTATTCACCTTACACTTACTAAAGCTCCCATTCAACTCCGAGAATCGGCATGGTACTCCATTGTTTTACCTTTTTAACTTCGTTGGAAATCTCGTTCCACACATATCCGGCAATGTTTTCCCTTCCGTAAACATTCCATACATCGAGATAAACAACCAAGTTGGAATTGGCAAAATTGAATCGTTTATCGACTCTCAAATTGAGTGAATGATAGGCCGGGAGCCTTTCACTGTTTATTTTGTTTGTATCATAGATACCTTTTCTAAGTTTTGCTGACTGCACCAAATCAAAAGGAGTATATGGGATTCCCCCGCCGTAAAGCCATTTTGCGCTAAATTCCCAACTGTTATTTGGTTTATAACCGCCTTCAAGTGCAAACATCAATTCGTTATCGTAAATTCTGTCGTGCCAGTCGCCATTAACATCTTTATACCTTGTTTTTGAATAAGATGCACTGATTAGACCGTAAAACCCTGAAGCCATTTTTTTCTGGATTGTCATTTCAACTCCGCGCGCATAAGCTTCGCCATTATCTTTTAATTCATTGTGCGCTCTGGAAAATGTGTTACTTGTGGTTTCATCAAACAAAAACGATTTTGGCTGAGTAGGATCAACCGGAAAATCCTGATACTTCTTTTCATAAACCTCTACTGTTAATTTGGTCTGAGGAGAAAGCATTTTTGTAAAACCCGCCACAAAATGGAAAGCAACAGGTGTTTTTAGATCTTTAAATGCCTCATTCTGAACAAGAATATTCATCGGGATATTTTGATGATAAACACCTGCCGCCATATTTATTTTAACAGTTTCACTAACCTGCAGAGCCAGACCAATCCTCGGATCAACAACAAGTTCATCAGTATAATCAAAATAATCTGCCCTTACACCTGGTTTAATTGTTAAATATTTTCCTGCTTTTAATGTAAAATTTAAGAAAGAAGCGGCTTTTACTGCTTCAAGGTTGTCTTTTATTTTTGTTTCCGGAATCAGGTTTCCAAACTCATTTACTGTAGCTCCGTAATGAAAATCAAACTTATTTGACAAATACTTTGCTTCGAGTCCGAACTCCATCTGAAACTTCTTCGAAAAATTGAAATAATTCACATTTCTGAATGATATTGTTTCTTCTCTGGTTTTATTTTTAAGAAACAGATTATCATCTTGTGTAAAATTATAATCCCAGTCATACTCTATAAAATTATGCGCAACAGATGTGTTGGAATATCCCTTTTTGCCCCAGAGAAAACGCCAGTTAATTCCCGCAACATTGGTAATAGAATTAGTTTTTCCGTACGTGTTTTCTTCTTCTTTTAAGACTTTTTTTCTTTCTAAATCGATTTTATCATTTGCAAATATATCAATTAACGAAATTTTATGACGCTTATTAATATCCCAGGTCAATTTTCCCTGAAAATCACTGTAATTGGGAACCGCTCCACCTGCATTTACAGAACTGAGAATTAAATCAGTATAACTTTTATTAACTGCTGCAAGAAAAGAGACTTTATCTTTTACAATTGGACCCTCGGCAGAAAAGCCAAATCCCATCATTGAAAAATTAAACTGCGGATAAAATTTGTTTTTATCGCCTTCCCGGAATTTCAACTCCATCACAGATGAAAGTTTGTCGCCATACGCGGCCCCAAATCCGCCCGCATTAAAAGTAAGCTCCTCAATAAAATCGACGTTAATTAATGCAAGTCCGCCACCTGAGGAGCCTTGTACAGGAAAATGATTTATATTAGGAATTTCAATATTGTCGAGAATAAAAGTATTTTCAACCGGTGAGCCGCCTCTCACAACCATACTGTTTTTCTGATCATTTACCTTTGCAAGCGAAGGAAGAGATGTAAGAATTCTGCTGATATCCCCTGCCGCTCCGGGCGCTCTTCTTATCTCTTCGTTTGAAAAGTTGATTGCACTGACAGGTTTTTCTTCTAATTCGGTAAAATATCCGGCTGAAACAACAACCTGATCCATTTTAATTGATTCTTCTGCCATCTCTACATTTAAATATGTTACACGCCCAGAACGAACGATCACATTTGATTTAATTTGCTTTTTATAGCCCAAATAAGAGATTATTATTTCATAATCACCCACCGGAAGATTTTTAATATTATATTTACCATCAACATCAGTTGTCGTACCAACATTCTTATTATTAACATAAACATTTACTCCAATTAGCGGCAGCTTAGTGTTTTTGTCAACAACCTTTCCGGAAATTTCGCCCCCCGGCTCGTTAATTCCGGCAAAAACCGTAGTAAAAAAAATTATAAGCAATATTATCTTTTTCATTGTGATTCCTTTTTTTGTGAATTTTAGTCCCAAATTACCTTCTAAAAAGGGATAAATCGTTCGAACCGTACTATCCGAACCACAAAACGGAATCTTTTTGAAGAATTATTTAAATTATTTCACAATTATTATGAACGTTCGTTAATTAACTTCTTTTATTTAGCTGAGTCCGGTTTTAAAATTTTTACTTAAATTTGAACTTTGATTTAACAATCGGAGATCGTATGCCTGTAAATGAAATGATTGGATGGCTGGGAAGTTTTTTGTTTTCTATTTGTGCTTTGCCTCAGGTTATCCAGACCTGGAGAACAAAAAAAGCTGATGACTTAAATGCGTTGTTTTTATGGTTCTGGTTTTGGGGTGAGGTTTTTACTCTTATTTATATTGTGTGGACAGACATTTCGCAGGGAGTTTATCACCTGCCACTCTATTTTAATTATTGTTTTAATCTTATTCTTGTAGTTTATCTCCTTTTTGCAAAATATTTTTATAAAACCGCTGTTAAATAATTCACCCGGAGAAAAGATGCAACAATCAATTGTACATATAGCGCTTGTAGTAAAAGATTATGATGAAGCAATCGAGTTTTACACAAAAAAACTTCATTTTACTCTTGTTGAAGATACTTATCAACCAGAACAGAATAAACGATGGGTCGTGGTTTCACCTCCAGGTTCAGCCGGAACAACTATTTTGCTGGCAAGAGCTTCCAAGCCGGAACAGGAACCATTTATTGGTAATCAGGCCGGAGGAAGAGTATTTTTATTTCTTAATACAGATGATTTCTGGCGAGATTATGAAGATATGAAAGCCAAAGGAATTAAATTTGTAAGAGACCCAAAAACCGAATCTTACGGAACAGTTGCTGTTTTTGAAGATTTATATGGCAATCTTTGGGATTTACTACAGCTTAATCCAGATCATCCAATCTCTCAAAGAACAAAGTAACTTAAACTATAAATTGAGTCCTGATCTTTTAATCAGGACTCTCAGCTTATTTTGAATATAACCCTATTCTATTTCCTTCCGTATCTTTAATCAAGGCAAAACATCCTGCATTTTCAGCTTCAATCTGTGTTTTCGGTTTTACAATTTCGCCGCCGGCTTTAACTGCCAGTTCAAGTTTTTCGTCAATGTTTTTCCCGCCGTCAAAGTAAATTATAACTCCGTCAGCAGAAGGATTAAATTTTTCTGCCCGACTTATCATTCCGCAGATTTCACAATTTTCCGGAAAAAAGCCCATTTGCTCAGTTTCGTAATCTGCTTTTTTAATTTCTACCTGAAAAAGTTGTGAATAAAATTTAATTGCCCTGTCAATATCGGTTGCAGGAATTTCATAACAGTTAATCATTTCATCTCCAATTTTGTTTAATGAGATCACAAATAAATTGAAGAATGATGAGTTAAAATTGTAGATTTACGCCAATTTAGAATGAATAGTAATCAGATATGACTTCACCAAATGAGAAATATTTTCCCGGATTGTATCCGCTGATCTGCTTAAAATCGCAGATAAAGTGTGATTGATCAAAATAGCCGGCCATAATTGCCAGTTCAGTAAGAGATAAATCTCTGTTTTTTTGTCGGAGAAAAAGCGTGTGCTGAAATCTCAGGATTCTGGAAAATTCCTTGGGAGATAACCCGACTTTAGTTTTGAATAAACGCTCCAGTTGTCGTTTGCTCAGACAAACATTTTCCGCCAGTTTATCAATTTTTGTTTGTCCGCCACTTTTATTTAATATCTGTATGCTTTTTGCCAGTCGCTTATCATACTCTGCGTAGTTTTTCTTAATTCTGCTAAAAACGAAATCTTCCAAAATCTTTATTCTTTCATAATTTGAAGTTGTTTCAGAAATTTTGTCAGTGAGATTTCGCCCTTCTTTTTTCCAGATATCTTCAGGAGTTATATAACAATCAGATAATTCTCCTGCAGGAATTTCAAGCACCACACCGGCAGTTTCGGGATAAAGCAACAGAGAAATCACCACTTTACAGCCTGGTATAAATTGCGAATAAGTTGTTTTTTGTCCACCGACAAACCCGTCGGAAACAACCTCACTTTTATTCTTTTTACCTTTAATAGAGAGTTTATCGCCGGGAATTATTGTGATTTCCACACAGCCGGTAGGAGGAAGTTTTTCACAATCAGAATATGGCTCCGACACTTCAAGTACACTTATAAATTTTATGTAATCTTTTAGTATGCCGGTTGGTTTATGGATAAAATAACTCATCTTCAAAAATAAGTTTTATTTAATTAACAGAAATTGTAAAAAAGCGACAACCGCTAAATTTTTAGTTCATTAACCCATTTTTCAATTAAATCCCAATTTCTGAAATCTCCCTCTTCCATATTCCCGGTTTTATCTGCTTTTGCCATTTTTCTCCAAATCCATCCGATTTTCTGATAATCTACTTTTCCGGCAAAAATACCGGGAGAGTTTTCCGATTTTAAAACTTCTGAAAGTGGATTTATAAATTTTGTGATTTTATCTCTGTTTTCTGATGATTCTTTTTTTGCAGTTATAGATAATACAAAGAAAGCATTTTTTATTTGACTGAGTTCAGTTGAAAACTTCTTTAGAAAAGTTTTTGTTTCCGACAGAATTTTATCCATTTTAATTGCAGAACCAAGTATCAGAAAATCATAATTCAAACTTTCCACTTCGGAAATATTTTTTATCTCTGTCTGATGGTTATTTTTTTCGAGCAGATCGCCAATAAATTCAGCCACTTCTTTTGTGGAACCATATCCGGTTGCGTAAGCAATTAAAATTTTCATAGTTTTTCCTACAGTTTAGTCTGTAAAAATAACCATAATTCCCAAAATAAATAAGATTAATGCTTTACCGTAGTTTGTGTATAAAATAAATTTCTGATCTGTAATAAATCGGCGCAGTGAGCCCGAAATAATTGCAATTACGGAAAAAATCACAAATGAAATTCCCATAAAAACAGCACCAAGTAAAAACATCTGTTTAACAAGGTTATCTGAATTTGTATCGATAAACTGCGGGAAAAACGCTAAAAAAAAGAGGGAAACTTTTGGATTAGTAATATTAAGAATAAATCCTTTTCCAAAAAGTTTCCCAATCGATCTGTTACTTTGATGAGTTTCACCTTCTACATTATCTTTTCTGTGTAGATAGCTCTGCACAGCAAGATAAATTAAATAAGAAGCACCCAAATATTTTATAATCTGATATGCTGTTGGGGAGTTTGCTAAAATCAGAGATAAACCTGATGCGGCAAGTGTTGTGTGTATTATCAGACCGGTAGCCAGTCCCGCAGAGATTGCAATACCGTTTCTTGCCCCGTTAACAGCACTTTCCGTCAGGACGTATATATTATCAGGCCCCGGCATTATTGCGAGCAATGCCGTAGAAGTTATAAAGCTTAGTAAGATTGTTAATTCCATATTACATCACAAATTAATTTTTGTAAATATGCACAAAAGTGATGATAATATATTAGCAATTAACGATTAAAAATTGTGAATTTCTGTTACTTGATTTTTTAATTCGGAAGGAAGCTGACCTGTATGTTTTTTGACAAACCGTGTGAATGTTGCCTGACTATCGAAATTGAGTTGGTATGCAATTTCTTTTAATGACAAATCTTCATCCAGAAGCATTCTTTTTATTTCCAGAATTATTCGTTCGTGAATCAACTGCAAAGCTTTTTTTCCTAAACGCAGATTCAGTATTTCGTTTAATTGTCGTGTTGAAACATTCAGTTTTTCTGCATAGGTTTTTACTAATCGGCAATCATAAAAGTTTGTTTCCAATAACTCTGTAAATCTTAACGATAAAACTTTTGCTTCCGGTGTGTTTTCATTTTTTTGGAGATTAAGAATTTCGTATAAAATCAGATGGAGTTGACTAATACTAATTTCTCTTTCAAAATTCCCTTTTGTTTCAGATCTCTTCATTAAAAATTTTATGAGAGAAAACATGGCGTTGAATTTTTTTTCTGAAAGAATAGTGTTTGATTCAATTGCCAGAAGTTTTGAGTAAAGGTTATTTTCTTTGCCGAGCACTCCTTTATTAAACTGAACAACCACTCCTCTGGTTTTATTACTTTTTTTAAGTGAATGAATTTGTCCGGGATAAATAAAAGAGATCTGATTTGCTCTGATTTTTTCTTTTTTAAAATCTATTACCTGTTCACCGCCACCTTTATTAAAGAAAATCATTTCGTAATAATTGTGTCTGTGTGTCTCTGTAAAATCATAATGATTTTTGTAATCGAGCGATTCAAAATTTATAATTCCGTCAAAATTACTATCGTAAGAAGGAAAACGCATTTCTTGTTTCTCCGGTATCGATCAAAATTTGTAACTCCAATATAAAATTACTTTTCCGTTTTTCAACCCGCATCTATTTTATCTGCTTTAGTATAAATTATCCGCTATATTTAGAGGTCTAAAAAATCGAGGTTAATATGAAACGAAACTTTATTTTACTTCTTTCAATGGCACTGTTTTATTGGGGTTGCAGCCAGTCTGTTGAAGAGGATATTGCTCAGGCAGAAAAAAGTGTTAGTGTAAAATCACTGGAAGAAAATGTAAAAACACTTTCCTCCGATGATTTTATGGGAAGAATGCCTTTTACCGAAGGTGAAACAAAAACGATTAATTTTCTTAAAGAAAAATTTGAAGAATTGGGTTTAGAACCGGGAAATAACGGAAGTTATTTTCAGAATGTGCCAATGGTTGAAATGGAAAGTGTTTCTCCAAAAAAACTTATCCTGAAATCGAAAAAGAAAAAAGTTGTGCTGGATAATTTCAGTGAGTTTTTAACAACAACCAAACATATTCAGGAAAATGTGAAGATAGAAAACTCTGAAGTTGTTTTTGTCGGGTACGGAATTGTTGCACCTGAATATAACTGGAATGATTATGCAGGAATTGATGTAAAAGGAAAAACCGTTTTGGTTCTTGTAAATGATCCGGGTTATGCAACACAAGATGCAGATCTTTTTAAGGGTAATGCAATGACTTATTACGGTCGCTGGACTTACAAATATGAAGAAGCTGCGCGCCAAGGTGCTGCTGCTGTTATTGTAATTCACGAAACCGGTGCTGCCGGATATGGATGGCACGTTTTACAAAATGGCCGTGCAGGTAAAAGTTTATTGTTGGCAAAAGAAAACAAAAACGCTGATTTGTGTAAAATTGAAGCCTGGGTAACAACTGAATCAGCAAAAAAAATATTTACCAAAACAAAATATGATTATGACAAAATTATCAAAGATGCTGCTAAACCGGGATTTAAAGCTTTTTCTCTTGGCTTTAAAACAAGCATCGAAATGAAAAATAAACTTAAGTTCAACAATTCAAAAAATGTTCTCGCATTTCTTCCCGGTTCAGAAAAGAAGGATGAGTGTATAGTTTATACTGCTCACTGGGATCATCTTGGTATCGGACCTGAAGTAAATGGCGACACAATTTATAATGGTTTTGCAGATAACGGAATTCCTTGTGCTTCTATGCTTGAAACAGCAAGAGCATTTTCTTCATTAAAACAGAAGCCCAAAAGATCTATTCTTTTCTTGTTTGTAACAGCTGAAGAATCATCTTTACTTGGTTCAAAATATTACGCATCCAATCCTGTATTTCCTATAAAGAAGACAGTTGCAAATTTGAACTACGAGTTATTCCTTCCGATGGGAAGAATGAAAGATGTTACAATTACAGGTTTTGGTCAGTCAGATTTAGAAAAGTATGTTGAGCAGGCTGCAAAGCTTCAGGACAGATACATTGTAGCGGAACCATTCCCTGAAAATGGAATGTATTTCAGATCAGATCATTTCAGTTTTGCAAGAGCAGGCGTTCCTTCACTTTTTGTTAAGGGATGGTCAGACAGCAGAACGCATGGAAAAGAGTGGGCGCAAAACCAGATTAAAAATTACTGGAAAACCATGTATCACAAACCGGCAGATCAATACAGAACCGGACTAGATTATTCCGGTAATGCAGAAGATGCAAAATTATTTTTCCGAATCGGAATGATGATTAGTGAAGCAGATCAAATGCCTCAGTGGAGTGAAAAATCAGAATTTAAACATTTAAGATAAATTTTGCCGACTGGAATTTTTCAGTCGGCAATTTTTTTTTGCAAATGCCAAAACATTTCCGTCACTATCCATAACATAACCCGCGGTGTGTTCCCAGCTCCGTTTCTGCAATTTTGATAATTCAGTAAATCCCAAATCTGTTGCTTTATTTAAAAACTTATCAGGGTTTTCTACTACAAAATAAAGTTCACATTTTGGAATTCCTGTTGCTTTATCGGGGTGCGGCACAGATGTTTCAAATATTTTATTAATTCCGCTGTTCGGCATTAATCCGAGTTTAATTTTTTCACTTAACATAAATTCTGTCATTCCCGGCACGTGAAGAACCGGTTCAACAGAAAATAATTCAGAATACAAATCTTTTGATTTTTCCTGATCTTTAACGTAAAAAATCATATAGAGTTCCGAATGATTAATCATATATTTGATTTCCCGGTAAGGTGTTCAATTTCTATTTTATAAACGCCTGTATGGTGTTCATCGTTTTGAATATACTTTTCCCCTTTTTCTTCATGTCCGGCAGAATATTTTTTCAGTAAATCTCTTAAAGCAAAAATTTTTTCTTCTTCAAATACTTCTGAAATTTTTCCAAAAGCAATTACGCTTTCATATTTTGTGCTGAACTGATTTGGAATTACTTCAGATTTTCCCACAACACAAAAAGAGACTTTATTGTTAAACTTGAAGTTATCTATTTTGTGTCCGGACTCAACAAAGCAGTGGAAATAAATTTTATTTTCAGTTAAAACATAATTAAGCGGAACTCCGTACGCGTAACCGTTTTCTCCTGTGGAAGATAAAACGCCAAACTCTCCGTTTGTTAAAATTTCAACAGCTTTTTCATCTGAAATTGCGCGGTCTTTTCTTCGTATCTCGTAGAACATATTTCCTCCGGATTAAATTTTATTCATTCCAAGAATACATTTATAAATCTGAAAATTCCAGAGGAAATATTTTTTATTTGTTAAAACAGAAGTTCAAATCCGGCTCTTATTTTTCTTCCTTTATTTGGTACTCCGTATATCATTGCAGAATTTACAGTGTAAAATTCTTCATCAAATAAATTATTAACATGTAAGTTCAAATGAAGTTTTGGAGTAAAGGAATATTTAATTTTTGTATTAACAACAATGTAGGAATCCTGATCTTTCACAGTTTCAGTTTTTTCTCTGAAGAAAGAATTAATGTTAAAATTGATTTTTTTATACTTCAGATTAACTGCTGCAGAAAAGAAATTTTCAGGTACGGTGTCATCTCGTTCAAACAGGTGTGTGTAGCTTCCGGTGATATCTAAAAATTTTGCTATTTTCAAATTGATTTCAGATTCAATTCCGGATCGGTGAATCGTTTTATCAATCTGCGTATACTGCGGAGCGTTAAGAGGATTTTCAGGAATGTCGGGACGCTCATCACCCAGAATTATTAAATTGGAAATATCGTTTTTGAAGTAAGTTATGTTACATAAAAAATCTTTGTTATTATAAGTGTAAGAGAATTCATAAGTACGAATTTTTTCCGGATCAAGATCGGGATTACCAATTCGTGTAGGAACATTTTTATTATACAACTCAATATAATTAGGCGCTCTGAATGCTTCGCCGTACATAACTTTAAATACCGAGTTAAATTTAGTTTCATAAATTGCAGAGAATCTCGGACTGAAAGTACTTCCAAAATCATTGTAATTATCAAAACGGATTCCGGCAAAAATTCGCAGCGCAGAATTTATTTCCCAACGACTCTGAACATATCCGCCGATTATAAATCTTTTTTCATCAGGTATGTATAAGATACTCTGATCGTCAATTAATTTAATTGTACCGTATGGAGTTAAGTTTAACGGATGATGACTAAAGAGAGATTCTATTTTCTGGAAGCCCGTACTTTCAAAAAAGAAACCTGATAAAATATTCAAATTTTTAGAAACCGTGTAATCAACTTCTGCATTAAATCTTCCTTTAAAAGATTCGAGCTGGGGTCCGCCTATAAAATTTTGTTTAAACGGACCAACACCTGCCGGAGTCAGCAAAAACTTTTCATCAAGTTTATCAAACATTGCAGATGTATTTAACCGCAGATTAACCTTCTTGGAAAATTTGTGATCGTAAAAAAGATTAGCAATTGTCAGAGAACTTTTTTGTCTGTTAGTATTATTTTCAATATCGCCAAATACAAAAAAATTTTCTCTAAATTTTACATAGTGACTTAAAATCATTTTGAAACTTTTATACTTTATCTGCAGCGATGCTGTTAATCCGCTTTCAGGATCGTTTGTTTCTATCAGGTTTCCTCTTTCATCAAATACGTTTGAGTAATCTTCTCCTCTGTCTTCATAATACTCTGCAAATCCGGTTACTTTTATTTCATCTATATTGTTAGTAAAATTAGCTGAAAACTCTTTTCTTTTATAACTTCCGGCATTTACCGTAATTTTATTTTTTTCAACTCCGGTAATAACATTTATAACTGCAAGAAACGCATTAGCTCCATATATTGCAGAACCGGGTCCCCTGATAATTTCCACCTGTTTTATATTTGCAGAAGAAATATGCGGAATAACTCTCATTGTTCCGCCAGTAAAAAGACTGTTAACCGGCACGCCGTTAAGTAAAATTAAAACCGATTCGGAAGTGGCTGTTGAGCGTCCTCTTACAGAAATTCTGTAATGTGCTCCATCAACATCTCTTGTAACAACAAATCCGGGAATATAATTCAGAAACTCAACAAGATTTTGAAAACCAAGTTGTTCTATTTCTTTACCGGAAATTAGACTGACACTTGAGGGAGCGGTTAAAAGTGATTCTGAGGTATGACTGGCAACTCTTACCGGAATACTCATTAATTCTTCTATGGAAAGATTTCTGTAATCTACTTGTTGTGAAAAAGTGAAAGATATGGCAAAAAGGCAAACTGCAAAAAAACGATTCATAGATATTCCTTCCTGAATTTTCCAGAATTATCGAAAAAATTTCTACTAATTATATCTGCACTGCTAAAATTTGCTGCTCAGTTCCAAAACTTCGTCAAGAACATAAATACGTGATTTAAGATCGGGATAATCTTTTAATGAGTTAATCATTGCCTGTGCAACTCTGTAACCTTTTATTGGCGCATATTTTCTCAGAAAAGGCAAAACAGGAATCAGTTTCTGCAAAGCTTTAATTGTAAACTGCTCTGCTCTTCTTCTCTCTTTTCTGTGTCCGTCCAAAACAGAAGGCTTTAAGATTCTGATAATTTGAAAATCGAGTCCCAAAACAACCTGATCAAGTTGTCCTTTCATTTGCGAGTAAAATATTTGTGATTCGGGATTTGCCCCTGCCGAAGAGATTAAAACATAAGCCGGAATATTATTTTTACACGCTGCTTCTGCAAAATTGTACTGATAAGTATAATCGATTTTAAACTGCTCATTTTTTGATCCGGCAACTTTTAATGTTGTTCCCATACAGGAAAACAAAACATCGCCGGTGAGGTTTTTCTGCCATTCCTCCTGATTATCAAAATCAATTACAAATTCTTCTACTTTGGCGTGATCAATTTCTGCTGGTCTTCTGACAAACATTTTCACTTTTTCAAATTCGTCATCACTTATAAGAAGATTAACAAGCTTACTCCCTACAAGTCCCGTGGCTCCAATAATACAGGCTGTTTTACTCAAAATTTATTTCCTGGTTAATTTATAAACTACTACTTCCGGCGGCATCCCGATTCTACCCGGAAATCCAATAAAACCGATGCCTGTACTTACATATAATTTCTGATCATTTTTTTCATAAAGTCCGCCCCACTGATCGTATCGTAAACTGACCGGACTCCATCTTATATTATCAACTTCAAGGCCAAACTGTGCACCGTGTGTATGACCCGAAAGTGTTAAATCTATTTCCGTTGCTCCAAGCACTTCCGCTTCCCAGTGAGTTGGATCGTGGGAAAGGAGAATATCAAACTTTTTCTGATCAACATTTTCCAATGCTTTTTGTAAATCACCATATTGCGGAAACGGCGGCTTACCCCAGTTTTCAACTCCGATAATATTAATTGTATCGGAATTTACAACAATCGACACAGTTTCGTTAAGCAGCAGATCCATTCCTATTGACTCTTGCTGATTTATCAATCTGCGAAGATTTTCTTTCTTTTCTTCGGGAGATTTCCATTTGATATAATCACCATAATCGTGATTACCCAAAATTGAATAGACTCCCATTTTGGCTTTCAGTTTTTTGAGAGGTTCAATAAATTTATCTGCTTCTTCTGAAACATTATTAACAAAATCACCGGTAAAAACTATCAGATCGGCGTTTTGGCTATTTATCAATTCTACTATTTTATCAACCTGTTCTTCATTGCCCAAAAATCCTCCCAGATGAAAATCGGTGATATGAGCAATTTTA
The DNA here is from genome assembly GCA_041725875.1 of Rhodothermaceae bacterium. Lineage (GTDB taxonomy): Bacteria > Bacteroidota > Ignavibacteria > Ignavibacteriales > Melioribacteraceae > JBGRQB01. The sequence goes on from JBGRQB010000013.1 coordinate 25,274, forward strand.
AAGTCTTCAAAAGATTCAGGAATTTTATCAGATTTTATTTCCACTTCACGTACAATAAAATCGAATTTTCCGCAATGAATTCCGTAGGCAATCAAAAAGAAAAAGAAAGTTGCAAAAAGGAATCCGAACTTATTTATAAAAGAGAGCTTCTTTTTTATATTTTCAAGATCTGTAGATTTTTTTCTGACCAGCGAATTAAAAATCCTTATCAGATAAACTACCAGCATTTCGAACGCAATAAAAAATATAAGCGCTATTTTCGGAAGATAAACAAGAAAAAATGTACCTGTTATTGAATGAAAATAAACCATATATTCTTCTGCCGGAACATACGCATATATTAAAGGAATCAGCAGAAATGAACTTATGAAAAGAGCGGGCAAAATTTTAAAGAAGATCAGTAAAAAGTATTTAATCGCTTTTTCATACTTTATTTTCAGAGATTTTATCCATTTGTTGAGGTAAATATCTACTGATAAAATAATTGATAAAAATACGATCAGAAATATAATTTGGCTTAATCTCATAATTTTCCACAGCGTTTGATAATTCAGATAATAAAATACATGAAATTATAGAAAACTGTGTACAGAAATCTTGGTTTTGAAAATTTTATCTGAGTTTTTTACTCTTTTACCAACTTTATGTGATCTTCTTCAAGTAAAATCAGTTTTTGTTTGTATAAAGAGCCAACAGCTTTTTTGTAATTTTTTTTGCTCATATTAAAAAGATCTTTAATCAGCTCGGGCGAGCTTTTATCTGTTACTTTTAAAATGCCGTTGTTTTCTTCAAGTTTTTGCAGAATAATTTGTGAAAAGTCAGAAATCTGATCATATCCGCCTTTTTGAAGTGATAAATCTATTTTGTTATCCAGACGAACTTTTTTGATAAATCCGGTTGTGCGTTCACCTATTTTTAAGTCGCGAAACAACTCATTTTGATAAAGCATTCCCCATTTTGTATTGTTTATTATAGCCTTGTAACCCAGTTCGGTTTGCTCGGCAATTAACAACTCAACTTCTTCTCCTTCTGTAAAGACTATTCGCTGGTTAGATAAAAATTTATCCAGTTTGGTTGATGCTGCAATACGTTTTGTGTGTTCATCCACGTAAATGTAAACAATATATGATTTTCCTTCTTCCAATTTACATCTTTGCTCACGGAACGGAACCATTAAATCTTTTTTCAATCCCCAATCGAGAAAAGCCCCGAAATTATTTACTTCAACGACTTTAAGAAGTGCAAACTCTCCAACTTTTGCATAAGGAGTTTTTGTGGTTGCCAAAAGTTTATCATCGGAATCGAGATAGATAAAAACATCGATGAAGTCATTTTCTTTTATATCTTCGGGCATATGACTTTGCGGCAGAAGAATATCGAGATCTTTATCTCCTTCTAAAAAGGCTCCAAATTCTTTTACTCTTAAAACTCTGAGTTTGTTTACTTCTCCGATATTTACCACGTGTCAGCTCCTGCTAGATATTTTTATGGATTACAAAATTTTCACATTAATCTGCGAAAACTAAATTTTAGTCTGGATAATTAATTGAAGTCCGGAAAAATATATTTCCACTGAAATGTAATTAACGTAATCTCTCCGAGATGAAGCGAAATTCACATAATTATCTTAAAACCAACCTGAAATTTATTCTAAAAGAAACAAATTCCAAAATACTTTAAATTAAACAAGATTTTGTTGCAAGTTCTTCATAAAGTACTTTATGGTTTTCAGTATAATCCACAGGTACATCCACAAGGTGAACACCTTTTGAGTTAATACATTTTTCAAGAGTTTTTACAAGATCTTCACTGCTGGTTACTTTGTGACCAATTGCTCCGTAGCTTTTTGCATACATTTCAAAATCGGGATTGCTGAAATCGAGTCCGAAGTTTTTGTATCCCAATCCTTCCTGTTTCCATTTTATCATTCCGTAAGCACTGTCATTAAGAATAATTACAGTCAGATCAACACCTTCGCGCACAGCGGTTTCAAGTTCCTGAGAGTTCATCATAAATCCGCCGTCTCCGCAAACCGCAATAACCTTTTTGCTTGGATCGATAAGTTTGGCTGTAAAAGCTGTTGGCAGACCCGCACCCATTGTTGCCAGTGCATTATCGAGCAGAAGTGTATTTGGCGCATAACATTTATAGTTTCTGGCAAACCATATTTTGTAAGTTCCGTTATCAAGTGCAACAATTCCGTCATCCGGCATTAAATCTCTTATAACGTGAACAAAATGCTGTGGAAGAATCGGAAAACGATCGTCGCTTGATTTATCATTAATTTTGTCGTCAATCTCACGTTTAACGCGGATAAAATAACCGAAATCCCAATGAGACTGTTTTGTAACATATTTGGTGAGTTTTGTTATCGAATTTGCGATATCTCCAATCATATCAATATGTGGAAAATAAACATCATCAATTTTTGCTGCAAAATAGTTTATGTGAATTACTTTTTGTCGGCCTACTTCCATAATAAACGGCGGCTTTTCAACCACATCGTGACCAACATTTATAATAACATCAGCCCGATCGATTGCGCAGTGAACATAATCATCGCGGGAGAGAGCTGCGGTTCCGAGAAAGAGCGTATGGTCTTCAGGTACAACACCTTTACCCATCTGAGTGTTGAAAAACGGAATTTCTGTTTTATCAATAAACTCACGCAGGGCAACGCTTGTTTCTCTTCTGTTTGCACTTGCTCCAATTAAAATAAGAGGATGTTTGGCCTGTTTAATAATTTCAGCAGCCTGTTTTACAACGGTTGTATCGGCTGTTGGTCTGTAAAGTTCATGTATATCAAAAATATTGGCATCAATTTCCTCGCCGGCAATATCTTCGGGAAGTTCAATATGTACAGCTCCCGGCTTTTCTTCAGTCGCAACCCGAAATGCTTCCCGCACAACAGAAGGAATTACATTTGCATCAATAATCTGTTTGGCAAATTTTGTAATTGGTTTCATCATCTGCACAACATCAATGATCTGGAACATTGCCTGCTTGCTTTTTTTGATTGGCTTCTGACCCGTAATCATTACCATTGGGAAAGCTCCGAGCTGAGCGTGAGCTGCTGCTGTAACCAGATTTGTGGCACCTGGGCCAAGCGTTGAGATACATACTCCGGGTTTACCGGTTAATCTTCCGTATGTTGCAGCCATAAATCCGGCGGCTTGTTCGTGACGTGTCAGAATCAATTTTATAGAAGAATTTCTAATTGATTCGAGTAAATCGATATTTTCTTCGCCAGGAATTCCAAAAATGTATTCCACACCTTCATTTTCAAGAGTCTTTACCAAAAAATCGGAAGCTTTCATATTTCCCTCTCTATTCTACAATAGATGTTCAATTTCGTTTGCTATATCAAAATCTAGATTTGTAAGCCCGTCGGCTTCGTGAGTTCTTAATGTTACAATAACCCGGTTAAAAATGTTTGTCCATTCAGGATGATGACTAAACTTTTCCACAACAATTGCCACTTTGGTCATAAAGGAAAATGCGCGGATAAAATCCTCAAACAGAAACTCTTTTTCAATTGCATCTCCGTTTAACTGCCAGGGATTTTCTGAGATAATATTCAGATCTCTGAGTTTTTCCTGAATTTCGTTGCCGGAAAGCTTTTCCATTTTTCACCTTTCTGTTGTGTTAACAACATATCCAAATTATAAATTATTATAATTAAGGTTTATTTTCGGAGTCTAAATGAATTGGTTTAGCTTATTTTTTGGTTAAAGTAATTCCAATTGCGGATTTTGAAATTTTTCGGTCAGTTTTTCATAATATTTTCCAACGTGGAAACCGTCAATCAGCGAATGATGAACCTCAATTGAGACCGGCATAAAAAGTTTATTTTCACGTTTGAAATATTTACCAAAAACTATTCGCGGAATTGAATCATATTTGGAATGTTTTTTTGCGTGCGAAATTGAACTGAATGAAATCCACGGAACAACAGAATAAAAAACAACATTTTCATCAAAGGGGTTTTGTGTTAAATCATTTTCTTTTGCTGATTCTTCCAGATTCTCTTTCGATTTTTCGTAAAATTTCTGAAAAGTTTCAAAGTGATTGAAATAGCAAAAACGGAAAGTTTCGTCATCGTTAAGAACTGTTGAACCGGCATTTATTGTTTCGTAAAACCAGATTCCGTCTTCTTTTATTCTGTATTTGAATTCTTCAATTTCATTCATTGTTTTTTGAGAAAGATATAATGAAGTTATAAAAAAACTTGTTTCTGTTTTTTTGCAGAATTTATGTAATTCCGTTATTTCAACTTCGCTGCAAATATTGTAAAACGGATCATCATAATCTTTAAAAAATTCGAATTGTTTTTTTCTTTTCCAGCCTGATATATCTATCTTTTTCATCTTTCCTTAACAATAAAATTATATTTAATAATGCTAATTTAGAATTTAACCTGCTTAACACAAAGGACTTGCGACCAATCCGATTCAGAAAAGTTTTTCTTCTGCTCTTTTCTGTGATTTTTATCACCTTCTTTTTTTTCAAATAAACCCGCAGCAAAAACCGGTTGTCAAATCAGCAAATCACATTTTCATATAGAGAGGAGAAGAAAATGAAACCTTTATCAAAAAACCTGAAACTGATTCTGCTTGCTGCAATATTATTTCTGCCGGTCAATGAAACTTTTGCTCAGGTAAGAGCTGTAAAAGTTGAGAAAACAGTTGTTGTAAAACGCCCGCCTGCGGGTTGTCGTGTTGTAAAAGTTAAAAAGACGCGCTATCATACTCACAAAGGAGTTTATTATGTTAAGGTGCGCAATGGCTACAAAATTGTACCAACACCTGTCGGCGTTACATTAAGGGTTTTACCGCGCGGATGCAAAAAACTTGTAGTGGGAAGACGAGTTTATTTTGTGAAAAACAACGTCTATTACAGATATAACAACAGATCCAGAGCTTATGTTGTAGTTACAAGACCTGTTTAAAAAAGAGTGATGAAACCATCACTCTTTTAATTTCTGAATTTTGTTAAAGTCTCAAAAATCTTTTCGTAAGAATCTTCACTGATAATTTTTTCTATCAGATTAGTATCAGCAGTTATTTTTGCTATATCAGATAGCAAAATCAAATGCAGTTCAGGATCATTTTTCGGTGATATAAGAACAAAAAACAGTTTGGATGTTTTGCCATCGTAAGCGTTGAGATCTAATCCTTTTTTCACTTTTACAATCAGACAAATAGATTCGGAAACCGATTCTGATTTCACGTGAGGAGTAACAACTCCGTTGCCTAAAACAGTCGGGTTACTTTTTTCAAGCTGTACGAGTCTGTTTACTATATCTTCATATTCAAGTTCAGGATGTGTTTTAACTGCAAATTTAACTGCTTCTTGAAGTAAATCGCCATAGTTACCAACATCCAGTTCAACTATATGATCCGGGTGAACATAAAACGGCAGATGATGAGCAATTTGCTGATAAAGTAAAATATCCCCTTTTGATTCTTTATTTATAATATCAAATGTAAAATTGTTTTCTTCCAGCGAAATAAGAGGAACCGATCCTTCGACCAGTTTATTGTCTGAATGTTCAAGTTTGCTTCGGACAAGTATACTCTCTTTTATATTTAAATCGTAAGCAACTTTGGAAGGCTTATCCATAACTGAAAAAACAGGAAGTCCGTAAATTCGTTTGGATGAAATATCATCTTCTTTTTCATTTGACCAGCGGAACATATTTTTTTTGCTTATCGTTCCCTGCCATCTTTCACAGATCAGTTTATTAAGTTCAATGTTGTCAGTAAGAACCAAAAGATTTCCTATTTCAGGTACAATGTTTTCCGGTACGGAATTAACTGCCAGGGCATTTCCCGTAAAAGCTTCGTAACCGGCTGCTGCTGCCTGTTCAACTTTTTCACTGTTGGAATCGAGTAAAAAGACCTTTGTATAACCAAAACTTTGAATAAAATCGGCTATTTTACGTGAAAATGAATGAGCTCCGATTATCAGCCAGCCTTTTTTCGGCGGAGCTTTAACTTTCAGAATTTTTGCAACAAGATCTGTAAGAGTTCCCTGCACAAGAATTGTTGTTCCAATTATACTGAATGTAAATGCTTCAAGAAATGCAGCTTCTTTGTATCCCAGATTTGCAAGCTCAAGAGTAAACAGCGAGGCCATAGAACCTGCCACAACTCCGCGCGGAGCAATCCAGGAAAGCAGCATTTTATCCCGAATTTTTAATCCGGCACCAATTGCCGATAAAAATATTGATGCTGGTCTGACAAGAAACAAAACTCCTATTATCAGCCACACACCGCTGCTTCCCAAATTAGCGAAGTTTTCGAGTCGGAGATTGGCAGATAAAAGAATAAACAAAACTCCAATTGCCAGATCTGTTAATTCAGCTTTAAATTGATGAATTCGCTTAAATTGTTCCGGTTTTTTAATTCCAAGTACAAATCCGGCAACAACAACCGTTAAAATACCGGCTTCGTGTACAAATAAATCGGAAACGCCAAATAACAACAAGGCTCCGGCCAATACAAAAATATTAACCTGCTGCTCCGGTATAAATTTATTTTTGAGCAAAAAGTAAATTGCATAACCGCCGGCAAAACCAATTCCGGTTCCTATTGCGAGTCTGAACAGAAACTGACTCAAATGCATCATAGCAGAGCCTTCAATGCTGAACCATTCATAACACAAGATTGCTATAAAAACACCAATTGGATCAACGAGAATTCCTTCCCAGTGAAGAATTTGATGCAATCTTTCTTTTATACGAACCTTTTGTAAAAGTGGATTTATTACAGTAGGACCGGTAACAATTACAAGACTTCCGGCAAGAATTGAAAATTCGAGTGAATATCCGAAAAGAAAATGCACCAAAAAGGATGTACCAAGCCAGGTAACAAAAACTCCTATTGTAAGGAGGTTTATAATTACTTTTCCACCTTTTCTGAAACCATTTAAATTGAGTGTGAGTCCGCCCTCAAAAAGAATGGTTGCAACACTTAAAGCAATAATAAACTTGAGCGCACCATCAAGAGATTCGGTTTGTACAAGTCCTGTAAACTCAGGACCGAGTATAATTCCGCCTACAAGCAGCGGGGCAATTGCAGGAACTTTTAATTTTCTGGCAATAATAATAAGCGAAACACCTGCAAAAAGCGAAAGGACTATAGTCAGTAGTCTTATATAAGTAATATCCATAAATACCTTTCATTCAGAAACTTATACAAATATATCTAATCTGGACTAATTATTCATAATTAAAGACTTATAAACACAAAACATAATCGAGATTTAATACAGTTTATTTACTGGTACGTAAATTGTTTAATATGACTAAATCAAAGGAGGAAAATATGGATTTTCAAAAATTAGCCTTCCTGGGCACGTACGAAACCGACGACGCCAAAATTATGGGTGTCATTATGGTAACGGATTCCGATACGAAGCCAATTGAATTTCGTGTTACATCACCGATAAAACCGACCAATTTCCAGAAAATATTGTATGGAAACGTTTTAGCAGAACATATTCTTGTAGAATTGATTGCAATGCCTTTATTAAAAGCTATAAGTAACGAAGTTGATTTGGTATTAGTAGACAATCCGGCCTTTTTAGGAGCCAATTCCAAACAGGATCTCAGATTAATTAATATTTTTTCTGATGAAACCAATGCAGATATTTCTGATAACAAAGTCAAACTCGAATCTTTTAATTCAAACGGACATTCAGCTTTTGTTTCAACTTCGCCAGATATTTGCGAAGAACTTAAACCTATAAGCAGCGCACTTAATAAAATTTCTGCCGTAAGAAACTTAATGGAACCTTTCAGCAGATTAAAGCTTGCAAGCGAACAGGTTTATCTTAAGAAAACAAAAGAATAACAGTGGAGTTTTTTCGTAAAAACATAGCGAAAAACATTTCACACATCGAAGATCCGGAAATATACGCACTAAACCGCTGGCTTAATTCTTTTCCGGTAAACGAGTGCGAAATTGATGATTTGCCAGAGTCAGTTAACCGTTTTACTTCAGTAAATACCCAAATTCCTTCTGCCAGGGTTCCTTATGGTATTTTCTTTTATCAAGGTGAAAACGATAACAAAAACGCTTACATTACTTTTAATCCGGTTGAAACACTTTCAGTTCCCTGTCAGATAGCCTCACCGGAAGTTGAATTTGTAGAGTTTTCTTTGTTTAATTTTTATCTCAAAAAGTACAATCCCTTTACATTTGATGAAGTAAACGAAATTCCCGATATAAAACTAAAAAAGTTAAAGGCATTGGTTTACAAAGTAGATTTCCCGCAGGAACATCGCGACAGTAAAATTCAGAAGATAGATTTTCACGAAAACGTATCAGAAAATTTGATAAATGATGCCTGTTCATCTGTTTTGCATAACACTATTCAATCGCTGAACAAAGATGAAAATAAGGGGAAATCTCCTCAAATATTGCATAATTTACAGGTAAATTTTTCCGAGAATGAGTCAGAAAAACCAGAAAATCCAGATGAAAACTCCACAATAAATTCCCCGACTCATTTCCTTCCTGAAGAAAATCTGATAGCAGATCCTGTTTATAATCCTGAGCACAGAAAGTTAATCAGATATCTTGAACCTGTGTATGAACTAACTCCGGAACTCAGAGCAGAATTACTTGCAAATCTGCCCGATTATCAAAAAACAGGAACAGAGTTTCTGTATGATAACGACTTTGTTTTCTTTAACGATTCTTTTGAACTTGGGAAAGAAACTCAGTCCGTAGCAGCTTTACGAATGCTTTTGCGGACAAGAAAAATTCAGAAAGTCTTAATTGTCACAAACGAATATAACAATAAAATATACAAGCAAAATCCGTTGATTTGTCTGAAAGGTTTATGGCAAAGCATTCTTGAACTTCTTCTTAACGAATATGATTTTAAGTTTCATAATGAGTTATCGGATCTTGATAAAAAAAATATCTTCAGTAACTACATTATAAATGGAATTTCCTACAACACTTTTGAAAAAAGTTTTAACAACGGACTCTTTTCACATGAAGAACTAAATCTTTTCGATTGTATAATTTTTGACGACACAACGCTTGAAAATCTGAACCTCGGGTGTATAAGTCTGCTTGAAGAAAACGCATACAAAAATAAACTATGGTTTCTTTCAGAATTTACTTCAACAAATCTTTCTGAAAAAATTGCTGCACTCTTTCCGCAGAGAAAGCTTATGAAGTTTGGAAGGAACGGAACCGAAATAGATGAAATCAATAATAAAACCTTTCCGTTTGATTTTTATCTTCCGCTTGAAGAACACAATACACCTGTTCCTGACAATCATATCTTTGCGGAAGAACCTGCGACAGAAAATGCTTTATTAAGTCGCTCAGAGCAGGTGAAACTGGTTAAAAAACTGCAGCAGCAGCCATATTGTAAAGATCACGATAACTGCAGTAAAACAGGTCTGCTTGTCCATCATCTTGAAAGAATTCTAAATCAAAACAATCGTGTTGTGGTTTACACTCAGGCAGATTCAGGAAAAATTGATGAAATAGAAAAAATTCTTCAGGCTTATAACTTCAATTATCTGAAATTTAATCAGCGCGATCCTGAGTTAAATGTTGTTGAAAAATTAAGTGAAATTGAAAATGATACGGAAACAAAATTTGTTTATCTGACAAATATGGATCCTCAAAAAGCAGTATTTATTTTCCCGGAAGTTTCTCATATAATAAACTTTGATAATTCCTGGAATCCGCTCAGAAGATGGCAGCTGGAGAGGACAGTTGAAAATCCACTGGTGATTTATAATTATTTTTACGAAAACTCAATTGAACACGAGTTGATTTCGGAACTTGCGGTAAAGGGCTTTTTCGACAGAAATCTCATTAAAACACTTTCCTGTGAAAAACTTTATAACGCCATTGATAATGAAAACATAAATGCCGGTGAGATTAAAAATATCGAAATAAAAAGTGTAATTCAGCTGCTTGATTTAACAAAAGAATTACTCACAAAACTTGGATATGATACAATAAAATCGAAAGCGGGAAAAGTTGATTTAACTTATGATTTAAGTGCAAAGTCTTCTTTGCAAAATCTGGGAATGAATGTAAAATTGATTTTCTCCGAGCATATAAATTCTCAACAGATTAATCAGATCATCAACGGAAAAGATTCCGAAAACCCGTTGCTGATTATTACTAACGGAACACTTTCACATTCCAAAGTTTTACTGCCGCCGGATGTGAGTCTGGTAAACGGAAAGCTTCTTCTCGATTATCTTGCCTGTTTATAAAATAAATTTGATATAAAAAAACCTCCGCAAAGCGGAGGTTTTTAATTTCTATCTATCTTTTTTCGTAAGTCGGTGTTTTAGGTTTTACCGGTGGATTAGATTTCAATAATTTTTTGATTTCTTTAATTCCTACTTCAAGCTGTGCATCTTTACCTTTTGCAAGTGAAGTCGGATCGTCATCAACTTTTATATCAGGATCAACGCCGTGACCTTCTTTAAACCATCCGCCGTTAGGATCGAACATTCTGAATGTAGGGACAGTAACCATACCGCCGTCAATAAGCTGAGGAGTACCGGAAATACCGATTAATCCGCCCCAGGTTCTTGTACCAATCAATGGACCAAGATTACGTTTTCTGAAATAATCAGGGAATGCATCACCGCCTGAACCACTCCAGCCGTTAATCAACATAACTTTAGGACCAAAATTTCCTGCTGGTGGCCATTGCCAGGTTTTACCATCTCTTACAGCCCAGAAAGCCAATGGTTTTCTGTCAAGAAGTTCAATAAATCTGTCAGGAATTTGTCCGCCGCTGTTAAATCTTTCATCAATAATAAGAGCTTCTTTATTTAACTGAGCATAATATTGTCTAACAAGTTCTGTTTGTCCGTCAATACCTGTTGAACGTACATAAATGTAACCAACTTTTCCGTTAGTTGCTTCATCAACACGTTTTCTGTTTTTTTCTATCCAGGCAAGGTGACGAAGTCTTACTTCGTTTCCTAAAGTCTTAACAACTACAGATTTAGCACCATCAAATGTTGGTTTACTGTTTACAGTAAGTTCAACCGCTTTTCCTGCTAATCCCTGGAAGTAAGCGTATGGTGATTTTGATACATCCAGTTTAACACCGTTAACTGCAAGAATGTAATCACCATTTTTAACTTTAACGCCTGATTCTGCAAATGGAGATCTTACTTCGCTATCCCATTCAGCACCGTTAACTATATTTTTAATTCTGTAATGATTATCTTTTACTTCCCAGTCAACACCAAGATAACCAACGCCTTCGCGTGAACCGTAATTCTGGTCACCGCCGCCTCTGTATGCGTGAGAAGCGTTAAGTTCACCAATTAATTCACCAATAAGGAAGTTAACATCTTCACGATGAACTGCGTGTTTAAGAAGTTTGCCATAATGATCGTACATTGCATTCCAGTTTACGCCGTGCATGTTTTTATCGTAGAACATATCACGTTCAAATCTCCAGGCATCTCTGAAAACCTGTTTCCATTCAGCCATCGGATCAACTTTCATTTTTAAATCTTTTAAAGCAATTTTCTTTTTAAGTTTTTGCTTTGGTGCAACTTTAACTATACCAATGTTGCGACCGGAAAAAATAAGAATATTTTTTTCATCGGCAGAAACAGCGTAACCGCCAACATTTGATATAACAGTTTGTGTTTTTCTTGATTTAAGATCGTAATACATTAAATCTCTTTGTCTGCTGTTAGAACCTGTATTTCCATATTTCTGGAATAATACTTTTCCTTTTACAGCAGAAAGATTTCTCATATTACCGGCTTTAACAGGAAGAACAACCATTCTGCCTTCCATACCTTTGAAATCTATTTTGATTTCTTTTGCTTTATCTTTTTTCTTTTTATCAGACTTTTTAGATTTTTTCTTATCGTCTTTTTTATCAGCTTTCTTTTCTTCTTTGATTTTCACTTCATCGTTACGCTGAACCAATGGTGATTTTACATCTTTTCTCAAAGGAATAGCTGCAAGCTGAGTTGAATTTGCATAAATCCAGTTGTTACCAAAATCACTGTAACTTGGTCTGAAATTTCTGTTTGTTGTTACATATAAATATTTTCCTTCAGGATCAAAAGCAGGATAATCTGCACTGTAGTAACCTGAGGTTACCTGATGAAGTTTACCTGTTTTTGTGTCATAAATTTTAACAACCTGCTGACGGTTATCAAAATCTGTTGCATAGGCAGCATAGCGTGAATCAGATGACCAATCCATATTAAAGCCAACAAGTGAACCGTGCATTTTGAAAAATGCCTGATCAATTGTTTTAACTTCATCTTTCTTAAAGTCATAAACGTTAATTTTCATTGCAACATCTATGAAAGAAAGTTTTTTACTGTTAGGAGCCCAGAAAATTTCATATCTGTAGCCGTCTTTAAAGTTTGTTAAAACTTTTTCTTTTCCGGTTTGAGTATTAAGGATAGTTAACTGATATTCACCTTTTTTATCAGACCAGTAAGCAATTGATTTTCCATCTGGTGACCAGGAAGGTGATCTTTCGGCAACGCCGGAAGTCTTTGATAGATTCTTTATAAAACCATGTTCTGCAGGAAGTGAGAAGATTTCTCCTCTTGCTTCTACAACAACTCTTTTACCGTCAGGAGAAATATCAGCACTGCTTACATAACGTGCTACATTTTTAAGCTGAGGCTGAAGTGTTGCAAAATCACCTACAATTTTCACATTTACAGGTTTATATTTTTCAGTTGCAAGATTCATTAAATATAATTTTCCGCCTGCTTCAAAAACCATATCTTTTGGTCCGATAGAAGGAAAATGTACATCATAATCTTTGAATTTTGTTAACTGTCTCGTCTTTTTAGTTTCAGTGTCGTAAACAAAAACATTAAATCTTTTGCTTGCATCTTTATCACTGATGTAATAAACTTTTTTTCCGTGGAACATCGGAAGTTCATCATTTGCATCATTGTTTGTGATATTTTCAGATTCAAAAGTTTTCAAATCAAACAAATGAATATCTGTAGCAGTACCGCCTCTGTATCTTTTCCAGGTTCTGAACAAACGGGTTCTTTTAGTATAAGCCGCTTTTGATCTGTCACCTGAAACAGACATAAACTCACCATAAGGAATAGGGAGTTTCATTGGTAATCCGCCATCTTTTTCTATGCGGTAAAACTGACTGTAACGTTGTCTTTCACTATTCATTGCAGAAGCATAAAGGAGTCCTTTTCCATCCGGACACCAATCAAGGTTTCTTTCACCAAATGAATGATATGTAACTCGCTCGGCAACACCGCCCATAGCAGGAACTACATATAAATCATTATTTCCGTCGTAATTGGCTGTAAAAGAGATATAATTTCCGTCTGGAGAAAACTTTGGAAATGCTTCCATTCCTGCCGGACTACTAATTTTGTGGGCCACTCCCCCTTGTTTTGAAACTATCCAGATATCGCCGCCATAAACAAAAGTAATTTGGGATTCGGAAACATCAGGATGTCGAAGTAATCTTGCATCAATCTGTGCAAATAACGAACCTGCAAAAGCGCTCATTAAAAGGATTGACAGTAATAAAGAAAGTTTCTTCATAAAATACCCTTTTTGTTAAAGTTTCTTTTGAAATGAAATTTAATATTAAGTTAAAACAAAGTAATTGTCGAACAAAAAAACATTACTTTTATGAGACGCGATTTACCGGTCAAAAGTTGCATTATATATTATTTAGAAAACCCCTCTTTTTTTACTATATTTTGACCATTGTAAAATCGAAAATTAAAACGGAACTTTATAAGAACTGCTACTTCTAAAAGTAATAACTTGATAAGTATATAGTTTGGAGAGTATTATGAAAAAGATTGAAATCTCCCGAAACATATATCAATACTCATTTGTAAGTCCGGACAGAAGTTTTTCCGATAACATTTTTGTTATTCTGCAAAACAAAAAGGCATTGATTATTGACACGGCTTTTGAAGAAACAGCCCTTCAGGTTCGCGAAGATCTTGAAAAACAGGGTATTTCCGCAGAAACCGTAATTATTTCCCATCTTCACGATGACCATATTATGGGAAATTGTGTTTTCAAAGATTGCAAATTTTACGTGCATCCTATCTATAATGCACAAATTGAATATAGAGAATTGATAAAAAAAGCGTTTGCCGAATGCAGCGATATTTCATTTGTTGAAAATGGAATGGAAATCAAATATGGCGATGTTTCCTTAAAGCTTTTTTACGCTCCGGGTCATCATATTAGCGGACTCACAATAGTATTAAACGGAACCATAGTTTTTGCCAACGATCTGGTTATTCACTCAAACGATGGAAAAGCAGCTTTGCCCTATATCGACTCAGGTTCCACAATTGACGAACACATTGCGAGTCTGGCATTTCTCAAAGAGCTTGATCCTGAAATATTAATTTCCGGACACGGAAATATGATGGTAAAAAATGAAATTGCCGAAGCAATAGATGAAAGACTTTTTTATCTGCGAAAACTGAATGAATTTGGTGGAGAAGCAAAAATTGAAGATTGTCTTCAAAACGCTCTGACAGAATACAGCCACATCGGATTCCATTTTTCCAATCTTCAAAAAGTTTTTAAAAGAACCTTGTAGAAATTTCTACAGGGTTCTTATACTAAAAATATAATTTATATTCCATTTGATTCCCATTTCTATTGCCTTTATATTCGTTAAATAAAATTACATAACAAGTAATTTTACAGAACATTTTATAATTATTAACCCGGGAAAAAGATGGAAAGATCACGTTTTTGGGAAATAATCCAGAAATCAAAAGATTATTCTAACAATGATATGGAAGTTCAGCTTGTTGAACTTGAGAGAATTCTTTGCCTTTTCAAATCGGAAGAAATCATCAGTTTTTATCGTGTTTTTCAAGATTTGATGAATGAATCATATCATTTCGATTTATGGGCTGCTGCCTATATTATTAATGACGGCTGTACTGAAGATGAGTTTGACTATTTCAGAGGCTGGTTAATTTCACAGGGAGAAATTGTTTTTACAAATGCACTTGCAGACCCTGAATCTCTGGTTGATGTTATACCTGAAAAATCAGAAGAAAAAACATTTTTTGAAAACATCATTTATGCAGCGGGCAGAGTTTATTTCCGCAGACTTGATGAAGAAATTCCTTTACGTACAGATTTTAAGTGGGAGCTTAAAGGGGAGGAATGGAGCGTTGAAAATGTTTATGATAAATTTCCAAAATTATCAAGCCAAAGAAAATCCGGTTAACCCCGGATTTTTTTGTATCTGCGGGTCAATTCTTATAATTTAAATTTTTCCATCTAGTCCGATAGTTTAAAACCGTTTATTTTGAAAGGATTAAAAATGAAATTAAGCGCAAGAAATTGTCTAAAAGGAAAAGTAGTAAAATTAACTATGGGTGCTGTAAATGCAGAAGTTGTTCTGGAACTTGAAGGAGGAGCGCAAATAGTTTCCATAATTACTAAAGAATCGGCTCAAAATCTTCAGCTCGAAGATGGGAAAGAAGCTTATGCTGTAATAAAAGCTTCAAACATTATGCTTGCCGTAGATTAAAATTTTAACAGATGACACCTGAAAAGATGTCATCTGTTTATAAACTTATTCATCTAACAACGCTTTTGCAGCCGCTAAAAGTATATCTTTGTTAACTCTTGTTTTGTAAGTCGGGTTAATATATGAGAAATAAACCAAACCTTCTTTATCAATTACAAAAGCAGCGGGAACCGGTAACAGATGATGCGAAAATCCGGAATCAGCTTCAACATCAATTTTATATTTGTTTTTGTAGATACTCACAAGTTCATCTTCCATTTTAAATGCCAATCCCATACCAAGTGTAAATTCCATACTTGCATCTGAAAGAAGAGTGTAGCTCAGTTTATTTTCTTCCATTGGCGCTTTTAATTTTGCGGGTCTGTCAGGAGAAATTGCAATTATCTGATATCCCATTTTTGAAAGCTTACCTTCAATATCTTGTAACTCAGCAAGATGCTGGTTACAATAAGGGCACCATCCGCCTCTGTAAAAAACTAAAATTGTAGGTTTTTCAGCGAATTTTTTCTGCAAATCCACTTTGGTTCCATTTGCATCAAGTAAAACTGCGTTTGGTACTTTTTCGCCATTTAAAATTGGAGAAATATCTTCTGCTTTGGCAGGAACTTTTGAATAATCGATTTGCGCAAAAACCAATCCGGTTAAAACAAATATAAAGAGCAGGGTTTTGAGTTTCATATTACTTTCCTTTTTATAAATTGATAATCTCAATATCATATTCGAACTATGACATTAAATTGTTCAAATTAAAACCTACTCTTTTACTATGATTTAACTATTATGTTCCTGCTCTTCTTCGGAGGTTTTCTTTTTAAACCAGTTTTTAGGATTCATATACTTTTTGTACTTGGAGAATAATTCTTTCCCCACAAGAAATCCGCCTGTATAGAAAAAAACTTCCGCCAGGATAAAAACTACGGTTCCAAGTGTAACTTTAAAATCTCCGTCAAGATCCAGCAAAGGAATTACGGGCAAACTAAGAAAGAAAACTATTGAAACAAGAATTAATATAATTCCGATTCTGGTTTTGAGACTATATTTTTTCAGCATATTCAATTTTATTTATTTCAAAATTGAAATATAGAAATTACCGTAAAAACTTTTACTACCTGAAAATGTAGTATTATTATCATTTTACATCTTTTCAAATCCACTTCGGTTCCCTGAAAATCCATCTTGTGACAAAATCTTTTTATCCGATAAATATTAAATCTATAATACCTTTTAATTTATTAATCATCGGGGGAAATATGAACCAAACGCCCAAAACAAGGCATTATGATTTGGATTGGCTGAGAGTTGCAGCCATAATAATTTTATTATTTTATCACACAGGAATGTTTTTTAACACCTGGGGCTGGCATATAAAAAGTGAAGAACAGAGTAAAATATTTAACTACATAATGATATGGTTTCACTTTTGGCGGATGCCGCTGCTTCTTTTTATTTCGGGTGCGGGGACCTACTTTGCGCTCGGATTCAGATCTTCGGGAAAATTTCTTAAAGAACGAAGTAAGCGTTTATTTATTCCGCTTCTTTTCGGAATGTTTGTAATTGTGCCGCCGCAAATCTATTTTGAGTTTATAGAAAAATTTTCATCTTATATCAGTTTTTACCCTACTGTATTTGAATTTCAAACTTATCCGGGCGGAAGTCTTTCCTGGCATCATCTGTGGTTTATTCTTTATCTTTTTTTGTATTCCGTAATTTGTCTGCCAATATTCCTTTATTTCAGAAAAGAAAAGTCTTCAGACTTGCGAGATAAAATTCATTCACTGTTTTCAAAAAAATTCAGAGCCGCAATTTTTCTTGTCCCGATGATTTTATCGCAGTTTATGCTCAGACCATTTTTTCCAAAGGAGACTCACGATTTAACCGACTTAGCTTATTTTATACACTATCTTTTATACTTTATTTCCGGTTACATAATTTATTCAGATAGACGAAACTGGCAGATTTTAAAAACTCACAGAAAAATAAATCTCATTACAGCAGTAGTTTTTGCAGTTATTTTTTATGCTGTCTGGATAATTCAATACAACATAAACTTTTTCGGATATGATTTTATTTTTCATATCCCGACTACCATAATGTCGTGGTTTACAATTCTTGCAATAATTGGTTATGGTCAAAAATATCTGAATAAAAAGTCTGAACTCCTTGCAGAAATGAATGCCGGAATTTATCCTTTTTATATTTTACATCAATCAGTAATGATAATTTTTGGCTTTTATATAATTCAATGGGAAATTTCGATTTTTTCAAAATTTATTATTATTAATTTTCTGACTGCAATTTTTTGTGTCGGGTTTTATTATTTATTTATAAAACCATTTAATCTGATGAGACTTTTATTCGGGATGAAACCGAAAAAGAAAATTTCTGAAAAGTCAGAAAATATTTTTCCTGCTGTTCAGGAACACTGATAATTTATTATTTTAATGTAGCTTGTTTTCTAACGGTATTATAATGAACAAAACAAAACAATGGATCGTAATATTTTTTCTTTACACTATTATCGGACTCTTAAACACTCTGATAATTTCTACTGATTCACTTGCAAATTACGATGCAATACATGAATACACTTTTTTTTACGAAATGACGGGAGCTTACTGCGCATTAATTGTGCTTCCGCTCATTCTCTTTTTTGTAAGAAAATTTCCAATAAAAAAAGATAATGCCCGACGCACAGTTTTGCTTCACATTTTGTTTGCAATTTGCACCGGCGTATTACATACTTTTTTAATGTGGGGAACCAGAATTTTTCTTTTTGCACTTTTTGACTGGGGCGTTTACGATTACGGAATAATGAAGTACCGCTTTATTATGGAATGTGCAAAACATTTTACTGTCTACTGGATTATTTACAGTATAGTAATTTTGTTTAATTATATGAAAGAAATTCAAACCAGGAAAATCCAGACTTCCAGATTGCAGGAGCAATTAACCAACGCAAGGTTACAGGCATTACAGATGCAGCTTAATCCCCATTTTCTTTTTAACACATTAAATATGATTTCATCTGTAATGTATGAAGATGTTTCAAAAGCTGATTCAATGATTACACGTTTAAGTGATTTACTCAGAAAAACTTTAAACGGCGGTTCAAAAAAACTTGAATTGTTTTCAGAAGAACTTGAGAAAATAAAACTGTACGTTGAAATTATGTCGGCTCGTTTTC
Source organism: Rhodothermaceae bacterium (assembly GCA_041725875.1). GTDB lineage: Bacteria > Bacteroidota > Ignavibacteria > Ignavibacteriales > Melioribacteraceae > JBGRQB01. The sequence continues at coordinate 44,004 of JBGRQB010000013.1, forward strand.
TTGACAATCTTCAAGTTAAATATGAAATTAAAAAAAGTGAAAATCTGTTAAACGTTCTTGTGCCTCCTTTTATTCTACAGCCAATTGTTGAAAACTCAATTGTTCACTCTCAGGAAAACTTAAACAAAATTGTAAAAATAAAAATCACAGCAAAGCTGGAAAATTCTTTT
>JBGRQB010000014.1:0-43816 GCA_041725875.1 Rhodothermaceae bacterium
TCCACATCTGAAAGATCAACAACAAATTTGGACCATTCTTCGGTATGAAGCAAAATTGTAAATTCACCTTTTACAATACCTGCAATAGGAGCATCAAATCTGCTTTCATTTAATTTAAAGATTGCAATATCATCAATTTTCTTTAATTCAAAATTTACGTTTTCACTCATAATCTATCTTCTGTAATTGTTTTTTATTTCAGCATTATTAATAACAAGATAATAACTCATTTTATAAAATAATATATATAGTTTTACAAAATCAATAAAATTATTTAGAACATTTTTAACGATTCAATCATATCATCGTAGCAGAATTCGGGTCTTTCATTCTTATTATCGATTAATATATTGTAAAATTCGTTCAATTTCTCTTTCTGAAACCCAATCTTAAATTTAGATTGCGTCATATGTGTAAGTGAACTGTAAAAAAGATTTTCAAATCTTTCAAGATCCATTACAACATCAAATTTTTTTCTGTTTAATTTATTTGCCAGAAAATCACTTGGCAGATTAAACTTAGTAACATCCTCAAAGGCAAAGTGTATTATTTTTGTGTTTTTATTTTGAGGAATTTTCCCGGAAAATTTCACCGGAGTAAGTATGGTAATCTGTTTTTCCAGCTCGGCTAAAAATTCCGCAACTTTTAATCCAAACCTGAATTCATTTTCCTCGTTAGGCATCAATATTAAAAATGAATCTGAATTATTAAAAAAATCATTAAATTTTACCGAGCCGATATCTTCTTTCAGATATTTTCTTCTGGCCAGATAATTAGAGATTTTATTTTTAATCGGTTTCAGCATTTTTTAACAGCTCTTCAAGTTCTATTTCAGAAATTATCTTTACACCAAGTTTATTTGCTTTATCCAGCTTAGAACCGGCTTTTTCTCCGGCAAGCAGATAATCAGTTTTTTTACTTATAGAAGATGAAACTTTTCCGCCATTTTTCATAATTTTTTCTTTAGCTTCATCTCTGGTATATTCTGTTAATGTTCCTGTAATTACAAATGTTTTATCTGCAAGAATATTTGTAGAATCTGTTGCTTCTTCAAGTTTAAAATTTAATCCTGCATTTTTCAGTTTTTCAATCAACATTTTGTTTTTGTCGTCAGCAAAAAATCTCTGCACACTTTCACTTATGCTCGGACCAATATCAGGTACATTTTCTATCTGTTCCGAATCTGCTTCTATTAGACTCTCAACAGAACGGAAATGTTCTGCAAGTTTTCTGGCAGATCCAGCTCCAATATATCTTATTCCCAAAGCAAATAAAACCTTATCAAATGGTTTTTCTTTACTTTTTTCAATTGCAGTCAGTAGGTTTTCAACGCTTTTCTGACCCAGACGCTCAATCTCAATTAACTCTTCTTTGCGCTCGTGTAAATCATAAATATCTGCAAAAGTTTTAATAAAATTTTGCTCTACAAACAAATCAACAAGCGATTCACCTAAACCTTCAATATCCATTGCTCCGCGAGAAACAAAATGTTGTAGCTGTCCCTTTACCTGTGCCGGACATTCAGGATTTTCGCAATATATTGCAACTTCCCCTTCCGGTTTGTAAAGAACAGATTCACATTCGGGACAAGCATCAGGAATAACCAGTTTTTCAATTCCCTCTTCTCTTTCCGATGTAACCACGGCAACAACCTTAGGTATAACATCGCCCCCTTTTTCAATCAAAACATAATCACCTTCGCGAATATCTTTTCTTTCAATTTCATCGGTGTTATGAAGTGTGGCTCTGCTTATTGTTGATCCGGCCAGAAATACCGGTTCAAGTTCGGCAACAGGAGTAACAGCACCTGTTCTTCCTACCTGCCATTTTATTTTATGAAGTTTTGTCTTAGCCTGTTTAGCCTTAAACTTAAACGAAGTCGCCCAGCGCGGAGATTTGGCAATACTGCCTAAAATCTTCTGCTGTTTAACATTGTTTACTTTTATAACAACTCCGTCTATTTCATACGGTAGTTCGTCTCTTTTTAATTCCCAGTTATTACAATATTCAATTACTTCATTTATGCTTTTACATAATCTGTAATTTGTGTTAACCTTAAAACCAAGCTCTGAAATTATTCTCAGATTATCAGATTGACTTTTTGTTTTCTCTTCCGATTCAATCAGATAATATAAGAATATGTCCAAAGGTCTTTTGGCAACTTCTCTTGAATCTATAAGTTTTATTGAACCCGCAGTTGAGTTTCTTGGATTGGCAAAAAGTTTTTCACCTTTTTTTTCACGCTCTTTGTTAAGCTCTCTGAAACCTTCAAGCGGAAGAAAAATTTCTCCTCGCACTTCAAAAGAATCTACAGGCAATACTTCCCTTTTCTCTTTTACAATTGAAAGAGGAACATTCTTAATGGTTCTGATATTGTTTGTAATCTCTTCACCCGAAACACCGTCACCGCGCGTTACTGCTGTTTTTAACTCATAATTTTCGTAATTAAGACTAATGGAAACACCATCTATTTTTAGCTCAGTAACATATTCCACTTCAGAATTTTCAGGCAACCCGTCTCTTACTCTCCTGTCAAAATCGAGCAATTCCTGTTCGTCATAAGTGTTGCTCAGACTCAACATAGGTGTTTTATGCTGTATGGAATTAAAGATATTGCTTAAATCGGAACCGACTCTTTGTGTAGGAGAATTTGGATCGTGAAGCTCCGGATATTTTTTTTCAAGTTCTTCCAGTTCTTTAAGAAGCTTATCAAACTCCTGATCGGAAACGATATGCTCCGTTAGAACATAATAATGATAATTATATTTATGTAATTTCTCTCTTAGATCTTTTATTTTTTGCTGCTCATCTTGCATAAATTACTACCTGACAATCCCTTCGGAGTTAATTGTTAAAATAGCTCTTCCGGTTCTTCCTGTGTAATCAAGTTTTTTTCCATTCAGCAAAAACTCAATTCCGCCTGCGTTACCTGCTACCAGATAAAACTGCGTTTTAGCTTTGATAGTCTTTTTTCTACCGGGATAAAGAAGAAAATCTATATCAGAATTACTGTCAATTTTTCCACCGATCCAGCAGGTATCAGATGCAATAATAACCAGACTGAGACTGTCTGACATAACCGGAACTACAGTTTGCTTTACTTCTTCTTTTTTCTTTTCAGCAGGAATTTCAAATCTACTTTTGGTTTCTTCCAAAACTTCCTGATAAGGTTTTTCCGTAATTATTTCCTGATCTTTTGTGTTAAAGAAGACAAGATAAATAATCAAAATTGCAGCCAGACCCGCAATTGCATATATCCCTATTAATATATTTTTATTGCTGCCGTCAGATTCATTAGCCGAGGCAGAGGGTGCTGAAAACTCTTTTGCAGCAGGCTCTTGTTTTTCAGCCTGTTCTCTTTCAATTTCCTGAATATCTTCTTCCCCTATCTCTCTTCCTTCCTTTGCAATCTCATATTTTCGCAAAATTGTATTGCCATCTAACTCAATAGATTTTGCATATTCCCTTATAAATGCTCTGATATAAACATCAGGCATCACTTCAAAATCGCCACTTTCAATGGCATTAAGGAATTTCATATCAATACGAGTTTTATTAAATATCTGTTGAAGAGTGATATCTTTCTGTTCTCTGGTGGCTTTTAATTCTTCACCCAGCTTTCTTAATGTCTCTTTACTCATAATCTATCTTAAATTTTATTTAATCTTTTTTATCTTTGCTGCAAATGCTCCGTCAACTCCGTGAATGTGCGGAAATATCTCAACACAGCCATTAGAATTAACTATATTTTTATCAAACTTACAAGAAGCATCTACTAATTCAAAATTACTATATTTACTCAAAAATTTCTCTATAATTCCGTAATTTTCTTCTTTATCTATGGAGCAGGTACTATAAACCAGTTCTCCTCCTGTTTTAAGAAGAGATGCACCCTTTTCCAGTATCCTGAACTGAGTTTTAGGCATTTCGTAAAAATCACTCAAACTTCTTTTCCATTTGATATCTGGTTTTTTAGGAATTGTTCCGCTTCCGGAACAAGGAACATCTGCGAGAATTTTATCAAACTTTTCTTCAGTCTTAAATTTAAGTGTATCCACAGCCTCGGTTTTTACATTCTCTACTCCGAGTCTGGCTAAATTTTTCTCCAGCGCTTTAATTCTGCTCTCGTGCAGGTCCAGCGCAATAATTTCTCCTTTATTTTCCATTTCTGCAGCAAGAAAAGATGTTTTTCCTCCCGGAGCAGAGCACATATCTAAAACTCTGTCACCTGGTTTTACATCAAGCAGTTTTATACTGAAACCTGTTGCTTCATCCTGAATGTTAAAATATCCTTTCTTAAAATACTCCCAGTCGGTAATATTAGACATATTAACCAATTCGATATACTCATCAAAATAGCGCCCTTTGGTAAAAGTTATTTCCACGCTTTTTATTAAATCGGTTAGTTCTTCACTGGTTGTTTTTAGTCGGTTAACACGCAGATGCAGTTTCGGACGCTTATTGTTTGATTTCATCAGTTCAATTACAAACTCTTCATCAAACTGTTTAAGCCATCGTTTTACAAGCCACACCGGGTGAGAATAATAGGAAGATAAAAAGGAGATTTTATCTGAATCTTTATCGGGGAAACGAATATTATCTTTATTGCGTAAAATGTTTCTCAAGATTGCATTGGTTAAATCTGCTGCTTTTTTGCCCTGCAATCTTTTTACAAACTCCACAGATTCATTAATTGCAGCATATTCAGGAATTTTATCGAGAAAGAGAATTTGATACAGAGCCACACGCAAAGCATTTTTTACATCCGGGATTGCTTTTGAGAATTGCCCTTTATAAAAACCGGTAAGAATCCAGTCAAGCCGAAGCATCCACCTGATAACACCATGAACTATTTCAAACAAGAGAGCTTTATCTTTGCTGGAGAGTTCTGTATCAGCCATTTCAGCATCCAGAAGTTTGTCAAGATAAGCATCGGTTTTAACTATACGGTTTAAGATTTTAACAGAGGTTCCTCTTACGCCTGAATACAGATTTTTAACTTTGTGTTCTTTCATTAATACCTGGTTGAATATGCGGAATCTGTTAGTAAATATATACTTATGGAATTAATTGAACTATAAAATAAATAAAATTAAATTACTAAATCAAAAAAATGTGGCAGGTTTTCTTTAAAAACAAAAAGGCGGCCAGAGAGCCGCCTCAAGTTACAAAACTTAGTATTAGTTTGCAGCTTTTTTAACACCATATCTTTTATTAAATCTTTCAACTCTACCAGTTGAATCTAATAATTTCTGCTTACCTGTAAAGAATGGATGACATTCTGAACAGATCTCTAACTTGATCTCATTTTTTGTAGATCTTGTTGTAAATGTATTGCCACAAACACAGCTAACCTTACAATTTTTGTAATCTGGATGGATATTCTGTTTCATCTCTACTTTTCCTTTTTTTGCTAGACTGCTAATTTACAAAAATACTCAAAAAAATTCCAAATAATTTTAATTGGCAATTTTTTTCTTTTTTCTTTCTGTTTTGATAGAGTCTATCTTGGCTCTAAGTTCAGCAATTTCTTTCCTGTCTTTTTCAACAAGAAATCCGTTAAATCTGTTGTTTCCGTGTCCAACCACCTGCTGTTCTCTGCCTCCTGAGCGGTTTTTGATACTTCCGTCAATAAGACCGTCAACATCAACTCCTCTCAAACGCAATTGAGGTACAGTTCTTTTCTCTTTTTTAATTACATCATTTGGGTGAATAACCAGATAACTATTGTCATTTACAGGGCTTGCAGGTCCACTGAGATTGACAGTATCAGGGGTGGTATCGGTCATAGCAACAGGATTTTCAACTCCGTCGATATAAGGATTTTGATTTATACCGGAAGTTTCTTTAACAACAAAAAAGATAATTACAGCACTTAAAGCAACGGCAGTTGCAGGAATAAATCTCCACAATTTGCCGGAAGAATCTTCTTTTTCCGCGGTTTCAAACTGACCGTTCTGAATTTTGACCATAAGTTTATATTCAAAATCATCCGGCGCATCAACCTTTGGCAGATTTTTAAGATCTTTAATTAATTTTTCGTAACCATTATCCATATTGTGTAATCCTTAATCCCAATTATGTTACTCTTTATATATATTTTTTAATAATTTCTGAAGCTGGGTTCTTCCTCTGTTTATTCTCGATTTCACAGTGCCTATTGAAAGATTTGTCATCTCCGAAATCTCTTCATAAGAAAACTCTTGTATATCACGTAAAATCACTACTTCTCTGTAAACAGGTTTAACTTTTAACAAGGCTTTTTGAATAATTTCATTTTTAATTCCGCCATCTGCAAGTCTGTCAGGATCAACTACAGAATCATCACTTACTTCCAACGGTCTGTCATCATCACCAACAGGCGAACTGAGTGACAGGATAGTTCTTCTTTTTCTCCTTTTCAATTCATTCTTTGCCAGATTTCCGGCAATTGTATAAATCCAGGTTGAGAACTTTGCAAAAGATTTGTACGAATCTTTATTGAGGTAAAACTTGATCATTGTATCTTGTACAATGTCTATACTAACATCTTTATCCCCAATGAATCTGAAAACAAAATTTGTCAGGGGATCCTTATAGCGTTTTACAAGAACTTCGTAGGTATCTAATGTATTATTATCCTGAAATTCTTTTATAAGTTCTTCGTCTGTCCAGCCTTTGTATTTTGTATTCACGCAGTTTATACTTCCCTGTTTTTAATTTTGTTTCAGAAAATATTAATTTTAAATTAAAAAAAGTATCCTATTTTAATATCTCCAGAATAAGCACCGAAATTAGAGATTTTTGATCAACGGCTGTTGTTTTTAATGTTTTGTCTGCTTCAAGTAGAGCCCGACTAGCATTTAATAATCTCGTTTCGTTTCTTAAATATCTTGCTTCTTTACACTTTTTATAATAAAACCAGCTCACACCTATTTGTCTGGCAGCACTGTTATCATCGCCCGAAGAAGCGGTTTCTACAGTTCTGGCAATAGTTGTGATATATTTTGTAATCATTGTAATCAGATAAATGGCATCTTTTCCATTTTCAAGAAGATTATATGCCACATCAAGCGCAGTTGGTTTATCACCTCTTCCCATTGCATCTTGCAAATCAAAAATTGAATGCTCTTTGGTTGTTGAAGTGTGCTGTTTTATTGTTTCAAGCGTAATTTCGCTATTTTCACCTAAAACATCTCCAAACTTCCTGATATGCATTTCCAGCATCGATTTATCTTCACCAACAAGATCTACCAGTGTAGTTGCATTTTCTCTGGAAATCTTCAGTTTGTTTCGTCCGGAATGTGTAACAACCCATTGCAGTAATCTCGGTCCTTTCAGTTCTTCAGCTTCAAAAAGAAATCCCTGCTTTATCATACTGGAATATGGTTCTGATGTTAGTCCGGAAGATTTTTGAGGCTGAGTAATTACCAGAATAGTACTTTCTGCAGGATTGTTAATATATCCGGAAAAACTTTTTCTGTCAGAAAATTTCTCAAAGTTTTTAACAATAATCAGCTTTTTCCCTGTTCCAAACGGAAATGCAGAAGCAATATCCACAAGTGATGATATTTTCTGATTTTTTTCAGCACTAATAACTTCTTTATCAAAATCTGAAGAGAGTAGCGGATTAACTGCTTTTTCAACAGCTTTAACTGCCGAATCAATTGTAAATCCATCGCTGCCTACAAAGAAATAGACAGGCAGCAATTTATCTTCTTTCAGAAAAGGACCAATATCATATATTGACGGAATATTTGATTTTGATTTAGCCATCTGAAATTATTTTTTCTCAACTGTTACTTTTTCCATAACAACAGGTTCAACTGGTTTATCCTGCCCCGAAGTCTGAACACCACCAATTTTTTCAACTACATCCATCCCGGAAGTAACTTTGCCAAAAACTGAGTGTCTGTCATCAAGATGAGGAGTTGCGCCAAGAGTTATGAAAAACTGACTTGAATTAGTATTTGGACCGCGGTTTGCCATAGATAAAATTCCGGCTTCGCTGTGTCTTAGTTCAGGATGAAATTCGTCTTCAAATTCTCCACCCCATACACTGTCGCCACCTGCACCTGTTCCGGTCGGGTCTCCGCCCTGAATTACAAATCCGGCAATTACTCTGTGAAAAGATACTCCGTCGTAATATCCTTTTTGAATTAATCCGGCAAAGTTTTCAACTGTTTTAGGAGTTTCTTTTGCAAAAAGCTCAATTTCAAATTCTCCCATATTGGTTTCAACTTTGGCAATAAGTTTTTCGCCATCTTTAAGGTTTAATAACTCTTCCATTTTTTTCCTTTCATCTATGGTATAATAAAATTCTGATTTACTAAATATAAAATTAATGCGCCAAACACAATTCTGTATATTACAAATATATATGTCGAATTAGATTTCAAAAATCTTAACAGAAATTCAATTGTGAGGTATCCGCTTATTGCAGAAGCAATTGTTGCAATCGATAAAGTAACAAATCCTGATGAATCAAGATATTCAAGCGATTTGTAAAACTGAAGCAATCCGCTTCCTAAAATTGCAGGTACTCCCAATAAAAAGGAGAATCGTGCGGCTGTATCTCTTTTTAATCCGGTGAATAGCCCGGCAGTAATTGTTGTTCCCGATCTGGATGAGCCGGGAATTAATGCAAAACATTGAGCAATTCCGATTATTAAAGCATCTTTCCAGGTGATTGCCTTCATATCTTTTTTGAACTTCCCGGTTTTTTCTGCAACAGCCAGAATAATTCCCAGGACAATCAGACTCACACCAATTACATTCAAATTTTTGGTAAAAGCTCCTTCTATGAGATCTTTAAACCCGAGTCCGACAATAACAACCGGGATGCTTCCAAGAATTATAAACCATCCCATTTTACTGTTATCACCCTGCTCTTTTATCTTTTTTCTTTCCAGAAGGTTATCTACAATAAAATCTTTGGTTATGTTAAACAGATCTTTTCTAAAATATATAAATACTGCCAGAAGAGTTCCCAACTGAATGACAGCAATAAAGGCGGTCCACTGTTCAGGAGCATATTGAGATACAAGTCCCATATAAGACCCCGCAGCTGTTAAATGACCTGTACTGCTGATAGGTAAAAATTCTGTTAATCCCTGTATAATACCTAAAATAATTGCTTCAATAATACTCATAGAAATTTTACCTTATTCAAAAAAGTATGACACACCCAGTTTTATCCCGACGGAAAATTTATTTAGATTAAGAACTTCATCATTAGAGGCATTGGTTATTTTTCCGCTGTCGCCTTCAGGCTCACCTAAATAGTCATATCTTATATCAAAACTGATGTAACCGTAAAAGTTATCGCCAAGTCCGGTATTACCAACTGCCTTGGCTAAAATCCCTACACCAGACGATGAGTATTCATCGCGAGAATAAATTCTCTCTTCAAGCGATACATATCTGTATCCCAAACCTGCACCAAATTTTATTTCATAACCGTCACCTGGTAAAACATAATAACCTATAAGAGATGGTTTATAAACTGAGTATACAAGTTCATAATTGGCGTGCAGATCGCTGTTGTGCAGAAAATAGGAGTAGTTAAATTCAACTCCAAGTTGATATTTATCTGAGATAGAATAATCTACTTCTCCAAACAGCGAAAGAGATTTATTAAAGGAGTTCATTTCATTTTTCGGGTCATAGAAATTATCATTTATATAATCTTCCAGCGAAGATGTATGAACCACATCTATACCCATTCCCGTAGAAATTTTTATCTGCGCATAACCGGGTACAATTATGAACAGCAATAAAACGTATAATAATTTTTTCATCTGTTTATTTTGATTGTTTTAATACGCTAAAAAAGTTAACCCGTTTCGATTTTTCTTTTCTTCTGTTTACAAAATTCACAAAAAACACGGTTGAAATAATAAATAAAACAGAAGAGATAATGTGAGTTAAAACCGCATAGGCAACCGCCACATTTTCGCTGAACCCGAAAAGACCCAAAGATAAACGGGAAAGATAATGATAAGACCCTGTTCCTCCAGGTGTTGGCGCCACTATTCCTAAAGCGGAAATTGTCATTACAGTCCAGCCAATTGTAAGAGAAACATCGTGCAACAAATCCATGTTAAGCATATAAAGTCCCACATAACAATTAAATCCGTACAAAAACATTATTACTGCACTGTAAAAAATTGTTAACAACAGAACCTTGCCTGAACGGATGGTTGAAAATCCTTCAATAAGCATCTTAAAAACATATTCAAGTTTCTCTGCAAATCTTACGGAAACTTTACCAACTATTCTGGTAATATACGAGTAAAACTTTTCTTTCATCTTAACCACAAAAATAAGTGTGATTACAATACCTAAAATTGAAATAGATCCAATGGTAAGAGCAAGTTTTACAAGAGGAATTTCTGTCATCAAATCATAAGGATAAATAGCTACTGTAATTAATATTGAAACAAGAAGAAAAATTACGTCAATTACTCTTTCAACTATAATTGTTCCAAACATTGCAGTACGGGAAATTCCTTCCCACTGACCCAAAAACGACGGGCGGTAAATTTCTCCCAGACGAGGAACCGCAAGGTTAACTCCGTAACCGATCATTGTTGAACCAAAGAGACTCAAAATAGAGACATCACTTTTTACCGAAGAAATAATTGTTTTCCAGCGATATGCTCTTACAATATGTGAAAGAAAAAACAGAGCAATAAAAATCAGCAGATAACCCCAGGAAACATTTGTAAAATGTTTCATAAACTCATCAAATTCTATATCCTTGAATGCTAAAAACAAAAATATAATAGTTAATAAAACCGGGAGTGTGTATCCAATAATAGATTTAATTTTCTGGCTGATAGATTTATCTGAGATCGACAACTTGTATACCTTCTGGTGGTGTAAAAGTGAATTTTTCTTTACTTAATTTCTTATTTAACTTCACATTGTACAGCGAAACAATATATTTAGTTTCACTAAAATCTTCTACTTCAATATATTCGATAACATAATTTTTATCATATTTTATTAAAACCGAGTTAAATTCTACATCGTCAGTAAAAGGTACCATTTTTATTGTTTTGGAATCAAGGGATTTTATTTTACACTTAGACGGATATTCCATAATAAACGCGTTTATGGAAAATGCACTCGGCTCATTTTCAAAAGAACTGATAACAACTCTTTTCATCCCTTTGTTATAATTCCAAATCGTTTCTCCATCGGAGATAATTGTTTGTCTGGCAAACTCAATTCTGAAATTATTTTTCTTCTGAAACAAAAACTTCCCTTTTAGAGAAAATCCTGATTTGTTATTTTCCCCTGCTGTTTTCTGACTAAAATCAGCTGTAAAGTTGTTTATGGTTTCAAATTTTTTCTGGAGTTTTACAATCTCTTTATTCATCTCCTGAGCAAAAAGATTTACAGCAAATACTAAAATAATTGCCGCACAAAAAATCTTTTTCATTATAAAGCCCTCAATAGAGTTTCAAGTTCATCTTCCGATTCTATTCTTACTTCTCTTGCTTTACTTCCTTCCGAAGGACCAACAATTCCGGCCTCTTCAAGCTGATCTACAATTCTTGCAGCTCTTGAATAACCAAGTTTTAATCTGCGCTGAAGCAAAGAAACACTTCCCTGCTGGTGACGAACAATTACTTTTGCAGCTTCTTCAAACATCGGATCCATATCAGATAAGGAACCGCCGCCTGCAGGACCTTGTTTTTCAACCAGCGACGGAAGGAAATAACGTTTGGAATATCCTTCCTGCACATAAATGAAATTTGTTATATCTTCAACTTCTTCAGTTGAAATAAAAGCGTTTTGTATACGAACAGGTTTCGGTAATCCGCCCGGTAAAAATAGCATATCTCCTCGTCCGAGCAATTGCTCCGCACCTTTCATATCAAGAATTGTTCTTGAGTCAATTTTTGTTGCAGTCTGGTAAGCAATCCTTGCCGGGAAGTTTGCTTTAATAACACCTGTAATTACATTTACAGATGGTCTCTGCGTTGCAACAACAAGATGAATTCCCACTGCTCTTGCAAGCTGTGCCAGACGAGCAATTGGTGCTTCCACCTCTTTTCCTGCAGTCATCATCAAATCTGCAAGCTCATCAATAATTACAACTAGATAAGGCATTTTGTAATGTTTTATTGAATCTGTATCAGGTGGTTTTTTCTTCGGATCTAAAACTTTTTTATTATAATCCACAATATTTCTTACCTGCGCTTTTGCAAGCTTGTCATATCGTTTTTCCATTTCAAACTCAACAGATTTAAGCAGCAGCAAAGCATTTTGCGGATTAGTTATAATCTCTTCATCAATATCAGGCGAAATTGCCAGATAGTGTTTATTTAGTTTCTGATAAAATGACAATTCAATTTTCTTCGGATCCACAATTGCAAATTTAAGATCTGACGGATGTTTTGAATATAGGAGACTGGTAATAAGCATATTAATACCAACTGATTTACCGGAACCTGTAGAACCTGCAATAAGAAGGTGAGGCATTTTGGCAAGATCTGTCATATAAATATCGCCGGAAATGGTTTTTCCAAGTGCAAGCGGAAGCTCGGCTTTGCTTTCATTTATTTTGGAAACTACAGTTCTTGCACTAACCATTTGCGCCTGAGCATTTGGAATTTCAACACCAATTGCACTTTTACCCGGAATTGGGGCAATAATTCTGATACCTCTTGCAGCAAGAGCAAGAGCAATATCATTTTCCAGACTAACAATTCTGCTGATTTTAACACCGGGAGCAGGAACAATTTCATACAATGTTACAACCGGACCCGGAGTTACGGAAATATCTTCTATCTGAATATCAAATAAAAGGAGTTTTTCTTTAAGCAGCTCGGCATTGCGTTTAAGTTCTTCTTCATCAATAGGAACTGATTCATTATCCATTGGAGGATTCAGAAGATCGAGCGTAAGCTCTTTATATTTTATCTTTTCTTCCCACTGATTTGGAAGAGTTTCTTCCTCATCTTTATCAATTGCAGGAATAATTTCATTTTCTTTAGGCGCCTTAGGTTCAGCATCATCAATTACATTTACATCTTCTTCAATAACAGGAACAGCTTCAATTACCTCTTCTGTTGGTTCCTGACGAATAATTCTGATCTGAGTTTCCTTCTCATCAATCTCTTCTTCTTGTTCAATTTCAGGTTCTGCGGAAATTGAATCAAAAACTTCATCTATCTCTTTCTCTTTTTCAATCTCTTTTTTAATTCTGATCTGTTTAGCTTTTGCAACATTTTCAGACGGCTTACTTTTCTCTTTTTTCTTCTCTTCTTTTACAGGTTTTTCTTCACCTTCAGAGGCAAAACTTCCGAGCCAGGTTTTGGCAATTTCCAGAAGCTGTTCAATTTTTATATCAAACACAGTGAAAAGTGCAACAAATGAAGCGGTTATAAAGAAGATTATACTTCCGAGTCCGCCAAGTAATCTGCCAATAGCTGTCCCGAAAAAAGCCCCAACCTTTCCATAAAGTTCCGGCACTCCTGTAAGTAGTTGAAACTCATTTTGCAGCATTCCGAAAAAGGAAGCGAGAATAAGTCCCATAATCACCAGAAAATTGGAAAAATGAACCACGGGTTTAAATTCGTTTTCAGTTACAACTGTATATCCGAAAAGGAATAAAACAGCCGGAAAAACTATTGAAAAGATTCCAAGCGTTGAGTTTATAAAGAAATTGGAAATATATGCTCCGAAAATTCCGAGCCAGTTATGTGCATCTTCGGCTCTTTCAACAAATTCAGGATTTGATGAAAAAACTTTAAACAAATCGGAAAATTCAAACGTAAGATTTGCCTGATCATACCTTGAGTATGATAAAATACTCAGTAGAATAAGAAGTGAAAAAACGGTTAGGAAGATTCCGAAGATTTTTTTCTTTTTTTCAATTGATACAAATAAATGGTTATCTTCTTGCGTCTGCCTGCTCTTCCTTTTTGTTGCCATAAAATCCGTTTCTAGTTGTTATCATCAGTTTTGTCTTTGGTTTCAGACGGAATTAATTTTACTACTCCCGAATCAAAAAATGGAACTGCATCTATAGTGTCAAGTTCTGCAATATATTCTAGATCTTCTTCAAAACCATTTTCGATAAGAAGTTTTCCGTGTTCGCACTCTTTAAGCATTGTAAGTAAATCATCACCGGATGAATTTGCAAGTGTAACACAGGCTTTTGCAGAATCGGAAAGTTCTGTTTTACCTGCTAATTCTTCAATTTTCTCAATCAATTTTCCGGCACATATTGTATCTTCAATACAGAACATACCGTTGCTTCCGGCACACAAGATTTCAACGTCGTTTTTAAGTGATGCAAGATGTTTTGCCACAGCTTCCAGATTGTTAAAACCGGCAAGAAACAGATTTTCGGAAAACTTTGCTTTTACTGTTGCTTTGGTTCCGTTAGTAGTAAATAAAATCAGTGATTTTCCCTCAATCGCCTCTCTTGTATATTCGAGAGGCGAGTTACCGAGGGTAAAACCTTCTATCTTTTTCGTATTTCTTTCGCCGCCTAAAAGTGTCTGGCCTCCAAAAGAATTACCAGAAACCTTCATGGCAAATTCTATTGAATTAACCGGCACAACTTCCCTTGCACCATTGTGCAAAGCAGTGGTTATAGTTGAAGTGGCTCTGAGAACATCAATTACAACTGTTGTTTTACCTGTAAAGTGAAGTTCATCTACATTTAGCGGTGATAGTAATACGTGTATTTTCATTATATTTTCACAAATGGTAATTTAATGATAGTTGCAGGAATTTCTTTTCCTCTGATTACAAAATTAACTTTATTGTCAACTTTAGCAAATTCTTTTTCTACATAACCCATTGCAATTGGTTTATCGAGTATCGGACTAACAGTACCGCTGGTAATTTTACCAACAATTTTACCGTCAACTGAAATTTCGTAACCGCTTCTTGGAAATGCTTTTGAATCAGCAAGCATTGCAACAAGTTTGCGCGTTGGTTTCTCTTCTTTAACTTTTGCAAGAGCTGCAGAACCAATAAAGTCACCTTTTGCAAGTTTTGTTATCCAGCCTAATCCGGCTTCAATTGTATTTGTGGTGTTATCAATGTCATTTCCGTATAAACAGAACCCCATTTCAAGTCTTAATGAATCTCTGCATCCAAGTCCGCAAGCTTGAATTTCAAACTCTTCACCTGCTGCAAACAATTCATTCCACAATTTTTCAGCAACTGTTTCGTCACCTTTAAAGTACAATTCAAAACCTAATTCGCCTGTATATCCTGTTCTTGAAACAATCATTTCTATACCGGCAACTTTAGCTTCCATAAATGTATAATATTCTAAATCAATCTCTTTATCACAGATTTTCTGAATGGTTTTCTGTGAGTTTTTACCCTGAACTGCAAGTAATGAATATTCATCACTTTCATTTATCAGTTCAACACCAAACTTATTATTTTTCTGCATCCATTCAAAATCTTTATCAATGTTTGAACCATTGATTACTAAAAAGAATTCATCTTCGGCTTTTCTGTAAACCAACAAATCGTCAACAATACCACCATCTTCGTAACACATTGCAGAATACTGAACTTTTCCTGTAGTAAGTTTTGAAGCATCATTTACAGTGATATGCTGAACAAAATCGAGTGCTTTTTCACCTTTTACAATAACTTCACCCATATGAGAAACATCAAATACACCAACTGATTCTCTAACGGCTTTATGTTCGTTAATCATTGAAGAATATTGTATCGGCATTTCAAAACCGGCAAAATCAACTATTTTTGCATTCAATTTTTTATGAATGTCATAAAACTTTGTTCTTTTCATCTTAAACCTATTTGTTTAATTTTTCCCAATCTTTTAAGAAGTTTTCAAGTCCGCTCTCTGTCAACGGGTGTTTGAATAATTTTCCAATAACTGAAAACGGAATAGTTGCAACATCTGCGCCCATTTCAGCAGCAGTAATTAAGTGCATAGGGTGTCTGATACTTGCAACTAAAACTTCGGTTTCAAAACCATAGTTAGTATAAATATTAACAATTTGTTCAATTAACTGCATTCCATCGTGACCGATATCATCCAGTCTTCCAACAAACGGGGAAATGTAAGTAGCACCGGCTTTAGCAGCTAATAATGCCTGCGCCGGAGAAAAACATAAGGTTACATTAGTTTTAATTCCTTTTTGTGACAAAGCTTTTACAGCTTTAATACCTTCAGGAATTAAAGGAATTTTTATTACAATATTTTTGTGAATCTTAACAAGTTCTTCGGCTTCCTTCATCATACCTTCAAAGTCAGTAGAAACAACTTCGGCACTGATAGGTCCGTCAACAACTTCAACAATTTCTTTTAATAACTCTACAAAATCTTTACCTTCTTTGGCAACCAGAGATGGATTAGTGGTTACCCCGTCAAGTACTCCCATTGCAGCGGCTTCTTTGATTTCTTCAATGTTGGCCGTATCAATGAAAAATTTCATGATCATCCTCCTAAAGCAAAAAATTAATTTTTTATCCAGGCTAAATTACGAATAAAATTAGAATTTACGAAAGGATTTATCCCCGTTATTATCCGTATTTTTTGGTCAGATCCTTACCCGATTCAACCGATACAATCTGGAAAGTGGAAGGATTAACTTTATTATCTTCTTCCATCTTAATTTTAAGAGAATATTTCCATTTTAACTTGAAGAAAGTAGAAAACATTCCTTTTGTTAAGGTATTTGCAAGATCAGGATGTACACGAAGAATCAGCTTCTTTTCATCTCCCTGAACATTGTATCTTTGCAGCCATTCTTCAAGATCGTGCATAACATTGGATTTTTTTGTGAGCAGACCGGTTCCCACGCAATACGGGCATTCTTCATACATCGACTGGATAATGTTTTCTCTTACTCTCTGGCGAGTAATCTGAATAATTCCAAAATCTGTCATAGGAAGTAAAGCTACTTTTGCGCGATCTCGCTTAAATTCTTTTTTAAGCTCATCGTAGATTTTTTTTCTGTTTTTATCATCTTCAAGATCTATAAAATCTACAACCAGCAATCCGCCAATATCTCTTAAACGGAGCTGACGTACAATTTCTCTTGCAGCTTCAAGGTCTGTTTTAAGTGAGTTGAGTTCCTGATCTTTTTTTGCAGCATATCTTCCGCTGTTCACATCTATCACATACATTGCTTCGGTATGATCAATAATTATATGTCCGCCACTAGGTAACGGAACCTTGCGTGCCATCATTGTTTTTATCTGCTTTTCTATCCCGAAAGTCTCGAAAATAGGTTCATCATCGCGCAGATATTCAAATCGGTCAATAAGATTCGGCTGCATAACTTTCACATAACTGCGAAGTTCTTTGAAAAGTTTTTTATCGTCAACAAAAACTTTATTTATATCAGGAGTGAAAAAATCGCGTATCACGCTGGAAGTTGTAGAAAGATCTTCATAAACCAGCATTGGCGGTTTTTTATTTTTAGCAGTTGATTGTATCTTTTCCCAGGTCTTTACAAGATATGTAAGATCGTTTGTCATATCTTCTTCAGACTGATCCATTGCTGCAGTTCTTATGATAAGTCCGCAATTTCGAGGGATAATGGAACGCGCCAGTTTTCTTAATCTGCGGCGTTCTTTATAATCTGTAATTTTTTTGGAAATGCCTACTTTCCTGTCATAAGGCAATAAAACACAAAATCTTCCGGGCAACGAAACAGATGAAGTTACTCTTACTCCTTTGTTTCCGACTGGTTCTTTTATAATCTGAACAAGAATTTCCTGTCCCTTATGAAGTTTTGGTACTTCAAAATGTGTTGGTTCCGAGTTATTTTCCTCTTCATCCATATCATCTGTATCGTCGTTATCCTCTTCATTTAAAATTCCCTGAAGGGGTTCCAGACGAGTACCAATATCGGAAAAATGAAGAAATGCATCATGTTTCTGACCAATATTAATAAACGCAGCTTTAATTCCGGGTAAAACTCTTGCAATTCTGCCAAGATAAATATCACCAACTGTTCTGCGTTTTTCAGGATTTTCAACAAAGAAATCTACGAGTTTTCCATCTTCTGTAATAGCAACTCGTGTCTGCGTAGTGGAAGAATTTATAATAATTTCTTTATTTATACTCATATACTAAAGCTCTGTCAGGATGGTGACCAAAAGATCACACGATCCGTAAATTTTTGATTTATTAAATTAATGTCATCTTCAGGATGAGTATTTTTGATAATTTTATCTACGTGTTCATTCAAAAATTCATCCATTAGTGTTTTGTCTGAAATAGTAAATATTCTGTCAATTAAAGATGTGATTCCGTTAAATTTGCGAAGGTACCAGATTATATGTTTTCTGGCTCTCAAAACTCCTTCTCTTTCACCAAAACAATCGAGAGAATACTTAATATGACTATCTATTGATTTTTTAACTTCTGTTATATCCGGTTCTCCCGGATCAAAACCATTTTCGATTATCGAACGGTATCTGGAAAATATAAACGGGTTTCCAAGAGCTCCGCGAGCTATCATTACCGAATCGATACCGGTTTGTTCTTTTATTTTTACAACATCTTCAGCTGTAAAAACAGAACCGTTTCCTACAACGGGAATTGATACTGATTTCTTCAATTCTTTCAAATATTCCCATTTAGGAGGTGTTTTGTACGAGTCATCTTTGGTTCTGGCGTGAACAAAAACCAAAGAAGCACCGTTATCCTGGGCAATTTGTGCCACTTCATTACAATTTATTGTGTTTCTTCCCGGTCCGAGTCTAATTTTTATCGAAACAGGAATATTGCCTGCTGCATCAACCATTCTGCGTACAATTTTTCCAATCAACACAGGATTGCTCATTAATCCGCATCCCATTTTTATGTTACAGACTTTAGCAACGGAGCAGCCGCAATTTAAATCTATAATATCCGGTTTATAGCCGGCAATTTCACCAACAGCGTCACCTATCAATTCCGGTTTATTTCCCAGAAGCTGTACGCCAATAGGTTTTTCCTTTTTGTTAAATACTAAAAATCGTAAAGTATCGAGATTGTTTTTTAACACCCCGTCAGCACTAACCATCTGAGTAAATGTGCATCCGGCGCCATGATCGCGGGAAACTCTTCTTAGAGGTTCATAACTGACTTCTGCCATTGGAGCAAGAAACAATTTTTTGTGTATCTGTAAACTTTCAATACTCATATAACACTGCCAATCATTAAATGGGGTTATTAAATAAAACGAAAAGTGCTGAAATATATTCAGCACTTTTGAGGAATTTATTCAGCCTTTGGCTTTTCTTCTTTTTTTTCAGTTTTTTCGCCTTCTTTTGATTCCTTGTTTTCAACAGGTTTTTCCAAAAGTGCTTTGCGACTTAAACTCAGCTTACCGTTTTCAACTTTCATAAGCTGTACTTTAACCATATCACCTTCGTTAAGAACATCAGTTACTTTTTTAACGCGTGAATGATCTATTTGTGAGATATGAAGCAGTCCCTGGTGACCGGGAAGAATTTCAACAAAAGCTCCAAAGTCAGTAATTTTAACAATTTTACCGTTATATTTTTTACCTTCTTCAGGCTCGGCAACCATAAGTTTGATATGATCTTTTGCTTTTTGCGCCATTTCTGAATTAGCGCCAGCAATGTTTACTTTTCCGTCTTCTTCAATATTTATTTCAACACTGAAATCTCTCTGAACTGCCTGGATATTTTTTCCGCCAGGACCAATGATTAAACCAATTTTATCAACCGGTACAACTGTAAATAACAATGTTGGAGCATATGGAGAAATATTTTCACGACTCTGAGGTAATGCTTCATCCATAATATCAAGGATGTGCATTCTTCCGTCAAGTGCCTGACCAAGTGCTTTTTCCATAATTTCAAAGCTGATACCCTGGATTTTAATATCCATCTGTATAGCTGTAATACCCTTTCTTGAACCTGCAACCTTAAAGTCCATATCACCAAGGTGATCTTCATTTCCAAGGATATCGGTTAAAATTGAAAATTCGTCACCTTCTTTTACCAATCCCATAGCAATACCAGAGATTGAACATTTTACAGGAACACCTGCATCCATCATTGCCAGTGAACCGGCACAGACAGTAGCCATAGAAGATGAACCGTTAGATTCAAGAATATCTGAGTTAACTCTTACAGTGTAAGGGAATTTTTCTTCTTCAGGAACAATAAATTTTAATGCTCTTTCAGCAAGGTTTCCGTGACCAACTTCACGTCTTCCCACACCACCAAATCTGCCAACTTCACCAACTGAGAATGACGGGAAATTGTAGTGGAGAATAAAACTTTTTGAATATTCTTCCTGCAGACCGTCAACAATTTGTTCGTCACGTTTTGTACCCAAAGTAACGTTTGTTAAACTCTGAGTTTCGCCGCGTGTAAACAAAGAAGAACCGTGAGTTCTTGGAAGCAGACCCAAATGAACTGATATCGGACGAACTTCAGTTAAAGTTCTTCCGTCAAGTCTTTTGCCTTCTTCAAGAATTCTTTTTCTCATCAATTCTTTTTCTATATCGTGAAGAACAGCTTTAATAGCTTTTTCTTCTTCAGGATACTTTTCTTCAAGAGTTTCAAGAACTTCGTTATTTAACTCTTTGTTTTTGTCGTATCTTTCTTCTTTTGCAAGTTTAGTAGAAACAATTTCAGCATATTTATCATAAGCTAATTTGTTAACATCGGCAACCATTTCTTCGTTAACTTCTTTTGCAGCAACTTCCATTTTTGGTTTACCGCATTCTTCAACAAGTTGATTCTGAAGTTTAACAAGTTTAATGATTTCCTGGTGTGCAAATTTTAATGCAGTAAGAAAATCTGCTTCTGAAATCTCTTTTGCTTCACCTTCTACCATCATAATGGAATCCATTGTACCAGCAACAGTCAATTCAAGATCTGCTTCTGAAATTTGCTGATGTGTAGGATTAACCACAAATTCACCGTTAATTCTGCAAACTCTTACTTCGCCAACAGGCTCAAGAAACGGAATGTCAGAAATTGCCAGCGCCGCAGATGCACCAATAGCTGCAACTACATCAGCATCATTTTCACCGTCAAAAGAATAAACCTGAGCTACAATCTGAGTCTCGTTTAAATATTCTTTAGGGAATAATGGTCTGATCGGTCTGTCAATTAATCTGGCAGTCAAAATTTCTTTTTCAGAAGGTCTCCCTTCACGTTTTATAAATCCACCAGGAAATTTTCCTGCAGCAAATAACTTTTCTCTGTATTCAACCTGCAACGGGAAAAAATCTTGATCTTCTTTAGGCTCACTAGCTGCAACGGCAGTTACCAATACCATTGTGTCTCCATAACGGACCATAACTGAACCGTTGGATTGCTTGGCCATCAAACCAGTTTCAATGGACAGGACTTTTCCGCCTATTTCAACTTCTTTTTTAACTATCATTAGTTAAGCCTCTTATTTTCTTAATTTAAGTTCTTTAATAAGACTTCTGTATCTTTCAATATCTTTACCGGCAATGTAATTTAATAATCTTCTTCTTTTACCAACCATCTGCATCAAGCCTCTTCTTCCGGCGTGATCTTTTTTGTGCTCGCCAAAGTGAGCGGTAAGCTGGTTAATTCTGGCAGTTAAAATAGCAACCTGTACTTCTGCAGTACCGCTGTCTTTTCCATCTTTACCAAATTTTTCAACTATTGCCTGTTTGTCTTCTTTCGTTAAAGCCATTTTTAGCTCCTTAATTTATATTGTACGATTAAACCCCAGAATGAACCGGAGTTAATTAGTTAGTTACTTTTTTCATTAATTCTCTGCAAGCTGCTTTATCACGTGTTATTTGATTAATCAGCTCACTTTTGGTTTCAAACTTCACTTCGTCTCTAATTCTTTCAATAATTTCCACTTTGATTTTTTTTCCGTAAATATCAAAATCAAAATCGAGGAAGTGAACCTCTATAACATAGTTGGATACATCATTAAATGTGGGACGCATTCCAATATTCATTATACCGTAAAACTTTTTCCCGTTTATCTCGGAAGAGATGCAGTAAACACCTTTTTTAGGGATCAGTTTATCAGGATAATCAGCATCAATATTTGCAGTAGGAAAACCAAGCTGGCGGCCTCTCCTGGCACCTTTTACAACTTTTCCTTCAATGTTGTAATAGCGTCCAAGATAACTTGCAGCTTTTGTAACATCTCCTTCATCAAGCAGAGCGCGTCTTATTTTTGTACTGCTTATTCCATCTTCGTTAAGTTTTACAGCCCCTACTCTTGTAACGGAAAAATCGATCTTTTTCCCCAAAATTCTGAGCTGTTCCTCGTTCCCGGATCTGTTTTTACCAAATCCGTGATCATACCCGACTATAATATGTTTTATTCCTATACCGGAATCAATCAGTTTCTGTAAGAACTCTTCGGCTGTAAGGTTTGCAAGATCTCTGTCAAACTTTATAACAATTACATTGTCAACACCGAACTCTTTAATCAGTTTTATCTTTTCATCAAGAGTTGATAACAACTTTAATTCAAAGTTTTTTGAAACCACCTTTTGCGGGTGAGGATCAAAAGTTATTACACAACTCGCAACATTTTCTTTTTTTGCAGTCTGATTAAGAGTATTTAAAATATCAAAATGGCCCTTATGAACTCCGTCAAAAGTACCAATTGTTATTACTGCTTTCTCTATTTTTTTGATTTCCGAAAATCCTGCAACAATTTCCATTAGAATATTTTTAAACTTTTAAAGTTACAATTTTTTTCAACTAAATAAAATGCTTATTGTTCTCTTCAAAAAACTCGATAAACTGCTCAACAGTAAAAGCATTTTCAACATTATAATCCCCAATTGCGGTTCTTCTCAGCTTTTTAAGATATCCTCCGCAACCAAGTTTTTGTCCGAAATCATCAGCAATTACACGGATATATGTTCCTTTTGAACATTTAATTTCAAAGTGAATATCCGGAAGATTAACTTCGGTAATTTTGAAATCATAAATTTCAACTTTTCTGGCTTCTCTTGTAATCATTTTACCCTTTCTGGCATAATGATAAAGAGATTTTCCGTTATGCTTAATGGCCGAATACATCGGCGGAACCTGCTCAATTTCACCTAAAAAGCTTTTTCTTGTTTCTTCTATCTGTTCGGATGTAACTCCGGAAATATCTTTTTCTTCGGTAAACTCCGTTTCACTATCCATTGAAGGAGTTCTTTTTCCGATGGAGATAATGCCTGTATAAACCTTTGGCAAATCCTGATATTTGTAAATTTCCTTGGTCTTTTTACCGGTGCAGAGTATTAAGAGTCCGGTGGCAAGAGGATCGAGAGTTCCTGCGTGACCGACTTTTTTAACATTAATTAACCGGCGAACTCTGTTTACCACATTAAACGAAGAAAATCCTTCCAGTTTATCAAAAAGAATTACCTCTCCGGCGGCAAAATTTATTTCACTATAATTATTCAGATCCGTTGTTATCATTTTCATTTATCTGTCTAAACAACTCTTCCATTTTATCAACATAATCCGCTGTTTCATCAACATAAAACAATAACTCGGGCGCAAACTTAAGATTTATTCTTTGTGCCAGAGCGGTTCTGATCATCTTTTTAAGTGAATTTAATTTCTTCAGTACGGAGTCTCTTCTCTCTTTTTCAAGCATAGAAACAAATACTTTGGCAATTTTTAAATCAGGAGTAACTTTCACTCCTGTTATTGTAACAAGTGAAAAAGCCGGGTCTTTCATCCGGTTAAGGAAAATAAGACTCAGCTCTTCTTTTATCATTTTTTGTACTTTTTCTTGTCTGATTGACATTACTGCTCTAACTTCTTCTTCTCTTCAACTATTTCATATACTTCGATAATATCGCCAACTTTAATATCGTTAAAGTTGTTGATATTAAGTCCGCACTCATATCCTGCTGCCACTTCTTTTACATCATCTTTGAAGCGTTTAAGAGTAGCAAGCTCTCCTTCGTAAATTACAATACCGTCTCTGAACAGTCTGATTTTGTTATTTCTGTTTACATTACCATCCTGTACATAACAACCTGCAACCGTACCAACCTTAGGTACTTTGAAAGTATCACGAATTTCAATTGTACCAACAAGTTTTTCAGAAAGTATCGGATCGAGCATACCTTCAAGTGCAGATTTAATTTCGTTAATTGTATCGTAAATTACATTATATAATCTGATATCTACTTTTTCTTTTTCAGCAAGCTTTCTTGCATTTGTATGAGGTCTTACGTGGAAACCAACAATAATTGCGTTAGATGCCTGAGCAAGAATTACATCACCCTCAGAAATAGCACCAACACCTTTGTGAATAACTTTTACAGTTACTTCTTCGGTTGTAAGTTTCATTAATGAATCTGCAAGTGCTTCAACAGAACCATCCACGTCACCTTTTACAATAATTGGTAATTCTTTAATAGCGCCTTTACCTGCCTGTGCAGCAATCTGATCAAGAGTAATAAGATTAACCTGTCTGTGATCCTGTTCACGTTTAAGCTGCTGGCGTTTAATGGCAACTTCTCTTACTTCACGTTCACTTTCAAGAACAACAAAAGAATCACCTGCCTGAGGAGCACCTTCAAAACCAAGAACAAGTACAGGAGTTGAAGGACCTGCTTCGGTAACTTTGTTATTTCTTTCATCAAACATTGCTCTTACACGACCGTGATAAATACCTGCAACAAAAGGATCACCCACTCTTAGAGTACCTTTTTGGATAAGGATTGTAGAAGTAACACCGCGACCTTTATCAAGCTGCGATTCAATTACAGTACCTCTGGCCATTCTGTCTGGATTTGCTTTTGCTTCAAGCATTTCAGCTTCAAGAAGCAGTTTTTCAAGCAATACATCCACACCATCACCAAATTTTGCTGAAATTTCACAACACTGATACTTTCCGCCCCAGTCCTCTACAAGAACATTTCTTTCGGCAAGCTGCTGTTTAATTTTTTCAATGTTTGCACCAGGTTTATCAACCTTGTTAATAGCCACAACTATAGGAACGTTAGCAGCAAGTGCGTGATTTATTGCTTCTACTGTCTGAGGCATCACAGCATCATCAGCAGCAACAATAAGAA
Organism: Rhodothermaceae bacterium; assembly: GCA_041725875.1. Classification (GTDB taxonomy): domain Bacteria; phylum Bacteroidota; class Ignavibacteria; order Ignavibacteriales; family Melioribacteraceae; genus JBGRQB01. The sequence continues at coordinate 25,005 of JBGRQB010000014.1, forward strand.
TTACTATATCTGTTACACTGGCACCACGGGCACGCATTGCTGTAAATGCTTCGTGACCAGGTGTATCAAGGAATGCAATCTCTTTACCATTATCCAGTTTTACTTTATAAGCACCAATATGCTGGGTAATACCGCCTGCTTCACCGGCAACTACATTTGCACGACGAACATAATCAAGCAACGAAGTTTTACCGTGATCCACGTGACCCATTATTGTTACAACCGGAGGACGGAGTGCTAAATCCTCTTCATTTTCTTCTTCCACCTCATCAAGGGCTTCAGATGTATATTCTTCCTGAAATTCTACTTCATAACCAAACTCATCGGCAACAAGAGTAATTGTTTCAACATCCAGGCGCTGGTTAATGGAAACCATTAAACCGAGTCCCATACATTTTGCAATTACATCACCAACATTTACATTCATAAGGTTGGCAATTTCAGAAACTGCAATAAACTCTGTTACTTTCAGTTTTGCTTTTTCAAGCATTTCCTGTTCAAGTCTGATTTCTTCCTGCTCAAGCTTCTCTTTACGTTTTTTCTTTCTCATTGAAGCTCTGTCTGCACCACTCTGAGTGGTAGCATCCATACCGAGCATTGTCTGGCGAATTGCAGCATCAACAGCATTCTGATCAACTTCAACTCTTTTACCTTTTTTCTTCTTACGGTTTTTAGCAGTTGATTTATTATCTACATTCTGCTCAGGTTGTTCACTACCTTCACCTTTACCTTTTTTCTTCTTCCATTTTTTCTTGCCTTGCTGATTATCAGAAGAAGCAGGCTGGTTGTTAGCCGGTTTGTTTTTGTTTTCTTCAACAGGTTTATCTTTTGCCGCTGCGTTGCGATCATTAGAAGGTCTGTTATCCTGTTTTCTGTTTTTATTATTGCCGTTGTTGCTAGTATTATTGTTGTTATTGTTGCGCTGCTGTTTTCTTGATTTCTTTTTATCTTCAAGATCTATTTTACCAAGAATGGTAAGACCCTGTTTAGAATTATCAAGATCAATTTCAGTCTGAGTTTTAAATGGCTTTCCATTTTCTGGTTTTATCATTTCTTCAACCGGTTCCTCTTTGGTTACTTCCGGAGTTACTGGCTGTTTGTTGGTAACAGGCTGAACCTCTTCAGGTTCTTTTTCAACCACTTTTTCCTCAATAACCGGTTCTTCTTTGGCAACAGGTTCTTCAACAACTGGTTCCTGAGCTTCTTCTACAGGTTCGTTGCTGTTTTTCTCTTCTTCTGCCTGAACTTCAACTGGTTCAAAATCCTCTTCTTCATCGGCAGTCTGGTTAAGATAATCTCTTAACGGACTTGCAGATTCTTCCTGAACAGGTTCTGAAACCTCAACTGCAGATTGTACTTCTTCCTCATCCGAATCCTGACTTTCAGTGCGCTTTTCAATTCTTTTCTTATGAAACTCCGTCACTTTTCTATAATGAGTTTCAGCCTTTTCCATATCCTTTTTATACTTGGAATGAATATCCGCCACCATTTCATCTGTAAGAAGTGCCATATGCGATTTTACATCGTGGCCTTTTTCCTGCAGATATTCCACAAGGGAATCTGTTGACAGATTATATTCTGAAGCAAATTTGTATAATCTCAGTTTTTTCTTTTTTTGTTCGGGCATATTTCCTGTTACCTATATTTTAAATTCTATTCTTCTTCAAAATGAGTTTTTAAGTATTCGATAATTTTATCTGCCTGTTCTTCTTCCAGACCTTCAATTTCATTAAGCTTATCTTTACCGGCAGTTAATACTTCAAGCGCGGTATCAAAACGATTGTTGATAAGAAGTTCGTAAACTTCCTGTCCCAATCCGCTTCTTAAATCGAATAATTCTATATCTTCACCTTCTTCGTACTCGTCGTATCCTCTCTGTTCGCGGATAACTTCAATATCATAACCGGTTAATTTTATTGCAAGTCTGATATTTACACCGTTACGACCAACAATCAGTGAAACCTGACTGCTATCGGCAAATACAGTACATTTTCCGTTTTCTTCATCAATTTCAATCTGTTTTAATTTTGCCGGTGCAAGAGCTCTCTGAATGTAAGTAATAGGATCATCAGAATAATTGATAACATCTATGTTTTCATTATTTAACTCTCTTACAATTGCGTGTATTCTTACACCTTTCATACCAACGCAGGCACCAACAGCATCAATTCTCGGATCAGTTGATTCTACGGCAACTTTTGCTCTTTCTCCCGGTTCGCGGGCAATTCCTTTAATATCTATAACACCGTCATAAATTTCAGGAATTTCAATTTCAAACAATCTTCTAAGGAAAATATTATCCCCTCTTGAGATAATTACAACAGGTCCGTTAGGAGTTTTTTTAACAGTCTTAACAACTGCTCTTAAAGTTTCCCCTTTTCTGTATCTTTCACGCGGAATCTGTTCTATTCTCGGAAGCAGTAATTCATTTTTGTTGTGATTTATAAGAATGTCATTTCTTCTTACCTGATAAATATCACCAACAACAATTTCCCCTTCCATTTCCATGTATTCATTATATATAAGGTCTTTTTCAATCTCTCTGATTCTCTGGTTCAGGCTCTGACGCGCAAGATTAATCAATCTTCTGCCAAATGATGCCAATTCAAGTTTTTCCACAAAATCTTCACCAACTTCAAGGTCATCATCATTCCCTTTTCTGTTTACTTCGTCAATGCTGATTTGCGTACAGGAATCTTCAACCACATCAACAATTTCTCTTTCAAAGAAAATTTCGATGTCGCCTTTATCCATATTTACAACTACATCATAAACGGCTTCCTGTCCATATTTTTTCTTAACTAACAGACCGAAAATATCTTCAATAATTCCTGCAAGTACATCTTTATCCAGACTTTTCTCACGAACCATCTGCGCAAAAGATTCAACTATAAGGTTATTCATTTATCTTGCCTCCGATATCAAAAACTGATTAATACTTTTGCTGATTTAATATTTGGGAAATCGATTACTATCTCTTCCTTTTCTTTTATGAAGGTAAGTTTGTTTTCTTCTACGGATTTAAGTTTACCTTCAAACTTTACTGCTCCTTCTTCTGTCGTATGTTCAATTTCAAACTTCCTGTCGATGTTTTTAACAAACTGCTGAATAAACTTTAACGGTCTGTCAACACCAGGTGATGAAACATCCAGACGATATTTTGATGCGATTAATTCTTCCTCATCAATCTGTTCGCCTATTTCACGACTTATAGAAGCACAGGTTTTTGTAGTAACGCCATCTTTTTCGTGATCAATAAAGATTTCAATAATTCTGTTTTTATGATCACCACGAAAAACAACATCAATCAGCAAGTATCCGTAACGGCTTACTACCTGTTCAGTTATGTTTAATATTTCTTCTTTTTTATTCATTAAAAGACCTGCATATAACAAAAAACGCCCAATAAGGGCGGATTGAATTAAACAAATTTAGCATAATATCTGGCGAAAGGCAAATTTTTTAGCAATTAATTTGATGCTAATCTTTTTGTTATATCCTTTTTATAATATAAACTCATCATTCCCCCGCGGGCAATCATAAAGGCAGTAAGAGCAAGCCATAAACTGTGATTTCCAAAACTGCTTTCGGAAAAATAGAACACCGGAAAATAGACCAGAAACGAGCTTACCAGCATCGAGTTCCGCATTGCAGTCGTGGCCATAGCCCCCACAAAAACTCCGTCCCAGATAAAACAGATACTGTTCAGAACCGGGGCCGCAATAACCCATACAAAATATATCAGTGCAGCATCAATGATAAATTCTTTATCTGTAAATATCGATATGATCTCTCTGTCGTAAAACAGGTATAGAAGCGAAATAATAATACTGAGTCCGAACGCCCAGTAAAAACAGTTTTTCACAACTCTTCTGAGGTTGGAAAGGTCACCTGCGCCGTAGTAGTTTCCTACCAGACTTTCAGCAGCAAAGGCAAATCCGTCAATACCATAAGAGATTATCATCCACAATTGTAAAAGGATTGTATTTACGGCAACAACATCATCTCCGTATGCAGCTGATTTTGCAGTAAAGTAGCTGATAACAAACATAAGGGAGAGTGTTCTGATAAAGATATCAAAATTCACTTTGAAAAAGCTTGTTAATGCTTCAATGTTTTTGAGCATCTTCAGTTTAAAGACTTTTATATATTCCCTGTATTTTCTGAACATCAGAAATATTGCTGTTGCAAGCCCCAGATACTGGGCACACAATGTTCCAAGCGCCACACCATCCGAGTTCATTCCAAACTGATAGATAAACATCAGGTTAAAGCCGATATTCAAAACATTAACCACAATTGATAAATAGAGCGGATATTTGGCATTCTGCATCCCTATAAACCAGCCGTGAAAAACGTATAAAGATAAGGTGGCGGGTGCGGCATATATTCTTATATCAAAATAGCTTTTAGCATATTGCTCAACTTCGGGCGAAGCTTCAACAAGATAAAACGCCACATAACTTATAACTCCCTGAAGCGCAATTAAAACCACAGAAACAATTACGGCAACAGATAAAGCTCTTCCGAGAGAAGCTGTAACTTCTTCTTTATCCTCTTTACCGTGAGCCTGGGCAGTTAATCCGGTGGTTCCCATTCGTAAAAACCCGAAAGCCCAGTAGATAGCATTAAAAATCATTCCGCCGATGGCAATAGCACCGAGGTAATAAACCTCTGCAAGATGGCCTACGACAGCAGTATCTACCGAGCTTAGTAACGGGATTGTAAGGTTACTTAAGATATTCGGTATTGCAAGATTTAATATCTTTTTATTCAAAGCTACCTGTTAATCGTTCTCTTTATAAATAACCTCTGCTTTTTCAAATGCAGTTATTATTCCTTTAATCATTGAAGAACTGAATCCGTTATGTTCCATCTGGTTCAGTCCCGAAATTGTAACCCCCTGAGGTGTAGTTACTTTATCAATTTCTCTTTCAGGATGTTTCTTCTCCTGCAGCAGCATTGCAGCAGCGCCTTTTGCAGTCTGGGCAGCCATATGCAAAGCATCTTCCGCGTGGAACCCTATTTCAATTCCGCCCTGCGAAGCAGCTCTTACGGCTCTTAAAAAGAATGCCACACCGCAGGCACATAAAGCAGTTGCAGATCCCATCAGACTTTCATCAAGAATTACTGTTTCGCCCACAGAATTAAATATTTTTTCAGCAAGCTTAACAGCTGTTTTATCTTTTTTCTCTGCTGCAAGGCAGGTCATAGATTCCTTAATTGCAATTGCCGTGTTAGGCATAACCCTTACAACAGGAGTATCGCTGTTTATTTTTTCTTTTATCTGTTTTATCGAAATTCCGGAAACAACAGATATTATTGTATGTTCCGAAGTAACAACTTCTTTTATCTCTTCCACAACATCTGTAAATTGCTGCGGAGTTACGGCAATGATAAGTATCTTGCTTTTTTCAACTGCCTGTCTGTTATCTTCACTTACGCTGTAGCCTTCTTCTTCGAGTTGACTCAAAGACTCAAAGCCTTTTGTGGTAACAAGCAGATCTTTCTGTTTAACTATTTCCGATTTTATCATTCCTTCGGCAATGGCTTTACCAATATTACCGCAACCAATAATTGCAAATTTTTCTTTCATAATTTTCTTTCTTTTGTTATTGAAACCAATCTTCATTATCGATATTTATTTAATATCTTGATTAAACTCTGAATCTTGTATCTCAATTCCATTCTCTCAATTTAAAACTCAATATCTGGTACAAACTTCAGGTTTCCTGACTTTCTACACCTTCAGTTCTTCACCTTCCGATTTTGCAATTATTACAGCTCCGCAGCTATCTGACCAGTTATTAATCATTGTTCTGCACATATCCAGCGGTCTGTCAATAGCGAGTATCAACCCAATTCCCTCTAAAGGAAGGTTAACCGCGGATAAGATTACCGACATCATAACAATTCCTGCCATTGGAATTCCTGCAGCGCCAATTGAAGCAAGAAGTGCTGTAACCACAATCAGAATCTGCTGAACAAAAGTCATTTCCACGCCGTAAGCCTGTGCAATAAACATAACGGCAACACATTCGTACAATGCGGTTCCGTCCATATTTACCGTGGCTCCCAAAGGCAAAGTAAAACTTGTAATTTTATTTGACACCCCTGCTTTGTTTTCAACCGCTTCCATTGTTAAAGGAAGTGTGGCACTGGAAGATGAAGTTGAAAAAGCTGTAAGTAAAGGAACAGTTACTGCCTTAAAATGTTTCAGAGGATTGATCTTTCCGATAAATTTTAACATAACCGGAAGCGTAAACAATGCATGGAGCCCCAAAGCACCAATTACTGTAAGACTGTACAATCCTAATCTTTCGGCAGTATTTGCAAGATCTTCTGTTTCTGCAACCTGTCTGGCTACAATACCCAAAATACCAAGAGGTGTAAATTTAATAATAAACATTGTTACTTTCATCATTACTTCGAACACGGCATTAAATCCGTCAGTAAGATAAGTTCTGTATTTATCAGGAACTTTAGTTATGAAAAACCCAAACAGTATGGCAAAAAAGATTATTGAAAGAATATTACCATCTGAAAAAGCAGTAAAAATATTTGTGGGAATCATATTAATTAATGTATCACCAAAAGATTCCTGTGCTTCTCCAAGTCCCTCAACAACTTTGGCTGCTCCCAAATCGGTTCCTACGCCGGGTCGGATTAAATTAACGAGCATCAGACCCGTAATAATAGCAAATGTACTTGTTGATAAATAGTAAGCCATTGTTTTTAAACCAAGTCTGCCCAGATTATCACCGCCGCCGATATTTGCAACACCGGAAACAATAGATGATAAAATAAGAGGAACAATTACCATTCTGAGAGCACGTAAAAACACATCACCCATCCAGGCAACATAACCCACATAGTCGGTTAAAAACATTCCGTAAAAAACAGCAAGAATCAGAGCGATAAAAATCTGCCAGTGAAGTTGAAGTTTTTTCATAACAATTCCGAATTTTTCTATAATAGTTTTGTTAGTATTTCATCACACATTGAATAACCGAGAGGTGTAAGCTGCAATCTGCTGCTGTCGGTTTTCATAAATCCTTTTTCCTCAAAAAGAGAAAAATTATTTTTGTTTCTTTCCAGCCAGTCGGAACCAAAGTTTTTTTTGAAACTGTTCAGATCAATTCCTCTTGCTCTTAATCCCAGCATAACCATTTCAAATAACTTCTGTTCTTTGTCAACCTCTTCTCTGCCGGAAACCGCTTCTCCGTTTGCAGAGATATATTCATTATATTTTTTTACATCATTTATATTGTACCATCTATTCCCTTCGTAAAACGAATGGGCAGAAGGACCGAACCCAAGATAGTTTTTATATTCCCAGTATGCAAGGTTGTGTTCACATTCAAAATCTTTTTTGGAGAAATTTGAGACTTCGTATTGTTCAAACCCGAAATTTTTATAAAAATCTACAGTCTCAAGGTAAAACTTTGCATCAAACTCGTCACTTAAAATTTTCACCTTTCCCCGCTCCACCATTTTGTAGAGAGGCGTCTCTTCTTCAACTATCAGACTGTAAGATGAAATATGTTTAACCGGAAGTTCAACAACCTGCTCAAGATTTCTTTTCCACTTTTCCATAGACTGTTTCGGCAGACCAAAAATCATATCGAGATTAATATTTTCAAATCCTGTATCAGCAGCAAGTTTTATTGTATCAACAGCTGTTGCGCTGTTATGAATACGGGAAAGCATTTTAAGCTCATCATCAAAAAAGGATTGCACGCCAACGCTTAATCTGTTAACCCCTGCTTTAAGATATCCCTCAAGCTTTTGAGAAGACAGGGTACCGGGATTACTTTCAAGAGTTATCTCTGCATTTTTATCAAGGGTAAAATTTCTTTTAACTGAATCTATAATTTCTGCAATCTTTTCAGGTTCAAGTATGGAAGGGGTTCCTCCTCCGAAGAAGATAGTTTTTACACAATTATTTTCGGAAAAGTTTTTTGAATAGCTCTCTATCTCTTTTTTCAGATTTTCCGTAAAACTTTTTGCAGCAGAAAAATCTGTAACAGAATAAAAATCACAATAGATACATTTGTGTTCGCAAAACGGAATATGAACATATATTGATAAGTCTTTCAAAACTCCTCTCTTTCTTACGAACTCATTTTCATCAACTCACGCGCACTATTAAGCGTGGCATCGGTTATCTCTTCTCCGCCAAGAAGTTTGGCAACTTCACTTACCTTCTCCTCTTCTGTTAACCTTCGGATATTACTGATTACCCTGTCACCTTCTTTTCTTTTTTCAACAGTGTAATGCAAATCGGAATAACCTGCAATTTGCGGAAGATGTGTTATTGCAATTATCTGATGAAACTCGGCAAGTGTTTTCATTACGCGTCCGACCTTCTGAGCAATTCTTCCTGAAACCCCTGTATCAATTTCGTCAAACACAAGCAGGGGCAGACGGTCAGTCTTTGCCAGAACAGATTTAAGCGCAAGCATAATTCTGGAAATCTCTCCGCCAGATGCAACCTTTACAAGGGGTTTTGGATCTTCACCCGAATTTGTGGAAACAAAAAATTCAATTTCATCAAACCCGTAATTATTCAACAAATACTTTTCGTTTTCAAAAATTATATAAACAGAAGAATTCTCACCTGCCTTTATCTGTTTTATATTAACTTCAAACTGCGATTCGGCAATACCAAGATAAGTCAGTTCTTTTTCAATATTTTCTTTAATTGAAACTGCAAGATCTCTTCTTTTATCTGAAAGAAGCTTTGCAATTTTGCCAAGTTCTTTTCTTACAGTCTCAATTTCAGCTTCCAGCTTTTCAATTTCACCGCTGAAATTTTCAGCCAGATCAAACTCACTTCCTATTTTTTCTCTATACTCAATTACACTCTTTATGGAACCGCCATATTTCTTTTTGAGAAGTGAAAAAGCACCGAGTCTCTCCCTTACCTCCTCAAGCTGCTCCGGATCCATTTCAATATTATCACGGTAACTTCTTACAAACTCCGCAACATCTTCAAGCAAAGCAACCGCCTGATTAAATTCGGCTTCCTTTTCAGTAAACTTATTATCTATTGCCGAAAGATCACCTATTTCGCGGTGCAGTTTTACAAGTCCGTTATACAAAGCTTCTTCATCTTCGTACAGACCATTATATATCAGACTGGTCTTTTCAAGCAGATGTTCTGCGTTTTCAAGTATCTTCAAATCCTCTTCAAGCTTTGTCTCTTCATCAGCAAGTGGATTTACTGAATCGATCTCCTTTATCTGAAACTCATAAAGATCTCTCTTCTCCTTAATTGCTGCTTCCCGTTTTTTAAGATCATTCAGTTTACCGGCAAGCAGGTTAAGCTCTTCTCTCTTACTGTTGAAAAGTTCAAGAGTTTCAGTGCTCTCCATAAACTCATCAAGCATAAGAATATGGTTTTCCTGTTTCAGCAGACTCTGATGATCGTGTTGTCCGTGCAGATCGATAAGGAGATCGCCTGCTCTTTGCACAAAAGCAAGGGTAACAGGAGTATCATTTATAAAACACCTGTTGGAACCTTTAAGAGAAATTTCTCTGCGCAGAAAAAGCTCCGGACCAAACTCAATCTCCTGCTCTTCAAGCAATTTTCTCACTTTCTTATTTGCAGTAACATCAAAAGTTCCTTCAACAACAGCTTTTTTTGTTCCTTTACGTACAACCTCGGTATTGGCACGGTCACCCAAAAGCAGACCAAGAGCATTTATAAGAATTGACTTACCCGCACCCGTTTCACCGGTAATGATGTTGAGTCCGGCACCAAACTCAATTTGCAGGTTTTCAATTAAAGCATAGTCTTTTATCAGAAGATTGGAAAGCATACCTGATCTCGTTAAAATTAATTTTAATGTAAAAGATAATAAAATGGATGATAAATTTCGTTTTAAATGAAACCATTGAAATTTTTCACAATATAATTTAACATTTTTTTAATATTTATTTGACATTGACCAGATAATACCCTAGCTTAGGAACCTCTTTGAAAATGATGTTGACGTAATTAAACACAACAAAGACGTATATCGCGGGGTGGAGCAATTGGTAGCTCGTCGGGCTCATAACCCGAAGGTTGCAGGTTCAAGTCCTGTCCCCGCTACTAGAATAAAAAGCCGATCAAATGATCGGCTTTTTTGTTTTTAAATAGTTGATGAGGGTCAAAGAGTTATTCCTGCGACTGAAACGAGGTTTCCCGAGTGAAGGTTGTCCCGGCTAAAGCCGGGATCTCCACTACTAAGAAAATCACTAAGCCCCTTGAAACAGCCTGTTTTGAGGGTTTTTTGTTTTAAAGCAACGGGCAAACTTTTCTTAAAACCTATTCCAATTTGTAAAATGTCAGCAGAAAGTAATCAAAAAGGTAATCAATTTAGATTACAAGCATTATCGAAGATAAAAACATTTTTGTATAGTGCGTTTCTAATGAGTTAATTCAAACTATAAGAGATCTTCTTTTTGATATCTTGGATAATAATTTTCGACAAGTCGAAGTCTTCTAATTTTTGATTTTCTATCCATTCCAAGGCTTCTTCCTTTGACATTTCTGTATTAGTTATATATGCTGATAATTCAATGACAGTATTTCTGGTTAACCCTAACGACAAAAGTGATAGATGTGTTTTATTAGCCACACCAAATTCTAACCATAAATTCAACTGAGGAATACTTTCTAATAAATTATCCCTGTTATTCATCTCTAAAAATTGTCTAAGAATGTCTATATAACAACTAGAATCTTTTGCGAAACGGAATCTCACAAAGTCTTCAACATCTTTCATAACTTCCCTTATTATAACTGGGATATTTTTTTCCTTGTACTTCTCTGGATTCTTACGGTAATTTTCGTGGCTCTTTTTAATCAAGTAAGAAAGTGGTTTTCCAGACATCCAATATACTAGTAAAATCGCTCTTGGCGATGTCAGTTTTTGTGGATACTCTGATAAAGTCTTTCCAATCCTACCAACTAACTTCATATAATCCACATACGCATTTTGATCCTCTGGGTAAACCGGTATCATCTCTTCAATTCGATTTATATTCTCCAGAAAATAATCCCAAAGATACTGCTGAGCTAATGGTGAAATCCCTGGATTACGCTTAATCACATCATCTGAAATTACGACCTTTTCTTTTATATCTTTAAATGCAGTTAACAATGAATCATTTAACCCCTGCTTTTCACTTAAGTTTTCTCCATTGAGAAATTTTGTATAATAGTACCCAAAAGCTGATTCCAAATCTTGTCTTTTTTCCGCATCTTTTCTTGGACTACCATTACCTATAAACTCAAGTAATTCGTGACCATTATTTTCTATTTCATCAACAGCTCTTTTGATAAGTTGTTTAGATTTGTTGGGACTAGGTTGAACTTCCCATTTACTAGGTTCAATGCATATGATATTTCCACTAAACTCTTTCCCCCATCTACCTGCTCTTCCTGCCAGATTCCAAAAATCGTTCTGATTTAATGGCTTACCTCTCCCTCTGTTTGGCTTGCGTATAAATATTGATTTAGCTGGCAAATTCACTCCCTCCAAGAGAGTTGAAGTACATATCAATGTTTTTATTTTTCCTAGCTTAAAAAGCCTCTCAATTTCCTCTCTGATCAATAAGGGCATATTCCCATAGTGAAAAGCGATCCTTTTTTTAAGGACTTTTGCTAAACGATAATCCTTATGAATCGTTTTCTTAACTAGTTTTATTAACTCTTCTATTTCGTTTGAAGGAGGCTCATGTTGTATGCTGTCGTATAAGATAAGTGAAATATTTTCAGCCTCAGCAGCCCCGTTTGAATAGATAACATTCCCAACACCATAATTCGAAAACGCATTGGTAATAAAAGCCATTTTTTTCAATTCCTTATCTGGCCTATCTTGTAATGTGATCACCCCCAAATCAATACTCTTATGAGTTAAACAAAGAGATAACATCCACTCTTTCACTTTTCGCGATACCTGAGTAGCATAAATCAAATTCTGATTAACCGCCACAAACTGAGTATTTACTACTTCTTTAAACTTTGTGTTAACTACATTTTCTAATAACAACTCCGGGTTGGATGTGAATGGACTTGAAAAATAGACCTTTACATCTGGATTTTTTCTAATCACTTCTTCGAGTTTTTGCTGTAAAAGAATCCCACGGTAATTATCCTCAATTTTATGAGCCTCATCGATCACAAGTATATCAATCCGAAAATTCTTATTTTCACTTAAAAACCAATGAAGCCTCTCTTGAGTAAAGACTAGAACATTTGATCCATCCGAAGAATTATTATTTTGAGGCACTGTTGAAATATGTACAGATGGTAAATTATATTTTTCAAAAATCCCTTCCCGCAACTCGCTCTCAACTTGGCTTATTAATGCTCGTGTAGGGACTACGTAAACAACATTTTTTTCTCCCTCAAGCAATTTTTCAGCAATTATATTATACAGTATAAAGGATTTTCCCGCAGAAGTTGGTGCTGAGATACTTATAGCATCGTTGTTTTTTTGGCAGTTATATACATCATTCTGAAAACGGTTTAACTCAACCACATTATTGTTCAAGATCACTGAATTTTCATAAGCAAACTTTCCACTCTGCAGTTTTAAAGTGAATGGCAAACGATTTGAGAAGTCATTTCTAAGATAATCACGCTTCATCGCCAAATTAACGGCTGGTTTATTTGTTAAACTAAGCAGTACAAAAGCTGCTGCTTCTTTCTGTACTATACTTGTAGATTCTTCTACTAATACAGTTTGAGCAATCCTTAAAGACGCTTCTAAATGTTGCGGATTATCCGAATAAGCTAATGCACTCGCTATACTTATCACATTATTCCAATCTACCTCTCTTAACAACTCCTCTTCACTTATGTACCATTCTAAATTTTCTATCGTTCGACAAACAGACAATACTGTAATAGCTTCATATTGCTTCTTAAAACTTTCCAACTCAAACAGCTTATCCGTTAACATTGTTTTATCTCCTTCAAAAAACTTCTTCTAAATTCTTCAACTGATGGGAAAGGCATTAAAAAAATATGCATTTCTTTAAGATTCAATCTTGGATGCTCATTAATCTTTTCACCAACAACATCATACCATTCTGTCATTTTTGCTTCTATTGTGGTTTTAATTTCGCCAGTTGATTTTAATACTCCTTTTGACTTATATACGGCACGATTAAATCCCAAAAAGCAAATCGCCTTATACTCAAGACTATTTGAAAGATCATCATCTTTATCAAAATAGCGAACTAGAATATCCTCTAGCTCGACATCATTCACGTTTGTTGTTATGTTGGAAGTAATCAACTCTAAATCTCTTTGCTGAACTGATTCTGCTGAACGTGAATCCAACAGATAACCTTTAATACTCGTTAAACATTCATCTACAGCATCAGACATACTTTTATACATTTTAGATTCACACCAAAAAAGATTCAATCTCTTATTTTTACTATCGTATTTGACGTGTACTCCATCAGCGCCTTGGTAATGAACTTGCCCTGAGGTCTTAAGAGCCATTTTACTTATTAATTGAGGTATCTTTAGATATTCCAAAACAAGTATATACAGCAAGATCTCTCCACCTTCCCCGGTTTTTTCCAAATCAGTAAAAAGCGTTTTAGCTCTTTTTTGTAAACCTAAAATTTTTTGAGTAGAGCCAGTTGAATCGAAATGCTTCTTTGCTTCATCAACATCTTTCTTAGGTATAGCATAATCTACAATTTTCGTATCTATAAATTCGATTAAATCTTTCAATCTCAATTCACCGTTTGCATCTACTTTGAGGCAATAACAATATCCTTTACTTTTTGTATCCTTAATGTCTATCTCAAAAGCAACCTGCTCAAGTTTTGAATTAATTTCACCACAAGAACCAATTATAAGGTTATTGATTGCTTGTTCGATTCTACTCATACCAAACCCTTTAAATGTTATTATGTGTTATATTTTTACTGGTCCTATTCTTATAAAACTATATCGGTAGACTTCCATATATAGTTGTAACAATTAATGACAGCCACGATCACTTGTACACTCACATTGATTACCGGCAGATAACAAGGCCATTTTTTTTATCATTGGACTGAACGGAGGTGGAGTATTTCCAGGTATACCATATGTTGAAGTTTGCGAATGACACTTTTGACATAAAACCTGAGCATTTTTAATATCATTACCACCATCTCTTCTTTTATGATGTATTTCAAGATTAGTTGTTCTAAAACATCTTCCCATAATCCACCCTTTGTATATTTCTAATTTAGTATTCTGTAATCTAACGCCTCATTTCCTACTTAGCCGATAGGAATAATCGGACAATCAAGTATGATTTTAGTTAAAATAATAAAAATTTAATTAATTTGGATTAGTGGTTAACCCGTAGTTTGTCGTTTTTTACATAAATAATCATTGTGTTTTGAATGGACGGCATTGAACTTGTATATTTTCTGAAATGAAATAGAGTGAAGTGGCTAAATTAATCCCTGTGTTTTTTGAACCTTCTTACGCATCCCTCTACTGATTAACTTACTAGATATCATACACTCAACGAAAGCTTTGAAGTCATATTCATTTAATTCGCCTAGTATTCTAAAATCTTGCCCCTTGATATAATTTTTCAATTGCTCACTTTCTCTAGCAATGACATTTTGACGTATGAACATAAAGGTATTCTGATCAAAGCTAAAATCTTCCCCATCAAGGTTCTTACCAACAATTTCACCTTCCATAAAAACATATGCAGAAACATTTCGTTCGGTACACTCTTGGCAACCAGATTTAATCATATCTTCTGGAATATAATCCTGTGAAGTAGTTTTTGCAAATACAACCAGTTCGCCTGTATCTAATTCTCCTATTATGACAATTATCTTTGGAGTAGGTGGCCCATCAGTGTATTCGAAATTTTCAATAAATGCAATAGTACCCGGTTCGAACAACTTCCTTTTACCCTATAAAGTTAATTGAAAATTCAATGACTCATATGCAGCTTTCATTGCTAATTTTTTTATCGGATCATCTTCGACAAGATCACTAAATTCAATGACATTTTTAGATCTACCACCATACATTTCAAAATACTTTTTCAGTTCTTCTCTGATCACAATTGTATGCCAGAGTGTTCCATTGTCGTGTAATAACCTGACTAGCTGAGTAGCAGACTTACTCCCATATTCCTTAATTATTCTATCCACCAACTCAACCTCGTAATCACTAAGTTCATCATCAGAAAATGTATGATCAGAATTTGGTAAAAGCAAACACTCATAATTTGCAGTATCTGGGTTTATCTTTTCTTCAGTAGATACATATTTTCTTAATGGTTGATCAAATGGTGATTTGTGTCTAAGATCATCATATACTTCTTCAGCAACTGGACCGTATTGCCATACGCTATAATTAAGAAAAGTGACTGGCACTCCTGATTCTTTAACTGAAGTCTCATCGATAATGTATAATAACTTCAAAGCTTTGGTAATATTAATACCAGTGACTTGATCAGCCAAATAGTATATAATGTTACCAATTTTTTCTATGTTTAGATTTTTATACATAGCTCTCTTCTTTTAAATTTATTATCGCACCGATTTTTTTAGATTTGAGACATAAGACGTAAGATTGCACATTAATGTTGCGTTACAAAAATATGGTGAACTAACATTAAAAACAAGTGTTTTTATTCAAACTAGAATAACGGTGCTCTTTTCACAAAGAATTTTGCATACATTATTTTAACATATAGAAGGTCTACAAACGTGTTTGTAATTAAATATATTAAACCTTATTTTCTATCATAAAATCAAAAGGGTAATAAAGTATATACAAAACTAAAGAGGTAGTATGAAGTCTAAATTTCATTTCTATTCTATTCAGCTCACTTTAGCCACTGGTTTTCTTTTAGCAATCGTTGCGACACTAATTGGGTATATACCTGATGAATTCTTTTTTGTAGTGGGAACGAATATTACTTACAAAGGTTTAATCGTGTCGTTGAACTATCATCATCATTATTATCACATATTATAAAGCAAAGGGGGCAGATCCTCACCAAGAAATCGATTTAAACATTAACCGATGTTTTGTTGATACCCTATAAGAATTGTACCTGTTAAGAACAAAATCGATAAAAAAATAAACGACAACCAAAAAGAAAATAATATCAGAAAAAACACTCGGCTTAAAAAATTATACTATTGGAGTTACTAAAATCAAATCAACATATTTTTCAATCAAAGTTTTGAAAGGAAGAAATAAGAACGCCAATAATATAAAAATTCTGGCACTCTTGATCATACTATTAAAATTGGATAGATATTTATTTATAACTGATTTTTGGAAGAGTGCCATAATTTTTATCGATAATTTGAGAAAGGAATAAAATAAGAATAATTCGATTTAGTTAAAAATATTATTAATTAAGTTATTAAAAAAGTATGAATGAATTATTCATTCTAAAAGGGAAAATCCCTCAATATGAGAAAAAATTTAACTTTCAGGAGTGGTTAATTTTTCTATTATATCTCCAAGATCTAACATTGGGAGAGTATATTTACCATAAGGATAGTAAGTTGATATATTCATTAAATAACCTCTAGCTAAATTGATCAGTGAAGGCACAGCTGAATAAAGTAAGTAAGCATCAATTTCTTCTTTTGAGCGTGAATCATAGTCCTTAACTTTAAAAACACCTTGCATAAGTACTGAATAGGAATAAGCCCCCTTTATTTCACCTTTAGGATTACTACATAAATCTAGAAGGAGAATAAAAGCATTATCACTTTCATCAATACTAGTTTTTACATCAATTTCTACAGGTATTTTATTCAAAGGCATTGGTTCATTTTGATCATATTCAACTGCTGAAAAAAAACTTCCAAGCACGTTTGAACTAATTAGTTCCAATTCAGAAAACTTTGTATTCATTGTATATTTATACTCCTAGCATTTTTTTTTCTGAAATTTTTGACAAATTATATTCACTGCCTTTTCCAATAATATTAGGACTATGCTCTCTGAGCTCAACAATTTTACATTTTTGTTCAATCACTTCATCTAAATAATAATTTTTTTGCATTGGAATGATATCGAACTTAATATCAAATACTCTTTGTAATTTTGCTAATACCTTAAAATTAACAAGTTTATCTGCAGAAAATAATCTAGTAACATAAGCTCTGGAAACATTTAATTTATCAGCCAATTGTTTTTTATTCATGTTATTTTCATCCATAAGATTTTTCACCTTATGCATAACATTAAGACTTAGAATTTCAGCTTCAAAATTAATCTTTTCATCAACGTTATCAAAAGTTAGAAGTTCTTTAAAATTTTCCTCAATTGTTTTTTTAGTTGAAGTCATATTCATATCCTCCTATCTTCTCTAATTGAGCTCTTAACTTACTATCGATTTTTTGTTTTCTTTTTTGATAATGCGTTATCATTACTACTTTCTTGTCATCTAAAATAAATTCTTTGCAATAGATTCTGGCATTTTCAACACTTTTGTTCAGGAACTTCATAGCGGTAACATCTTTGGCTTTATCAGAAACATTTTCTTTTCTGTATAGATCATCATTGTATCTATTAGAAAGAACCTCAAATAAAATGCGATTAAACTTTTTTGAATTACCTTTATCCCTTAAAAACTTGAGTATATCCCCACTAGTTTCTTCATCAACATATAAATCAACTTTAATATGCTTTGGAATACCATTTTCTTTTCTAAACTGTTCGACTGGAATTTTTTTACATCTTCTTTTCAAAGTTAACCTATTGGTAAACAATTTACAACACTTTTTTACACTTTCTTATTTATTTCTTATGAAAGATATTTGTAATACTAAAATCTAGATTATCACATACTTTTATATTAATTTTTTTATTTCTGATTCTTTATAGACCCTTTTCAATTAGGAATTTAATAAAATTCAAATTAAAATCATAAAAAGTGATTATATTTCTAATAATGCAATAACTGGGGTTATTATTATATATGAAGGAGATAATTTTCACGTCCTCAAACAAACTCACCTGCTTCTGTTTTTTCAGAACTACACGCAGGAAAAAGGATAATAATAAAATTAACAAAAACGTAAACCTTTTTACTGTTGAAAAATTAGTTCTCTTTTTTAACAGAATAGTGATAGAATCTTAACTCTGTTATAAAGGAAATTAAGGAAAATCTGCCAATTTGTCATACAATTCGGCCTGAACTACCACTCCGCTATAACTCCGATACAACTCCGGTATAAAGCCGATGTAACTCCGTACAGGGATATATGACATTTTGTCATACCTTTATTTGCAGTTAAAAATCAAAATTTCAGAGCTTTTTGATTGAAAGTTTTAGTGTAAAAACCTGAGAGAATCTGTATGTTCATAAAAGCAAGGTTACTTTTTTGTGCCTTCGGCACTCAGGCACCCGTATTATATATAGCATTAGAGTGAACGTGTCATTTCGCAGGAGCAAAGCGACGGAGAAATTTCAATACCATATTGTGCAAGGTACTGGAGTGAGACCCTTCGGCGTGGCTCAGGGTGACATTATATGATCGCCCGGCATCTTTTTCTGAGCGTAAAGAAAATTGATGAACGGAGGCGTGAAGAACAAAAACTGTTTGAAGGCGTGCGAAGCGCGACAAGTTGTTTTTGTTCAGCCGGAGAGAGTATATTTTCAGCGAGGAAAAAGACAGCCGAAGTTTTTATCAAACTTTTTCTAAAAAAATTTGCCCACGGAGTGAATAAAAAACAAAATTGCAAAATGCCAAACTTGTAAAACTATCAAGTTGCAGAAAACCGATTAATACTACATCGAGATTTC
>JBGRQB010000015.1:0-43816 GCA_041725875.1 Rhodothermaceae bacterium
TTTGAGGTGTTGCTTCATGCTCTACAGTAGCATTGATTTTATTCAATCCTAATGCTTCCAAGGTTTTTTTCTGGCGATCGGTACTACCGATTTTGCTCTTGATTTGAGTAATTTTAATCTTAGCCATTTCCTTAAAATTATCCGTTAAACACTTTATCCAATGAAACACCTCTGTGATCAGCTACAGTATGAGCATCTCTTAATTCTGCAAGAGCTTCGAAAGTAGCTTTCACAAGGTTGTGAGGGTTTGATGAACCTTTTGACTTTGCAAGTACATCTGTTACACCAACACTCTCCAATACTGCACGCATTGCACCACCAGCTTTTACCCCGGTACCGTGAGAAGCAGGCTTAATGAAAACCTCAGCCCCTCCATAACGTGCAAGTTGTTCGTGAGGAATAGTTCCTTTGTAAACTGGTACTTTAATTAAATTCTTTTTAGCAGCTTCTACGCCTTTTGCAATTGCAGTGGTAACTTCGTTTGCTTTACCAAGTCCCCATCCAACAATTCCGTTCTCGTTTCCTACAACAACAATTGCCGAAAAGCTAAAGGTTCTACCACCTTTTGTTACCTTAGTAACACGATTAATAGCAACTAGCCTATCTTTAAGATCTGCGTCGTTAGTCTTAATATTTTTGATATCTGCCATAACTATTAAAATTTAAGGCCACCTTTACGAGCAGCGTCCGCTAAAGATTTAACTCTACCATGGTATAAATAACCATTTCTATCAAATACAACGCTAGTAATTCCAGCAGTAGCAGCTTTTTCAGCGATAGCTTGTCCTACTAGTTCAGCTTGCTCATTTTTAGTTACGCTTTTCTCAGCAATTTCTTTAATTAAAGAGCTTGTAGCAACTAAAGTTTTTCCTGATAGATCATCGATTAATTGTACTGAAATCTGCTTGTTAGAACGAAAAACTGACATTCTTGGTCTTTCAGCAGTTCCAGAAACAGACTTACGAATTCTTCTTTTTATTCTAAGTCTTCTTTCTTGCTTAGTTAAAGCCATAATTTACTTGTTTTTTATAAATTATTTACCCGCAGATTTACCAGCTTTTCTTCTAAGCTGTTCACCAACAAATTTAACACCCTTACCTTTATACGGCTCAGGTTTTCTGAATGATCTGATTTTTGCGGCAACCATACCAACAAGCTCTTTATCAATACCAGACACTACAATCTGAGTCGGAGTAGGTACTTCAATTGTAATTTCAGGTGACGGATCAAAATAGATTGGATGTGAGTAACCAATGGTTAATAACAAATTTTTTCCTTTTAATTCAGCACGGTAACCAACACCAACTATGTTTAAAGTCTTTTTGAATCCATGAGAAACACCTTCTACCATATTGTTAAGAAGAGCTCTAGTTAAACCGTGGAGTGCTCTATTTTCTTTATGATCATTTGGACGTTTTACTAATAGTTCGTCGCCTTCAACTTCCACGGTGATGTTAGGGTGAATTTCTCTTTCTAACTCCCCTAATTTCCCTTTGACATTTACTTTTGCGCCGTTGATGGCTACAGTAACGTCTTTTATGTTAATCGGTTTCTTACCTATTCTTGACACTTTGTCACTCCGTTAAAAATTTTACCAAATGTGGCAGATAACTTCACCGCCAACTGCTTCTTTTCTCGCTTGTTTATCAGTCATTAAGCCTTTTGATGTTGATATAAAGGCTACACCTAAACCATTTAATACTCTAGGAACGTTATCTTTAGCAACATATTCTCTTAATCCAGGAGTACTAATTCTTTTCAATCCTGATATTGAAGGAACTTCATCAACATACTTTAATGAGATAGTAATAACATTTTGTTTATTATCTTCAGTTACACTGAAATCTGTAATGAAGTTATTTTCTTTCA
This sequence comes from Rhodothermaceae bacterium, assembly GCA_041725875.1. Lineage (GTDB taxonomy): Bacteria > Bacteroidota > Ignavibacteria > Ignavibacteriales > Melioribacteraceae > JBGRQB01. Next base: position 1,870 of record JBGRQB010000015.1, read on the forward strand.
ATAACTCAGCCATTCTAACTTTCATATTAGATGACGGAATGTTAACAATTTTTTTACTTGCTTTTACAGCGTTTCTTACTCTTGTCAAGAAATCCGCTATCGGATCTGTAACAGCCATTTACTATACTCCTAATCTTTTACCAACTGGATTTTTTAACGCCTGGTAACTCGCCTCTAAGGGCCATTTCTCTAAGAACCAAACGTGAAATACCAAATTTTCTATAAAAACCTCTACCTCTACCAGTGAACTGACATCTGTTGTGCAATCTTACCGGTGACGCATTTTTAGGCAATTTCTGAAGTTCTTCGTAATCACCATTTTCTTTAAGCTCTTTTCTAAGCTCAGCATATTTTGCAACTAATTTTTGTCTTTTAGCTTCTCTAGCTATTATACTTTTTCTTGCCATACAAATATACCTTATCCAGCATTTTTAATTTGTTTTTTTACAAATGGAAAACCGAAAGCTTTTAATAATTCATAAGCTTCATTATCAGTTTTAGCAGAAGTAACAAAAGTTACATCCATTCCTAATACTTTTGTTACTTTATCAATGTCAATTTCAGGGAAGATGATTTGTTCTTTTACACCCATAGTGTAATTTCCTCTTCCGTCAAATGATTTATCAGAAATTCCTCTAAAGTCTCTTACACGTGGGAAAGCTACAGAAATTAGTCTGTCTAAAAATTCAAACATTCTCTCTCTTCTAAGTGTAACCTTAGCGCCAATTTTCATTCCTTCGCGAAGTTTAAAGTTAGAAATCGCTTTTTTAGCTTTTCTGACACTGGCTTTCTGGCCAGTAATAGTTTCTAAATCTTTAATAGCTTCGTCTAATACTTTTGAGTCCTGAACAGCAGCACCAACACCCATATTTACAACTATTTTTTCAAGTCTTGGTACTTGCATAATTGATTTGTAGCCAAATTTTTCTTTAAGCGTACCTTTAATTTCTTCACGGTACTTAGTGTCCAACCTTGGAACTATTTTTTCTTCAACTACTTTTTCTTCTTTTTTAGCTTTATCTTTCTTCGCCATAGTGTTTTATCATCCCTATGATAGATATTATTATAACATTTCACCAGTTAGTTTACTAACTCTTTCGCGTACTTTTTTTCCAGTTTTATCGTCAATGATAACTTTTTTACCAATCTTAGTTGGTTCATTTTTTTTAGGATCAAGTAACATCACATTAGAAGCATCAATTGGAGCCTCTATTTCCAAGATTCCGCCTTGCGGATTACTTTGATTAGGTTTTGTGTGTCTTTTCCTAAGATTTACACCTTCAATAATTACACGGTTAGTTTTAGGAAAAACCTTCAATACTTTTCCGGTTTTGCCTTTATTATTTCCGGCAATAACAATTACATTATCTTCTTTACGAATTTTCATCTTATTGAAATCCTATATCTTCTCTTTATAATACTTCTGGTGCTAAAGAAATAATTTTCATAAATTTCTTTTCTCTAAGCTCTCTTGCAACCGGTCCAAAGATACGAGTACCTTTTGGTTCGTTGTTGTCATTAATTAGAACAGCAGCATTTTCATCAAATCGGATATATGAACCGTCGTTTCTGCGAGTCTCTTTCTTTGTTCTAACTATAACCGCTCTTGAAAGTGTACCTTTCTTAACGTTTCCGTTAGGAATCGCAGCTTTAACAGTAACAACAACTATATCACCTACACCAGCATATTGCTTATTGCTACCACCTAAAACACGAATGCATCTTACTTTTTTTGCACCTGAATTATCTGCTACTACTAAGTTGGATTCTTCTTGTATCATTTTCCTTACTCCTTATCGCGGTATCAATTACTTAGCTTTTTCAACGATTTCAACTAGACGCCATTTTTTATTTTTACTTAATGGTCTAGTTTCCATTACTTTGACAACATCACCAACGTTGCATTCATTTTTTTCGTCGTGAGCCATTAATTTAGTTGTTTTCTTAAAGTATTTCTTGTAAAGAGGGTGTGCAACCTTTCTCTCGATTGCAATGGAAATACTCTTATCCATTTTATTACTAACAACTACACCAACTCTAGTTTTTCTTAACCCACGTGTTTCCATAACTAATCGTTAGCTCCTTTTTTATTTAGATTCCGTTTTAACATTTACTTCAAGTTCTCTTTCTCTGAGAACTGTTTTCATTTTGGCTACATCTTTGCGAACAAGATTTAATTTAGCCGTATTAGTTAATTGTTTTAATGCATGTTGGAATCTTAAATCAACTAAATTATTTTCTTCTTCAACTATTCTTTTCTTTAATTCTTCGCTACTCATTTCACGAATTTCATAAATCTTCATTCTTAACCTTCTCCGTTATTCGTAATCAGGTCTAACTACCATTTTACATTTAATTGGCAATTTATGGGAAGCAATTTTAAATGCTTCAGTTGCAATTGCTTTATCAACACCTGCAATTTCAAACATAATCCTTCCAGGTTTAACAACTGCTACCCAATGATCTGGAGCACCTTTACCTTTACCCATTCTAGTTTCTAATGGTTTTTTAGTATATGGTTTATCTGGGAAAATTCTAATCCAAGATTTACCATCTCTTTTTGTTCTTCTTGAAATAGCAACCCTGCAAGCTTCTATTTGTCTACTTGTGATCCAGCCTGGCTCAAGTGCCTTTAATCCGAAATCACCGAAAGCAACAGTACTTCCTCTGTAAGCTTTACCTTTATTTCTTCCACGGTGTGCTTTTCTATATTTAACTCTTTTTGGCATTAACATAGCGATTTTACCTCAAAACTTTTAGTCTGACAATCTTTTACCTAATATTTCACCTCTACAGATCCACACTTTTACACCTATCGCACCATAAATTGTGTGAGAAGTAGCAGTTGCGTAATCTATGTCAGCTCTGATAGTATGTAATGGTGTTCTGCCGTCTTTATATCTTTCAGATCTCGCCATTTCAGCGCCACCAAGTCTACCTGAACACTCAACTTTGATGCCTTCAGCACCCATTCTCATAGCTGATTGAATAGCTTGTTTCATTGCTCTACGGAAAGAGATTCTTCCCTGTAACTGATTTGCAATGTTTTCAGCAACCAGATTTGCATCCAGTTCCGGACGTTTAATTTCACTAATTTGAACTTTTACTTCTTTAGAAGTAATTTTCTTTAATTCTTGTTCTAGCTGTGCTATTTCTTTTCCGCTCTTACCAATAACCACACCTGGTCTGGAAGTATGAATCGTAACAATAACATTCTTTGAGGTTCTATCAATAATAATTCGTGAGATACCAGCTTTTTTTAGTCTCTGGCGAATGTATAACCTAAGCTGTCTGTCTTCTTTTAACTTTCCAGCGTAAGATTTCGCTTCGAACCAGTTTGATTCCCAGCCACGAATAACACCAACTCTTAGTCCTATTGGGTTAACTTTTTGTCCCAATTGTTCCTCCTAATTACCTTTTTTAGCAACAACTATTGTTAAATGATTAGATCTTTTCCTAACTCTGTATGCTCTACCCATTGGTGCAGGTAAAATACGCTTTGCAGTAGGACCTTGATCTACATAAACTTCTTTTACATATAGTTCAGAACTTTCTACTCTTTCATCTTCAAATTTGTTCATTAAATTTGAGATAGCAGACTTCAAAACTTTCTCAGCAGCAATTGAAGCGTGCTTTTTGTGAAAGTGTAGTGTTTCTAATGCTCTATCTACCTGCATTCCGCGTATCATATCGATAACCAAACGCATTTTTCTAGGTGATGAACTTATGTATTTATGTCTTGCTCTAGCTTCCATTTACTACATCCTCTACACTTATCTAACTTTAGAACCTTTTTCACCTTTTCCACCAGGGTGACTTCTAAATATCCTGGTTGGTGCAAATTCACCGAATTTATGTCCTACCATGTTTTCTGAAACATAAACAGGAACCATTTGTTTTCCGTTATGCACGGCAACAGTATGACCAACAAACTCAGGAGAGATAGTACTTGATCTTGACCAAGTTTTTATAACTTTCTTCTGACCTGATTCATTAAGTGTCACTACTTTTTTAAGTAACTTAACGTCTATAAACGGACCTTTTTTAACCGATCTTGGCATATCTAATCTCTATTTATTTTTTTCTACGTTTTACAATCAATTTATTAGAAGGGTTTTTCTTCTTACGAGTCTTAAGACCTTTAGCAGCCTGACCCCAAGGTGATACAGGATGTCCACCACCAGAAGTTTTACCTTCACCACCACCCATCGGGTGATCAACAGGGTTCATAGCAACACCTCTAACATGAGGTCTTTTACCTAACCATCTGGATCTACCAGCTTTACCTAAGCTGACATTAAAATGATCGCTGTTACCTACAACACCGTATGTTGCCATACATTCAATATTAACTTTTCTTATCTCGCCAGAAGGCATTTTTAACAATGCATACTTACCTTCTTTTGCATTCAACTGGATTGCAGTACCAGCTGCTCTACCGAGCTGACCGCCTTTTCCAGGTTTTAATTCTACGTTGTGAATAAAGCTACCCAAAGGCATTTCTTTTAATGGTAGTGCATTACCCACTCTGATTTCACTTCCGGTACCTGACTGTATAGTATCACCTACTTTTAATCCGTCAGGAGCAATGATATATCTCTTTTCACCATCAGCATAATTTAATAAAGCAATTCTAGCTGATCTGTTCGGATCATACTCAATTGAAAATACTGTTGCATTTACACCGAATTTATTTCTTTTGAAATCTATAATTCTGTATTTTCTTTTATGACCGCCACCTCTGTGTCTGGAAGTAATTCTACCTTTGTTATTTCTACCACCAGATTTCTTTAACGATACGGTCAAACTTTTTTCAGGTGTTGACTTAGTAATCTCTTCAAAAGTAGAGATTGACATAAATCTAGTACCGGGTGTATTTGGTTTTAATTTTCTAATAGCCATTTACTAAAGCTCCATGTCCTGATATTCTCTACTAAACTTCTCCAAAAAGGTCAATTGTTTGACCATCTTTCACTTCTACGATGGCTTTTTTGAATTTCGGAGTTTTACCAACGAAACGACCTTTTTTTGTAAATTGTGTCTTAACTTTGCCTTTATACCTTATTGTATTAACAGAAACAACATCAACGTCGAATTTTTCTTTTACAGTTTTTGCAATCTCTATTTTGTTAGCATCGTAACCAACTATAAAACCGTACTTATTTTCTTTCTCGGTTATTTCCGTCATTTTCTCAGTTATTAAAGGTCTTATAAGTACTTTACGCATATCTTAACCTAATGCCTTAATTTTTTAAATATTTCTCGATAGTTTCAATGGCACCTTTTTGAAGTACCAATACCTGGTTATTCAATATATCGTATGTTGATGCTTTGTCAGCTTCTAATATTTTTACACGATCTATATTTCTTCCAGCTTTGTACACATTTTCGCGCAAACCATTCGTTAAAAATAAGGATTTTTTTCCTAAAATGTTTAACTTTTTCATAATTTCTGCGAATTCTGTTGTTTTTGGAGTATCAAAATTGAAATCTTCCAATACAACTATCTGGCTTGCTTTTGCTTTGTAAGATAACGCAGAAACTCTAGCAAGTCTTCTAACTTTTTTATTCAACTTTTGGCGATAGTTTCTAGGTTTTGGGCCAAAAATAGTTCCGCCACCAACCCATAAAGGTGATCTCACTGTACCAGCTCTGGCACCACCACGACCTTTTTGCTTCCATGGCTTTCTACCACCACCACGCACTTCATTTCTTTCCTTGGCTTTTGATGTTCCTTGTCTCTGGTTAGCTAAATAAGCTTTCACTGCCAAGTATATTACGTGATCATTAGGTTCTATAGCAAAAATATCATCTGCTAATTCTATGCTTTCGCCTGATTTAGAACCGTCAATTTTATATACATCTAACTTCATCGTATACCAGCTTTTACTTTTTAATTTCAACTAATGTATTTATTGAACCGGGTACTGATCCCTTTACTAAAAGAATATTCTTTTCAGGGATAACTCTTACTACATCTAAATTTTTAATTGTAAATCTTTCATTACCCATTCTTCCGGCCATTCTTGTACCTTTTAATACTCTTGATGGGTAAGAACTTTGACCAATTGAACCTGGGTGACGTAATCTGTCTTTCTGACCGTGCGTTGCATCATTTACACCGCCAAAGCCATGTCTTCTCATTACACCCTGGAATCCTTTACCTTTACTTTTTCCGGTAACATCTACTATGTCGCCTTCAGTAAAAGCATCTACTTTTATTTCGTCACCAACTTTATAGTCATTAACATCGAAACATCTAAATTCTTTAAGGACTCTTTTAGGTTCTACACCAGCAGCCTTAAATGATCCGGCAAGAGGTTTGGAGGTATGTTTTTCTTTTCTGTTTCCGAAACCTAACTGTAATGCCTCATAGCCGTCTTTCTCTTTAGTTTTGATAGCTACGACTGTACAAGGACCAACTTCTAAAACTGTAACTGGTACATTTACACCATCTTCGGTGTATATATTAGTCATTCCTAATTTTTTTCCTAATAATCCAGGCATTTTCTAATCCTTATAACTTAATCTCAATATCAACACCCGCCGGGATATCTAATTTACTTAATGAATCGACGGTTTTATTGTTAGACCAACTTTTATGTTGTATTCTTTTGTGTGATCTAATTTCAAATTGCTCTCTTGATTTTTTATCTACGTGAGGAGAGCGTAAAACAGTAAACACTGTTCTTCTAGTTGGCAACGGAATAGGACCTGATACCACCGCACCAGTACTCTTAACTGTTTTAATAATCTTCTCAGTAGATTTATCAATCAATATGTGATCGTATGATTTTAGTTTTATTCTAATCTTCTGACCAGGCACTTTCCTACTCCTTTTAATTTAGTCCCGGCTATGAACCGGGACATTAACTAATCTATAAATACTATATATTATTCAACAATTTTCGTTACTACGCCAGAACCAACTGTTCTACCACCTTCACGAATTGCAAATCTTAAACCATCTTCCATTGCAATTTCAGAGATCAATTCAACAGTTAATTTTACGTTATCACCAGGCATTACCATTTCAGTACCTTCTGGTAAAGTTGCAACACCAGTAACGTCAGTAGTTCTGAAATAAAACTGAGGTCTGTATCCGTTAAAGAATGGAGTATGTCTACCACCCTCATCTTTTGACAAGATATAAACTTCGCCTTCGAATTTAGTGTGAGGAGTGATTGATCCAGGTTTAGCTAATACCATACCTCTCTGGATTTCTTTTTTATCAACACCACGTAATAACAAACCAGCGTTATCACCTGCAACACCTTCATCCAATAATTTTCTAAACATTTCGATACCAGTACAAACAGTTTTCTTATGAAGACCTAAACCGATAAGTTCAACTTCTTCGTTAACTTTTACGATACCTTTTTCAATTCTACCAGTAGCAACAGTACCACGACCAGTAATTGAGAATACGTCCTCAACAGGCATCAAGAAAGGTTTGTCAGAATCACGAGCTGGTAAAGGAATATATGAATCACAAGCATCCATTAGTTCCCAAATACAGTTCATTCTTTCATCTTCTTTAGAAACATCTTCGCTTGAAGCAGCTTCTAAAGCGTGAAGAGCTGAGCCCATAATTATAGGAATATCATCACCAGGGAAATCATATTCACTTAATAATTCTCTTAATTCCATTTCAACTAATTCTAATAACTCTTCGTCGTCAACCATATCAACTTTGTTCATGAAAACAACGATTTTTGGCACACCTACCTGACGAGCAAGAAGAATATGTTCTCTTGTCTGAGGCATTGGACCGTCAGTTGAAGCAACAACTAAAATAGCACCGTCCATCTGAGCAGCACCAGTAATCATATTTTTTACGTAATCCGCGTGACCAGGACAGTCAACGTGAGCGTAATGTCTTGTTGCAGTTTCATACTCTACGTGAGCAGTTGCAATTGTGATACCACGTTCTCTTTCTTCAGGTGCATTGTCAATTGAGTCAAATGATCTTTTTTCTGAAAGACCTTTTTTCGCTAATGACATAGTAATTGCAGCTGTCAAAGTTGTTTTCCCGTGATCCACGTGACCGATAGTACCGATATTTACGTGATCCTTACTACGATCAAATTTTTCTTTAGCCATCGAATACTCCTTATATTTGCTTAATTAATTTCAAATTTATTCCGATTCAGTTTTATTAACTAATGATTTTTCAGATATCTCATCAGCAATGCTCTGTGGTACAGGAGAGTAGTGCGTAAACTGCATTGAGTAAATAGCTCTACCCTGTGTTTTAGATCTAAGAGTTGTTGCATATCCGAACATTTCTGATAATGGAACAACAGCTTTGATTACCTGAGCATCTTTTCTAGCGTTAAAGCCTTCAATTTTTCCACGTCTTGAGTTAAGATCCCCCATAACGTCTCCCAAATATTCTTCAGGAGTGATAACTTCAACTGCCATCAATGGTTCAAGCAATACAGCTTTAGCTTTTCTTGCACCATCTTTAAGAGCCATTGAACCAGCAATTTTAAATGATATTTCATCAGAATCTACGTCATGATAAGAACCATCATATAATCTTACTTTGATATCAACTAACGGATAGCCGGCAACAACACCATTTTTCATGGCATCCTGAATACCCTGAGATACACTATTGATATATTCTTTAGGTATTGATCCACCAACTACAGCATTTTCAAATTCATATCCTTTGCCAGGTTCATTTGGTCCCAATTCGATGAGTACGTGACCATATTTACCACGACCACCGGATTGTTTTGCAAATTTGGCTTCGGAATGAACATCCTTAGTAATAGTTTCTCTATAAGCAACCTGAGGTTTACCAATATTTGCTTCAACTTTAAATTCTCTTTTCATTCTGTCAACAAGAATTTCAAGATGAAGTTCACCCATACCACTAATTAAAGTCTGACCTGTTTCATCGTTAATAGCAACTTTGAATGTCGGATCTTCATCAGATAATTTTACTAAAGCATCTGATAATTTATCCTGATCAGCTTTTGTTTTTGGTTCGATAGCGATTTGAATAACTGGTTCAGGGAATGCCATTTTTTCCAGATAAACCGGATTTTTTTCATCGCATAAAGTGTCACCAGTACGAGTATTTTTCAACCCAACTATAGCAACAATATCACCTGCGTTAATTTTATCGATATCTTTTCTAGTATTCGCATGCATCTGAAGAATTCTACCAACTCTTTCTTTTTTACCAGATGCTGAATTATAGATATATGAACCGGAATCTAATTGACCGCTGTAAACACGAATATAAGTTAACTTACCAACATAAGGGTCAGTCATTATTTTAAATGCAAGAGCGGTAAATTTTTCTTTTGTATCTATCTGTCTTTCAACAGGATCTCCTCCGTCAATAGGATGCGCTATTAAGGTTCCTGCATCAACAGGAGAAGGTAAAAATTCTATTACTGAATCCAAAAGCTTTTGAACGCCTTTGTTTTTGAATGAAGAACCACACATAACAGGAGTAATTTTCAACTGAAGAGTAGCTTCTCTTAATACAGCTTTAATTTCCTGTTCTGATATTTCTTCACCTTCAAGATATTTTTCTAATAAGGTATCATCAATTTCTGAAACTGCTTCAAGCATAATTGTTCTATACTTTTCAGCAACTGCAGTAAGATCTGAAGGAATTTCTTTATCTTCGAATTTAGCGCCAGTAGGATCTTCAACATACATTCTGGCTGTCATAGTCATCAAATCGATAACACCAGTGAACATATCACCTGCACCAATTGGTAAAGTGATAGGAATCGGATTGGCACCTAATCTTTCTTTCATCATATCGATAGCGCTGTAGTAATCTGCACCAACTCTATCCATTTTGTTAACAAAAGCGATTCTAGGTACTTTATATTTGTCAGCCTGTCTCCAAACAGTTTCAGACTGAGGTTCAACACCGCCAACAGCACAAAACAGAGCTACTGCTCCGTCAAGTACTCTCAAAGATCTTTCAACTTCAACTGTAAAGTCAACGTGACCAGGAGTGTCTATAATATTGATTTCATGCTCGTTCCAATAGCAAGTTGTTGCGGCACTGGTAATTGTAATACCACGCTCTTTTTCCTGCTCCATCCAATCCATAGTAGCAGCGCCATCGTGAACTTCGCCCAATCTGTGTACTTTTCCGGTATAAAAAAGAATTCTTTCAGTTGTTGTTGTCTTTCCGGCATCTATGTGTGCCATAATACCGATATTACGTACCTTTCTAATATCAAATTTTTTTGCAGCCATAACTTATCTTCGTAACCTTTTCCTTACCTTACCATCTAAAGTGAGCAAACGCTTTGTTTGCTTCCGCCATCTTATGCGTATCATCTTTTTTCTTAACTGAAGCACCTTCTCCATTTGAAGCTGCAATTAATTCAGCTGCTAATCTTGCAGCCATACCTTTATCACCTCTTTTTACGGTGTAGGTTTTTAGCCATCTTAGGGCTAATGCAGTTCTTCTTTCAGGTCTTACTTCCATAGGAACCTGATATGTTGCACCACCAACACGTCTACTTCTAACTTCAACAAGTGGCTGAACATTACTTACTGCTTTTTTAAATACTTCTAATCCTGGTTTTTTAGTTTTTTTCTCTATTAACTCAAAACTCTCATAAAGTACTCTTCTAGCTGCTGATTTTTTACCATCAAGCATAATGTAGTTTACAAACTTTGAAACAAGTACATCGTTAAACTTAGGATCAGGACTGATAAATCTCTTTTCGGCTCTTCTCTTTCTCATATCTTATTTCTTCGCCTTTGGTTTTTTAGTACCGTATTTCGATCTTCCTTTTTTTCTATCTTCTACGCCACTTGTATCAAGTGAACCACGTATAATATGATATCTAACTCCCGGTAAATCTTTTACTCTACCACCGCGTATTAACACAATTGAGTGTTCCTGTAGGTTGTGACCTTCGCCAGGAATATATGCAGTAACCTCTATACCGTTTGTTAGTCTAACCCTTGCAACTTTTCTTAAAGCAGAATTAGGTTTTTTTGGCGTTGTTGTATAAACTCTAGTACAAACTCCTCGTCTCTGCGGACAAGAATCAAGAGCTCTTGAGTTGCTCTTGGTCGTAATAACTTTACGCCCTTTTCTTACTAACTGATTTACAGTGGGCACAAATTCCTCCAGTGCATTTTTACATAGTTATAAAAATTTCAGACTCTCAATATAGAGAACCTTTATTTATTTGTCAAGCTGTCGTAAAATATTTGTTTCTAATATTTAAACGCTGTTTTAGGCGTTTTCTTGATCAACTTCCGCTAATTTTTCAGCTTCTTCATCGAGCATAATTTTGGTATATTTTCTCAAACCAGTACCAGCAGGGATCAAATGTCCCATAATAACATTCTCTTTAAGACCGTTTAAGTTATCAACTTTTGCTTCAATTGATGCATTTGTTAATACTTTAGTAGTCTCCTGGAATGACGCGGCTGAAATAAAACTTTCAGTAGTTAAAGCAGCCTGAGTAATTCCAAGCAGCACGTTATCGAATGTTGCCGGATCGGCATCGCGTACCTTAATTTGTTCTTTGTCTTTACGAGCAAGATCCGCATTAATTTCACGATATTTTGCTCTTGTAATTAGCTGACCTTCAATTAGTTTGGATTGACCAACTTCTTCTACAACAACCATGTTTTTAATTCTATCGTTTTCCTGATAAAACTTATGTTTGTTTACCAGATCTTCTTCAATAAAGTTAGTGTCGCCAGATGAAATTACTCTTAATTTCTGTAACATCTGTTTTACAATAACTTCGATGTGTTTGTCATTAATTTTCACACCCTGAAGACGATATACTTCCTGAATTTCATTAACCAGATATTCCTGTACAGCATTTGTACCTTTAATTTTAAGAATATCATGTGGGTCAATTGGACCATCAGTAATTTTTTCACCTACTGGAATTTCATCCCCTTCCTGTACAAGGATATGTTTTCCGTATGCAACATTATATGATTTTTCTATAGTACCATCTAATGACTGCACTAAAATTTGGCGAGAACCTTTTTTTCTGGCTCCGAATTTAACGATACCTTCAATTTCAGTTACTACTGCCGGATCGTGAGGGCTTCTTGCTTCGAATAACTCAGTTACTCTTGGAAGACCACCCGTGATATCTCTAGATTTTGAACTAGATTTTGAAATTTTCGCTAATACTGTACCGCCTGAAACTTTTTCACCTTCATCAACGGTGATGTTTGCGCCGGTAGGAATATTGAACGATTTAGTTCTTCCATCTTCGGTAGTAACAACAATTGCAGGTGTTAATGTTTTATCTTTGGATTCAATTACAACTTTCTGAACGTGACCAGTCTGATCATCCGCTAGCTGCTGTAATGTATTGTTATCAATTAAATCAGAATAAGAAATCTTACCTTCCAAGTCAGTAAGGATCAATGCATTATATGGATCGTGATTATATAATGGCTGACCTTTTTTAATTTGCTGATTATCGTTAACCAATAATTCGGCGCCATAAGGAATATCAAATCTTTTGATCATTCTGTCATCCTGATCATAAATACCCAATGCACCTCTACGGCCGATAACAACTTTTACTGTACCCAGAAAGTCAGTTTTTTCTACAAAATTAATTTTTTCAAATTTAACCACACCGTCAATATTTGATTCAACCTGTGACTGTGATGCAATACGTGAAGAAGTACCACCAAGGTGGAATGTTCTTAACGTAAGCTGAGTACCCGGCTCACCAATTGACTGTGCAGCAATAATACCAACAGCTTCACCTGATTCAACGGAATGACCTGTAGTAAGGTTTCTTCCATAACAAGCAGCACAAACGCCTCTTTCAGATTCACAAGTTAATACTGTTCTGATATATACCTGATCGATGTTTGCTTCGTCAATTCTTTCAGCAATATCTTCATCAATCAACTGTCCAACTTCAACTAAAACTTCATCGTTGCGAGGATCGTAAACATCTTCCTGTGCAACACGACCAATAATTCTTTCTGCCAATGGTTCTCTTTCAACTTCACCATCTTTAAGAGCAGAAACGTATACACCTCTAATAGTTCCGCAATCATCATCAGTAACAATTACGTCCTGAGCAACGTCACAAAGTCTTCTTGTAAGATAACCCGCATCCGCTGTTTTAAGAGCCGTATCCGCAAGACCTTTACGAGCACCGTGAGTAGAAATAAAATACTCAAGTACTGAAAGACCTTCTTTAAAGTTCGCAACAATAGGATTTTCAATAATTTCACCTGATGAACCTTTTAATGTTTTTTGAGGTTTCATCATCAATCCCCTCATACCGGCCAACTGACGAACCTGTTCCTGAGAACCCCTCGCACCAGAGTCAACCATCATATGAAGTGAGTTAAATCCTTTTTGGTCTGTTTTAATTTTTGTCATCAACGATTTTGCAACATTATTTGTAGTATGTGTCCAAACGTCAATGATTTTATTATAACGCTCTGCATCTGTAATCAGACCCATTTCATGTTCTTCAAGAATGCCGGAAACTTTTGCGTTTGAATCATCAATCAACTGTTTCTTTTCTTCTGGAACAATCATATCACTGTAACTAATAGAAACAGCAGCTGCAGTAGCATATCTGTAACCAATATCTTTAAGATCATCAAGGAATTTAGCAGTTACTTCATTACCAAGTTTCATAAACATTTTGTAAATGAATCCGCTAAATACTTTCTTAATTAACAGTTCATTGAAGTAGCCCATTTCAGTTGGAACAATCTGGTTAAAGATTACTCTACCTGTAGTGGTTTCAATAATTTCACCATTAATTCTAACTTTAATTTTTGCGTGAAGATGAATAGAACCCTGATCAAAAGCTACAATCACTTCATCAGAATCTGCAAAAACCAAACCTTCACCAGGAGCACCTGGTAAAACTTTTGTTAAATAATAACATCCCAATACAATATCCTGAGTAGGAACAACAATAGGAGTTCCGTTCTGAGGAGAAAGGATATTATGTGAACTTAACATTAATAATCCTGCTTCAAGTTGAGCTTCATAAGATAATGGTAAGTGAACCGCCATCTGGTCACCATCAAAATCCGCATTAAATGCAGTACATACCATCGGGTGAAGCTGAATTGCTTTACCATCGATAAGTACCGGCTGGAATGCCTGAATACCCAAACGGTGAAGAGTAGGAGCACGGTTTAACAGTACAGGATGACCTTTAATAATTCTTTCAAGGATTTCCCAGATAACAGGATCTTTTCTGTCAACCGCTTTTCTTGCACTTTTTACTGTTTTGTAATATCCTTTTTCAATCAGTTTTCTGATTACAAAAGGTTTGAATAACTCAACAGCCATATTTTTCGGGAGTCCGCACTGATGTAATTTAAGTTCAGGACCCACAACAATTACTGAACGACCGGAATAATCCACACGTTTACCAAGAAGGTTCTGACGGAAACGTCCCTGCTTACCTTTAAGAACATCACTTAAAGATTTAAGTGGTCTGTTGCCATCACTTCTTACCGCACTTGATCTTCTTGAGTTATCAAAAAGTGCATCAACTGCTTCCTGAAGCATACGTTTTTCGTTTCTCAAAATCACTTCAGGAGCTTTTATATCAATAAGTCTTTTTAATCTGTTGTTTCTGATAATAACTCTTCTGTAAAGATCGTTAAGATCAGATGTTGCAAATCTACCACCTTCCAACGGAACCAATGGTCTTAATTCAGGCGGAATTACAGGAACTGCACTTAATACCATCCATTCTGGTTTATTTTGCACTTTTCCTTCTCTTTCACGAAATGATTCAAGAACACGAAGTCTTTTTAACAATTCATTACGTTTTTGCTGAGAAGTTTCTTCTTTAAGACGAGATTTTAATGAAAGGAAAGTTCTTTCAACTTCAAGCTGTCTTAATAATAATTTAACTGCATCACCACCAATTCTGGCAACGAATTTTTTAGGATCGTCATCTTCCATTGCTTCGTTATCGTGAGGAAGTGAAGCTAAAATTTCAAAATACTGATCTTCGGAAATCAAGTCTTTTCTGCTAAGACCTGTTGTTCCCGGGTTAATAACAACATAAGATTCATAGTAAATAATTTTTTCTAATTCTTTGGTTGTTAAACCTAAAAGGTTACCAATTTTTGACGGAAGCGCTCTGAAAAACCAGATGTGAACAACAGGCACTGCAAGTGCAAGGTGTCCCATTCTTTCACGACGTACGCTTTTAAGTGTTACTTCAACACCACATCTGTCACAAACGATACCTTTGTATCTAATTCCTTTATATTTACCGCAAGCACATTCCCAGTCTTTTACCGGACCAAAAATCTTTTCGCAGAACAAACCATCTTTTTCAGGTCTGAATGATCTATAGTTAATGGTTTCAGGTTTAGTCACTTCACCGTGAGATCTTGATAAGATATCATCGGGACTTGCCAAACTTACGGTCATCTTATCTATTTGTTTTATAGGTTTTTCTTGTTTTCTAAATCTCATAAACTTTCTCCTTTGAGCCAAACATTAATAATATTATTATTAATTAATTTTAATATCCAGGCCTAAACCTTGAAGTTCTTTAATAAGAACGTTGAAGGCTTCCGGAATATTAGGTTTAGCAAGATTTTCACCTTTAACTATTGATTCATAAACTTTTGCACGTCCGGCCACGTCATCGGATTTAACGGTTAATATTTCCTGCAATGTATGAGCAGCACCGTATCCTTCGAGTGCCCAAACCTCCATCTCACCAAATCTCTGTCCACCAAACTGAGCTTTACCACCCAATGGCTGCTGAGTAATTAATGAGTAAGGACCAATTGATCTGGCGTGAAGTTTATCATCAACCATATGACCAAGTTTAAGCATATATATATATCCGCAAGTCACTTTCTGGTGGAATTTATCACCTGTACGTCCGTCGTGCAAGACAGCCTTGGAACCAATTGGCAACTCAGCTTTTTCAAGCCATTCAGCAACGTCGTTATGACCAGCACCATCAAAAATAGGAGTTTCAAATTTCAATCCTAATTTTTTACCAACCCATCCAAGAGCAGTTTCATATAACTGACCAAGGTTCATACGGGAAGGTACACCAAGAGGGTTAAGTACTATATCAACAGGTGTTCCGTCTTCGTGGTACGGCATATCTTCTTCAGGAACAATTTTAGCAACAACACCTTTGTTACCATGACGACCTGCCATTTTATCACCAACAGATAATTTACGTTTTTTAGCTATATAAACTTTAGCCAACTGAACAATACCCGGAGGTAACTCATCACCACTATGTATTTTTAATTTCTCACGTTTAAAGTCTTCTTCAAAATCAGTTAAAATTTCAAAGTAGTTTTTAAACATAGTTTTTATGATTGTATTCTTTTCTTCATTTTTGAACCAGTCAATAGTCGGATCAAGTTTGGTAACATCTTCAATTGCCTGGAAAGTAGCTGCTTTAAGAGCAGTGTTACTTCTAACAATTACAGTTCCGTCAAGATCTCTGATACCGACAGTTGTTTCACCTTCACATACTCTGATAACTTTTTCAACAAGTTTGTTGTAATGTGACTGGCGTCTTTGTCTGTAACCGCTTTCTAATTCATCTAACTGTTTCTTTTCAATTTTCTTGGATTCGGCATCTTTACGTTTTCTTGTAAATAATCTTGTTTTGATTACAGTACCTTTTAATCCTGGTGAAGCTTTTAGTGAAGCATCTTTTACATCACCTGCTTTGTCACCGAAAATTGCTTTAAGTAATTTTTCTTCAGGAGTAGGATCAGTTTCACCTTTTGGAGTAATTTTACCAATAAGAATGTCACCTTCTTTAACCTCGGCACCTTCACGAATAATACCATTTTCGTCAAGATTTCTTGTAGCTTCTTCACTAACGTTAGGAATATCTCTTGTAAGCTCTTCTTCCCCGCGTTTAGTTTCACGCACCTGAAGTTCAAATTCTTCTATATGTAATGATGTGTAAACATCTTCTTTAACAATTCTTTCACTTATTACAATCGCATCCTCAAAGTTGTAACCTCTCCAAGGCATAAATGCAACAAGTATATTTCTACCAAGAGCAAGTTCTCCTGTATCAATTGAAGGTCCGTCGGCAATTACTTCACCTTTTTTAACTTTCTGTCCTTCAATAACTATAGGTCTCTGATTAATACTTGTTTCCTGGTTAGTACCGGCAAATTTAACTAACCGATATTCTTTTTTACGTTCTTCGTCAAAAGTAGTTAAAGCTTCGAAGCTGTCTTCCTGAATATCATATTTAACAACAATTCTGTTGGAATCTACATATTCAATAACACCGTTATCTTCGGCAACAATACAGCCGCGTGAATCTTTAGCTGCTTTAGCTTCCATACCTGTACCAACAATAGGTGCTTCAGGCTTTAATAAAGGAACAGCCTGACGCTGCATGTTAGATCCCATCAATGCACGGTTCGCATCATCGTGCTCAAGGAAAGGAATAAGTGATGCAGCTACAGATACAATCTGAGCAGGGGCAACGTCCATATAGTGTATGTGATCTGGAACAACTACCGGAAATTCACCTTTATTTCTACATTTAACTCTTTCATTTATAAATTTACCCTGATCATCAATTGGAGCATTTGCCTGGGCAATAGTGTACTCATCTTCCTGATCAGCGCTAAGATATTCAACTTTTTTAGTAACAATACCTTCTTTAACTTTTCTGTATGGGGTTTCAAGGAAACCATATCCATTAACTTTTGAATGAATAGTTAATGAAGATATAAGACCGATGTTCGGACCCTCAGGAGTTTCAATTGGACATAAACGACCATAATGAGAGTGGTGAACGTCACGAACCTCAAAGCCGGCTCTTTCTCTTGTAAGACCACCAGGTCCAAGAGCAGAAACTCTTCTTTTATGTGTAAGCTCGGAAAGCGGATTTGTCTGATCCATAAACTGGGACAACTGATTTGTACCGAAAAATGCATTAATCACACTTGAAATGGTTCTTGCATTAACAAGATCCTGTGGCTGCATATTTTCGTTATCCCGCATATTCATTCTTTCTTTAATTGTACGAGCCATTCTTGCAAGACCAACATTAAATTGCTGCTGTAACTGCTCGCCAACTGTTCTTACTCTTCTGTTTCCAAGATGATCAATATCATCCACACTGATCATACCATTTTTCATCAAAATGATATTTTTCATAATTGCAAGGATATCATCAATTGTAAGAACTTTTACATCTTCAGGTATATTTAAATCAAGTTTATCGTTCATTCTGAAACGACCAACTTCACCTAAATCATATCTTTTATCATTAAAGAATAATTTTTCAATTAATCCTTCTGCAGTTTCAAGATCCGGTGCTTCACCTGATCTTAACTGTCTGTAGATAGCATATAATGCTTCTTCTTTTGTTTGTGCAGTATCTTTCTTAAGTGTATTAAGAACCAAATCCTGCTCAGGAGAAATTTCTTCCTGAATAAGGTCAATTTCTTCAACCGTTGAATCCAGTATGTCTTTGATACTGTCTTCAGTTAATGCTTCTTCTTTGGTAGCAAAAATTTCACCTGTATTCATATCGATAACATCACTGGCAACAACACGACCAATGTGTTTATCCATATCAATATCAACAGTTTTAACTTTTTCTACAAGGTTAAACAGACTTAAAATCTGTTCATCTGATTCATAACCTAATGCGCGAAGTAGAGTTGTAGAAGGGAATTTTTTCCTTCTATCTATATAAACATATAATATATGATTGATATCAGTAGCAAACTCAACCCAAGAACCACGGAAAGGTATAATACGAGCAGAGTATATTGGAGTTCCGTTCGGATGTACAGTTTGTGAAAATGCTACACCAGGTGACCTGTGCAACTGGCTAACAATAATTCTTTCGGCACCATTAATCACAAAGGTACCCTTTTCAGTCATAAATGGTAAGTTTCCAAGATAAACTTCCTGTTCAACCGAGTTAACAAACTCTTCAGTTTCATCATCTCTGGTTGAAAGTCTTAGTTTAGCTTTTAAAGGAGCACTGTAGGTAAGACCTCTTTCAGCACATTCCCAAATCGAATATCTGGGCTTTTCGATAAAGTAATTTACAAAATCTAATCTAAAAAATTCTTTATTGTCAAGAATAGGGAAATTTCCGCTAAACACGGCCATAAGACCCTTGTTATCCCTATCATCTGGGCGAACGTTTTTCTGAAGAAATTCGTCGTATGATTCTACCTGAATGTTAAGTAGATCCGGAGTATCAATAACCGGCTTAATCTTCGCGAAAGAAATCCTTTTGTTTTTAGTATTAGTCAATCCAAACCTCCAAAAAAATTTCAAAAGGTAATGTTACCTTATAAAAATATACAAAAGTGATAAGAGCAGACTCGTCCACCTTACCACTTTTGCGCGTAATATCTATAAATTATATGTTTATAATTTTTGGCTTACTTAATTTCTACAGTAGCGCCAGCTTCTTCTAATTCAGCTTTGATTTTTTCAGCTTCGTCTTTAGATGCACCTTCTTTAATTGGTTTTGGAGCACCGTCTACTAATTCTTTAGCTTCTTTAAGACCTAAACCTGTGTGAGCTCTTACAACTTTAATAACGTTGATTTTTTTGTCGCCAACACCAGCTAAGATTACATCAAATTCAGTTTTTTCTTCTTCTTCAGCAGCAGCGCCACCACCAGCAGGCATAGCACCAGCCATCATCATAGGTGCAGCAGCAGTTACACCAAATTCATCTTCTAGTGCAGTTTTTAATTCTGCAGCTTCAACCATTGTTAAAGCTTTGATATCTTCAACGATTTTAGCTATTTTTTCTGACATTCTAATTCTCCAGATTTATATTCTTTTCATTTTCCAATTTGTTAATTATGCAGCATCTTTTTTTGATATTTGATCGATGCAGCTTACGATGTCTCTCATAACACCATTAATTGCGCCAACAATTCCCTGAGCAGGAGCAGCAACACTACCAACAATGCTAGCCATAATTTCTTCTTTGGTTGGCATTGAAGCAAGAGTTTCAAGCTGATCACTTCCATAGAACGTTGAATCAAGAACGCATCCTTTGAAGTTAAATTTCTTAAATTGACCGTTAAACTTTTTGATAAGTTTAGCAGGAGCAACAAAATTTTCATCAACGAACGCAAAACCAGTCATACCAACTAAAAGCTCACTTAAGCCGTCAAATCTTTCATTTCCTTCAATTGCTTTCTGGAACAAAGTATTTTTGAAAACTTTGTAAGTGATATCTTCTTTACGGAATTCTCTACGAATTTCGTTAATCTCGTCAACTGTAACAGTAGAATAATCTACTAAATAAACAGCTGCTGACTGATCTAATAATTCTTTTATTTGAGAGACTACATTTGCTTTTTCTGTTTTGTTCATCTTTCTCCCAAACTAACTAAATAAGTTAATAATTGAAGCTTTATATATTGAGTGCGTAATTTCAAAATTATTTTTTAGTTGCAGCAATAGCTTCTTCTTTGTCAAGTTTTAAACCAGGACCCATAGTTGTTGAGATAAATAAACTCTTAACATATTGTCCTTTAGCTGATGATGGTTTCAATTTAAGAATCGTAGAAATGAAAGAAACTAAATTGTCTACCAACTGATTTTCTTCAAAGCTTATTTTTCCTAATGAGGTATGAATGATACCTGTTTTGTCAACTCTGAAATCAATTTTACCAGCTTTAACTTCTTTAACAGCTTTTGCAACATCAGGAGTAACAGTACCACTCTTAGGGTTAGGCATTAAACCTCTAGGACCTAAAACACGTCCTAATTTACCTAACTCACCCATTGCATCAGGAGATGCAATAACTACATCGATATCTGTCCAACCTTCTTTAATTTTTTCAAGGTATTCTTCAAATCCGGCATAATCAGCGCCAGCAGCCAAAGCATCTTCAGCTTTGTTTCTTGTAACAACTAATACCTTAACTTCTTTACCAGTACCGTGTGGTAAAGAACAAGTACCTCTAACCATCTGGTCAGCATGTCTTGGGTCAACGCCCAAACGAATAGCACAATCAAAAGATTCAGTAAATTTTGCAGTAGCATTTTCTTTAAGAACCTTAATTGCTTCTTCAATAGTATACTCTTTTTTAAAGTCTACTTTTTCTTTTATTTGTTTAACTCTCTTCGAAAGTTTCATTTTTCTACCAACTTATAATTTTTAAATAATCACTTAATCTACAACAGTAATACCCATACTACGGGCAGTACCGGCAATCATACTAATAGCATGATCCATATCATTTGCATTTAAATCAGGCATTTTTGTTTCTGCAATCTCTTGTAACTGAGCTCTGGTAATTTGAGAAACTTTAATTTTGTTTGGTTCTGCTGAACCTGATTTAAGATTAAGAATCTTTTTAATTAAAACAGCCGCTGGTGGTGTTTTTGTGATAAACGTAAATGATTTGTCTGCATAGACAGTGATCACTACTGGAATAATCAAACCAGCTTTGTCTGATGTTTTGGCATTAAACTGTTTACAAAATTCCATGATGTTAACACCTTTTTGTCCAAGAGCTGGACCTACAGGTGGTGATGGATTAGCTTGTCCGGCAGGAATTTGCAGCTTAATGTATCCGTCAATTTTCTTAGCCATAATAAAACCTTACTTATTTTTCTAACTCTGCTTGTGCGAAATCGATTTCAACCGGTGTTTTTCTACCAAAAATTGAAACCATTACTTTAATTTTCATTTTTTCTTCATTAACTTCTTCTACAGTTCCCGAGAAGTTGTTAAATGGCCCGTCGATAATCTTAACAAAATCACCATTTCTGAAAATAGTGTCTGTTCTTTCAGTATCTTCGTCTCTTTTAACTCTTCCAACAATTCTTTTTACTTCGTCGGGTTGTAGTGGAGCAGGATGATTTTGGGATCCTAAAAATCCCATAACGGACTGCAAGTTGGTGATAAAGTCGATAACTCTGTTATCCAGATCAGCATTTAATAATAGATAGCCAGGAAAGAAATTTTTCGTTTTTGTTCTTTTTTTCCCGTCCTTAACTTCAAATACTTTTTCAGTTGGAACTAGGACTTCATGAATTCTTGCACGTAAATCATCGTTATCACGCAATTCAAATTCAATTACGTTTTTAACTTTGTTTTCGTGGCCAGAAAATGTTCTGACTACATACCATTTTGCGTTAAAATCTTCCAAGTGTTATAAACCTTAAAAAATTTGCTTAAATAATTGAGTTATAACTACGTCAATTGCATACGTAAATAGAGCTATAAAGATACACACCGCTATTACAACGTTTGTAGATTCCTTTAGCTCTTGCTTCGTAGGCCAAGTAACTTTTTTCATTTCCTTGACTACGTCTTCAAAAAATTTGATTATTTTTTCTTTCATATTCTCAAGTCGTTAAAACTTAATGATGGCACGTGAGGAGGGATTCGAACCCCCAACCTGCGGTTTTGGAGACCGCTGCTCTGCCAATTGAGCCACTCACGTATAAAAACTTTTACTTAGTTTCTTTAAAAACTACGTGCTTTCTTACAACAGGATCATACTTTTTGAATTCAACTCTTGCTGGATGATTTCTTTTATTCTTCTTTGTCGTATATCTATACCCGGTGCCAGCTGTAGATTCTAATGTAATCTGTACTCTAATATTTTTAGCTTTAGCCATTTTATTACTCCAAGGCAATTTTAATTTTATTTTAAACCTTAAAAAAATGCACTGACTTTTATCGATAAAAAAGAAAGGCATTTTATATTTCTTAGAGCTAACGACCGGGATTGAACCGGTGACCTCATCCTTACCAAGGATGTGCTCTACCAACTGAGCTACGTCAGCTTTTAACTTTTGAGCGGGAGACGGGGCTCGAACCCGCAACCAACAGCTTGGAAGGCTGTGACTCTACCAATTGAGTTACCCCCGCTTACAATAAAAAAAAGAAACAAACTTTAGAATCTGTTTCTTTAGGAGTGGGCAGGGAGGGAATCGAACCCCCTCAGGCGTAGCCAACGGATTTACAGTCCGCCCCAACTCTCCAGCTTTGGCGCCTGCCCATATTTTTTATTTACAAACGAATTGTAAAGTTAATACTTTTAGCGATTACTTGCAAGTACTTTTTTCTCTTTTACTTACGCTTAACAGCTCAAACAACTTTTCAAAGAAGAACAGAAATATAGGGCATATTTTTTATAGTGTCAACATCTTTTAAATAATTTGTGTTAAAAATTTAATGCCTCCACAGCGCTCTGTCCAGACTCCTATATTGAATTGCTTCACTAATATGCATTGAGGTTATATTTTCGCACTTTTCTAAATCAGCTATTGTTCTGCTTACTTTTAATATCCTGTCATAAGCTCTTGCAGATAGCCCTAATTTATCCATTGCCATCTTTAATAGCTCCGCTCCATATTTATCTATTCTGCATATTTGTCTTACTTCTCTTGCTTCCATATCTGCATTGTTTCTTACTGTTCTAGATGTTCTGAATCTTTCTAATTGAATTCTTCTTGCCTGAATAACTCTGTTTCTTATTTCAGCCGATGTTTCTCCCTGCTTGTTGTTTGATAAATCTTTGTACTTTACCGCCGGTACTTCTATCTGAATATCTATCCGGTCAAGCAGCGGCCCCGAAATTTTTGACATATACTTTTGTATTTGCTGTGAACCACAGGTACATTCTTTTTCCTGATCTGTGAAAAATCCACATGGACATGGATTCATTGCCGCAGATAACATAAAATTAGCAGGATATTCAAGTGACATTTTTGAACGACTGATTGTCACCTTATAATCTTCCAAAGGCTGCCTCATAACTTCAAGAACATTTTTCTTAAACTCAGGTAGTTCATCTAAAAACAACACTCCGTTATGTGCAAAGGATACTTCGCCCGGACGAGGATAAGAGCCTCCGCCAATTAACGCAGCATCTGATACAGTGTGGTGCGGACTCCTAAAAGGTCTTTCCGTAATTAATGCTTTCTCCTTTGGAAGCATTCCGGCAACTGAATGTATTTTGGTTGTCTCAAGTGCTTCTTCAAAAGTAAGAGGCGGCAATATCGAAGAAAATCTTTTAGCCAGCATTGTTTTACCTGATCCCGGCGGACCAATCATCAATATATTGTGACCTCCTGCGGCGGCTATTTCCATTGCTCGTTTTACATTCTCCTGCCCTTTTACATCAGAAAAATCTTTTTCGTAAACATTCACAGTATTGAAAAGATTATCTGTATCTGCTCTAAAACAATCCGGCGTTTTCTCTTCATTAAAAGCGTTTGTTACTTCCAGTAAATTACTGACTCCGTAAACTTTAATGCCTTCAACTATCGATGCTTCCTTAGCTGATTCGCGCGGTAAGATAATTCTTTCAAAACCTTTTCTTCTTGCTTCTACTGTTATGGATAACGCTCCGCGGACAGGCTTTAATGTTCCGTCCAGACTTAACTCTCCCAGTATAATTGATGAATTCAAAAATTTTGTGTTCACCATATCAGCAGCAGCCAAAATACCAATGGCAATAGGAAGATCAAACGCGCTTCCTTCTTTTTTTATATCTGCCGGAGCAAGATTTACAGTTATTTTTTTGATTGGAAATTTACTGCCCGAGTTTTTAATTGCCGCTGATACTCTTTCCTTACTCTCTTTAACTGCGTTATCGGGTAAACCAACAATTGTAAAGCCCGGAATATTTTTTTCGCAGTGTGTTTCTACTTCAACAATATACGCATCTATGCCCAGCGTTGCACTGGAGAACACTTTTGAAAACATTGAAACCCCTTTAATATTTTGATGACTATTTTGCCAATATCATTTTCATAACTTCGGAAGAGACTGAAGTCTTTACTTCCAAAAGATATATGCCCGACGGTAATTCACTTCCGTCAAATTCAAATTCATGATTCCCTTTAACGAGTGATCCGTTAAAAATTCTGTCTATTTTAACTCCGACAATGTTGTAAACAATTACCTGAACTTCAGTATCTTCTAAAAGTTCAACATTAATTTTTGTTACAGGATTAAACGGATTTGGAAAGTTTTGATTAAGCACAAAGTTTTTTCTCTTTTTCTGCCCGATTTTTAACTGCGCCGAATAAACCAAACTTCCGTCAGTGTTAACTTGTTTAACTCTGTAATAGACTAATTTATTTTTTACATTTTTAACATCTGTATAGGTAAAACTTTTTTCATCATCTGAATATTTTTCTATTTTGTAAATCTCAGTGAAGCTTTTTCCATCCAGAGATTTTTCAAGAATAAACTCTTTTATATTTTTAACTTCCCTGCTGTCCCATTGCAAAGTATAGAAGTTTGAATACCCTTTAATATTTAATTCCGGCGCTCTGGAAACCAATGGTGCTGTTGATGGAACGAGCTCATAATTCTTATTTTCTATAGTATTTTGGTCAAAGGTGTTTTGATATATAATTTTTGAAAAATCAGAAACCATTTTGTAATTCTTCAATTCGAAAACTTCTTCAGGCTCTCCCGGTCGGTTCCACAAACGAAGCAGATCCATTTTGAAGTCTGATTTATAATTCTGAAACAGAATTTGCAAATCACTATCCAGTTTTACATTAAATGTAAAATTCAGTTCTTCATTAACATAAACTTTTATTTTTGAAAATGTATCGTCATAAAAAATGCAGAGATGATACCAGGCATTTTCTGATATAAATGTGCTCTTAACAATTTCCATACTTTCCGTATCGTTTGTTTCAAGCATCCCAAATTTATTTTTTGTAAGGGAAAAAATTTCATTTTCGTTTGAGATAATTTTCAAAAACTTTTCAACATCATTTAGTTCGCCCCAAAACTCCAATGCAAAGTTTTCATAATTTTCTTCTTTTAGATTAACTTCAAAGAGCTTATCTTCTGTAAGTTTTAGTGCGAGACCCGGAGCATTTTTTTGCGGTCTGTATGTTGCAAGATATATCGGTTCAAATCTGGAATCATCTAGAGAACTAAATTCTTTTACCACTTCTCCTTCTTTAAGATAATAAACCGTGAAGTTAATCATTGTTTCGTCAAAATCATCCAGAGCGAGTTGATAAACAAGTTGAATTGTGTTGTTGACAAATGAAAAATCTTTTCGGTTGAGAAGGACTGAATAGATATTTCCATCCAGTTTGTAATCGTCGAGAAGAAGAAATTCCACCTTTTGATTTTTATTAAGAATATTTATTTCCACATCTTCAAGTGTAACCTTGGTATCTGTGCTAAGGATAATTTCTATTTCATCATAGTCGCCGTCGTTAAAACTGCAAATGGATGTTATTTCAGTCTTGGCAGAATTGGGAATATAGTCAGGATATAAAAATCTGAAATACTCAGTTCCGTTCTGCGCGGAAATATTAATTATCAAAAATAGATATAAAAGGTAAAAAATCTTCATTTAGTGCGATTTTGGTTCATTAATATCACAAAGTAAACAAACAAACTTAAAAAGTCCAGTTTTTGTACATTTACTTTGTGGTCATCGTAAACACACCTTTCCAATCTTTGCTCGGGGGATTTTCTATATAAAAGCGGCATCTTTCCATATAGATGTAAGAAGTCTGATCTTTTGTTTTTTCATAAGATTGCTGAAAGAAAACACCGGCAGTTTTAAATTCTTTTTGTTCATACATTTCCAAACCTTTGAAATAAAGATCGAGTGACTCCAGTTTTTCTTTTGCTGATTGCTCATCAGCTAATCCGATCAGTTCGTAAATGGTGGTCGGTTTTGTTTTTCCTTTTACAATTATGGTATCAAGTTTTCGTGTTACTATTTTTTTACTGACCTGCGCATAAGTTGTATCGCTTATTATAATGTGAGTGCCATATTGCTTGTTGGTTCCTTCGAGTCGGGAAGCAAGGTTAACTTCATCTCCCATAACAGTATAATCGAACCGTTTTTCTCCTCCCATATTTCCAACAACTACTTTTCCGGTGTTTATTCCTATACGAATATCGATTAACGGGATTCCTCTTCGGTTCCATTCAATTTGCAGATCATCAACTTTTTTTCTCATAAGCAGAGCTGATTTACAAGCTTCAAGTGCGTGCGTTTCAACATTAACAGGTGCGTTCCAAAACGCCATTACAGCATCTCCAATATATTTATCGAGAGTGCCTTTATTGTTTAAAACAATCTGAGTCATTGCACTAAGATATTCGTTCATCAAAGTAACCAGTTCATCGGCTGTCATCTTTTCACTTAAAGTTGAAAACCCGACAATGTCACTGAACAAAATAGAAAGCTCTCTGTTCTCACCGCCCAGTTTCAGTTTATCAGGATCTGCAATTAATTCATTAACAAGTTCTCTGCTAACGTAATAGCCAAACATTCCCTTTATCATTGCGTTTTGCTGACGCTCTCTGAGAACATTATATATTGCGCTGCTGAAATATCCCGCTGCCAATGCAACTGTAGAATTGAGGTATAAGATCAATATATTTTTTTCTATAAAGAGATATTTGCTTAACAGATAAAAAAGATAGATCACAACTGATAAACTTACCACGCTTATCAATTCAACAAGTATGGTCTTAGTTATAATTTTTTTCAAAGCAGATGACAAATAAAATCCCAGTAAAACAAAAATTATTATTTGCAAAATTTCGATGAGTTTATTTTGTCGATGAATAAAATTTTTGTCAATCACATTTTGAATAACCGAAGCATGGATTTTAACTCCGTACATCAAATTTTGTTCTCCGCTTTCTCCTGAAAGTGTAACAGGAAACTGATCTTTATCTTCCGGCATTGTGGAGCCGATAAGTACAATTTTGTCTTTGAAAATCCCGGAGTGAAGAATTCCATAATCGGGATTATCCCAGGTATCCAGACTTTCACCAAATTCAATTTCATCAATTGTTTTGAAATCTTTATCGTCCAGTACATCAATCAATTTGATATGTTTGAAATCGACATCTTTCTCAAGTGAATAGTAATTAATTAAAATTGAGTTTGATGCGTATTTGGGAATCCTGATATTTTCATATTCAAAAAAATCTGTTTTATTTTCTGCCCGATAACTTTGCTTTTTCTTGTAAAGTTTATTTAGTACTGCAAAGGAAAATGTCGGGATAGAATCGTTTGTAACTGCTGAATAAATAAAGGGACGATAAGAACGATAAACTCCGTCATAATCACTTGGCACATTTACCAGTCCTATTGAACTATCAGCAGCATAAAAAATATTACCATAGTTTTCATTATTTTTTGTAATTACTCCGGTTCCGGAATTGAGTTTTTGATTTTTTACTTTATCAATAATTTGTTCACGGGCAATGTCTATTTGTCCGGCAACAACTACATTGTCATATTTTTTTATCGTTGCTGACAAAAGAAAATCATTCTTCAAATCATACTGATCCGGCGAAGCCATTACCAAATCGATTCCGATTACTTTTACACCTGCTTCGTTCAGGTTTTCAATTACACGCGCAAAAACAGATCTCGGCCAGGGCCAGCTTCTTTGCGAAGGTGGAAGTTGCTGATATGTGTCATCGGTTATTTCAAGAATAATAACATCGGAAGAATCACTGATATTAATTTCTCCTCTTTCTGCAAAGAGGTTGTCAATAGTTTTTAATTCTAGAGTTTTAAGGAAGCTGAGGGGAAATAAAAAATCTTGTGTGACTGTTATCAATGTCACGATAACAATCACACAAATAAATAATCCTGTAAATCTATTCTTCTTTTTTTTGATATCCATATTAAATATTATATCTGAGAATAACGCCTACAATAGAATCAGTATCCATATCAGGTATTCTGTAAATTCTGAACTGTGCATCCAGACTTAAGTTTTTCATAAAGTAGTACGTTCCTGTTACATCCAGCGCCTGTCGTTCAAAGTCGCCGAAACTCGGACTAACAGATGCTGACAGCTCAAGTTTGTTACGAATCACTTTATACTTTCCACCAATTGAAATTGTAGTATAATCAAAATCTTCGCCACTTATTTCACTATCATACAAAGTTGCTCTTATAAAACTTGAAAGATCCCGGTTCCAATATGTGTTCCACATAAATGATGCAGAAGTACTTTTTGCATCGGAATTAAAAATACTGTTATCTTCACGATCGGAAGTAGATACATTCAAGTAAACTCTGTGACGAATGCTCGTCTTAATATCATAAGAAACGTTCGCATAAAATCTGTTAGTGTAATCATCTACAGCGGCACTGTCTGAAGCGGCAAGTCCGTTCTCATTTTGATATTTTGTATAACCAACAGTTATGTTAGGAAAATTGGCTCTTGGAAAAACAGAAACACTTGCATTAAAAGTCTGGTAATCAGTTGTTGCCTGTTTTGTTTCCTGCAAGTTATCTTCAAGTTTTTCATATCCCAAATTGACAAATAATTTGTTATCAATCAAATTAATTCTGTCGGTAATATTAATTCCTTTTACATCGGTTCTGGTAAATGGTTGTCCGAAAGAAACAAATTTATTTCCGCGATAAATATATTTCACATTAAGATTGTTATTTACATAATTTAATCTGATTCCTGCTTCAGCAGCTAAAGATGCAAGCTCATCCGGGTTTAGCGGACCGAGAAATTGATTTACTGTAATAAATCTGTTAAGAATATCCTTTACATCTTTTACAGAATTCAAATCGGTATCAAACCTTTCTCCACTTGCAAAAAGTGAATCGAGCTGGGCATCGGTTAGAGTTCCGGAAGAGATATCAGAGTTAAGTAAACTAACTGCGGCCTGCGAAGTGAACACAATATTTCGGTCATCAAACGCAAACATAAGATCGGTTCCGATTACAAGATTTTCTTGCGGCAAAGTTCCAAAGGTAATTGAGTTAACATCATCTTTTGAGTGAAGGTACGATAATCCAAACTGGAAATTTTCACCTTTACCAAATGACGGACGAACAGCAAAAACATTTCGTTTAAAAGTACCGGCATTTATTTCACCAAACGGAGCGCCATATTTAACAGCATCAATTTTAATAATGTTTGAACCAAGAACCGCTTCATTATTTTGATAAGTTTTTATCAACTCACCTTCAATACTTCTTTCTGATTGTCCGTAAGAAGCCTGCAAATTAAAAACGCCCCAGTTTACTTCACCATTTACACCGCGCAGTCTTTTACCGTTCATTATAAGTGACGGATAAACAGGGTAGTTATCTCCCACTTCAAGAAGCATCCAGTCACTTTTTACAGAAGCACTAAATCTGTTTACAGGCTGCAGATCATTTTTTTCTTCTGAAGAAACGTAAACATTGGCTTTAATATCCCAGGAATCTACGCTTGCTCTAAAGTCAGCATTAACGTTGTTATAGAAAGTCCCTTCGCCGGAGAATTGTTCGTTTCTTGCTTCGCCGGTAAGATCGAGATTGTATTTAAATCTGCCTGCTCTTGCCATAAACTCTGCCTGCGATACAACAGAGAAGTTTGATTTAACTTCGTGGTACAATTCCCCTTCATTATCGTAAAGTTGAAGTTTAATTGTTTTCTCTCCAACATCAATTAATCCGGGAAAGTTATCCGGATAAAATATAATCAAGTCTCCGGAAAGAACCATTTTTGATGAAACATCTTCTTCACCAATAAAAAGTTTTGTAGCCTGTTTATCTACATCATCTGAAGCTCTCAACAACGAAATAGAAATAAACAAATCATCTTTGCTTACAATACTTCCCTTTTCAGGTGTAAGAAAAATTACTTCTCTGTCTTTAGGCGACATTGTCTGAACAACTAATTGAAGAGGTGTTCCTTCATCCGGCACACCGAGCGGCCAGGTTTCAGATTTACCCGTAACAGTTTCTGCTTTAACGTAGTATTCTAAAAATGGCGGTAAAACTTCTTCTGCAGGAATTACAATTGTGGCCTGTCTGCCATTTAACACCATTTCTTTTTGAATAAATTCTCCCTGACCGAAAGATTTATAAATAAATAAAACTCTGCCGATATTTCCGCTTTGATACAATTCCACTTCAACTTTAAGGGGATTGTTTTCAAATGCATTACCAAATTCAACTTTAGAAATTATTTCTCCACCTTGAGCATTTACTGAGCTAACAACAAAAAAGGAGAAAATTAAGACACTAACTAAAGCTGACATAAATTTATATTTTTTCATCTCATTATTTCCTTTGGTTAGTAGTATTAATTTTCTTTATCGAGAAATTCTATTTCATAAATTCCATTTTCAGTTTCTATTTTTAGTTTCTTCACTTTGGTAAGTTTGGCATTTTTAAGTTTCTGTTTCTGTTTATCAGTTAAATCTCCAAAAACTATTTTTCCATCCTGACCAATTTTTGCAAATTTACCGGGAGTTAGTGTTCCCGTTGCTTTTTCTCCTTTTGTTGCTTCCAGTTCAACTTGTCCGGTTTCAAGAAGAAATGTGGTTTCATTTTCACCAACCTCAATACTTCCGGAAGTTCCGCGGATAGAGGCAATACCTGTTGGTGTGGTAAATTTAAATTCATCTTCTTCTTGTTTATTTACATCATAGTTTAATTCACCCGAATGAATAATTGTATTGGCTATTTGCTTTTTGCCTTTTTTGCTTCCGTGAATTGTTAAGCGAGAATTTTCTCTTACTCTTATTAAAGATCCATCCAGAAACTTTACAAGTGCTAATGATTTAACACCGGTTTTAACAAGTTCTCCGTCAAGAAGCGGAGTGCCCGGTTTAGCATCTTTAACAATTTTTTCAATGGTTTCGTGCTTAACATTTTTTACAACTTTTCTGACAAGAGCAACCGGATTTTTATTTTCCTGAGAAAACAAAAGAGTTGTAAAAAACAAAACCATAGTTATCTTAGTAGCAATTTTCATTTTTTATCTCCCTGGTTTTCCCAAAAATCTTTTGTTAACAATTAAATTCGGATTAGCTTTAAGTCTGTTAATCAATCGCATCAATCTTTCCACATCAATGCGCCGACCATCAATCATACTTCGCTTGATTTGATCCGGTTTTATTTCTCCGCGAAAAATTAAATCAAGTAATTCTTCAGGATCAATAATATCTTTGCTTTGATCATTTGGGTTTTCCAGGAAAAAATTAGTCGGAGTACTTTTTAATTCTACGCTTCCTCCGGGCGCTGCAGTAACGGCTTCTACTTGAAAGACAAGTTCCATTCCGGGAACCCATTCACGTTCCAGTAATCTGCGCAAATTAACTTTGGTTTTATTACCAACATCTCGTTTGTCTATTAATGGTTGTCCTGAAGTTAAAGCATCTTCAAGTGATTGCCCTTTATGTTTTTTTTGTACCAAAGTTATTTTATAACTTAATGCACCAGGTACCCTGTCCCATTCTGCCATTACTCCGCCCACATCTTCTACTGAGTGCGGGAATGGTGATCTCACTGACAGAGTTTGAGCAGGGTTGAGGAATTTAATTTCTTCTTCATCAAAAGCTACCTGTCCGGTACCCACATCAGTAACTTTTATTTTGATTCTCATTGTTCCGGTTATTGTTCCGAACTTTCTGAGTTCCTCTAAAACATCATTGTCTATATTTTCTTCCTGCCTGTCAATTTTTATTTGTCCGTTATTCAAATCCTGATTAGTGAAAGTGTGTGACAAAAACCTTTTAGTTTTAAAAGAGTACACATTTTCAAAGGTTCCGCTAACCGGTTTCCAGAAAACTTGACCTTCCATAATAACATTTCTTTGTTCAGGTGTAATTACTACCCTGAATACTCTCGGTGTGCCGCTGAGATTTTCATCAACAATAAGCGAGGTTAAATTTAACTGAGATATGCCCGGATCAACGTTCAAACGAACATTAATGTTTTGCCCCAAGTTTGTGATAGTAAACAGAAGTAAAAATAAAACAATACTTCGTATCAATTTTGCCATAGCATCTCCATGCAATTTATGTAATGTATGTTAATTTCAATATAACGTACTATCGAGAAACCTGCAATAACAGTATATACTATCGCGAATATATAATAAAATCTTAATACTTGAATTCTAACTTTAATTAGGTGTGATGTGCGGCACAAATTGGAAGGGTGACCGTAATTCTTTTGAATTACGGTATAAAAATACTAGTTGATTGGTCCCTTAAGATCTGATTTCATAAAACCATATTGCTCACCAACTTCTTCAAGCTTTATCTCTCCGAATCGTTTTTCAAATTTTACAACATTTTCCTGCAAAGCCATTAACAACATTTTTGCGTGCTGAGGAGTTGTAATAATTCTGGAGTGTACTTTTGCTTTAGGGGCACCAGGTACAACACGGGTAAAATCGATAATAAACTCTGCCGGTGAATGAGTAATAATTGCCAGATTTGAATAAATTCCTTCTGCTTCTTTCTCGCCCAGCTCTATATTAATCTGCTGCCCTTTCTTCTCTTTTTCGTTTTCCATAACCTATCCTTTTAAAATTAAAAAGCCCCGGCAAATTTGTCGGGGCAACATCTATAAAAATAATTTTTATCTGAATGAATCAGCTTTGTCAAAAGCTTCTTTAGATTTTTCAGTTTCGCCAAGGTTAGCATATACCTGACCTAACAATTCCCAGATTTTTACATCTTCAGGATTTGTTTCCAAATATTTTTCAAACAAAGGAAGAGCGTTTTTGAAATATGTTTTATATTCATCTGAATCAATTTCTTTTTCTTCATTCTCTTCTCTTACTTTAGAACCTTTATTAACATAAGCAACACCAAGGTTATAAATTGCATTAGTATATTCAGGATCTATTTCAACAGCTGCTTTTAACTGTTCGATAGCTTCTTCATATTTTTGTGCATTAAGTAAAAGTGACCCAAAATTATATCTGTAAAATTTGTTTGTTGGTTCTTTAGAAATACCTTCTTCAAATGTAGCTAACGCAATATCAAGTTTACCTGTTGCAATGTATGCGTTGGAAACTATTCTTAACATTTCTGAATCTTCAGGGAAATGTTTTCTTGCTTCTTTAGCCAATTCAATAACTTCATCATATTGTTCATCTTCAGAAAAGATTGACCCTAACAAAACAAACATTTCAGCATCTGGTTTTAAGCTAAGAGCTTTTTTCATAGTTTCTTTAGCTTCAAATCTTTTACCAGCATTAAAATATGCGTACGCAATATTTTGATAAGTAATTACAGAATCTGGTTCACATTTTATAGCATCTTCAAATAATCCGATAGTTTCAAGAAATAAAGCTGCTTGCTTTTCTTTATCTGTTTCTTTGTTAGCAAGGTTAAATTTACCAATAGCTAGGTTAAAGTTATTACCCCAGAAGAATAATCTCATACCATCTATATCTTTTTTGAATTTGTTACTGATTTCAAGAGACTTATCAAAATTAGTAATCATTTCATCTATTTTTCCTTCATCACCCTGAAGTCTGCCTAATAAATAAAAAGCTTCATCATTTTTAGGGTTTTTTGCTATTTCTTCTTCTAATGACTGGATAGCTTTATCATTTTTCTTCTGGTTGATATACATTTTTGCACTAGTCATTTCCTTGGAAGCACATTCAAAAGCAGTGATTCCAAGTGCCATTGAAATTACGACTAACACTGATAATAAACGTTTCATTGATTCTCCTATAGTAAATAATTGGTTAAATTGCATTTAATCAAGAGTAAAAGTTAGTAATTTAGACCTCTACAGTCAAGGTTAAATTTCTCCGTTCAAAGTAGATGTTTAAGAATTGATTTTGTTGCCCGTGTGAGATATCTTGCAATGTAAAAATGAGGGAATTTATGAATTCATTTGAAGTTATTAACAAAGCACCAAAAGTACAGTTACACGATCACCTCGACGGCGGCTTACGCCCCGAAACAATTATCGATCTTGCAAAAGATTTTAACTACAAAAAGCTTCCAACAACTGATTCAGGTGAACTTGCAGAATGGTTCCACAGAGGAGCAAACAAAGGAAATTTAGTTGAATACCTTGAAGGTTTTGAGCATACCTGCGCCGTGATGCAAAGTAAAGAGAGCTTAGAAAGAGTTGCCTACGAAATGATAGAAGATATGTATAAAGACGGCATTGTTTATGTGGAAACAAGATTTGCTCCTGTTTTTCATACTTCTAACGGCTTATATATGGAAGATGCTGTTAAGGCTGTTCTGGCCGGACTTGAAAAAGGGAAAAAAGAGTTTGGAGTTGGTTACGGACTAATTCTATGCGGAATGCGCAATATGCAAAACACTCTTGAAATAGCTGAGCTTGCAACAAACTTTCGTAAAAACGGTGTTGTAGGATTTGATCTTGCAGGTGAAGAAGGTGGTTATCCTCCTAAAAAGCATCTGGAAGCATTTCAGTATATAAGCAGAGAAAATTTCAATATTACAATACACGCCGGCGAAGCTTTTGGAAAAGAATCTATCTGGCAGGCAATTCAATATTGCGGCGCCCATCGTATTGGTCACGCAACCCGTTTAATTGAAGATATTTATTTTGATGACAACAGAGAAATAGTCGGGATGGGAAATCTTGCTCAGTTTATTCTGGATAAAAGAATTCCGCTTGAAATTTGTCTTTTAAGCAATGTTCACACAGGAGCTATTGATAAATTGGAAAATCATCCTTTTATTTCTCTCTTCAAGAAAAAATTTAGAGTGTTCTTAAATACTGACGATCGTCTTATGAGTGATACTACTCTAACCAAAGAATATCTCACAGCAATTGAGTATTTTGGTATTACTCTGGAAGATGTTGAAAAACTAAATATTAACGCTATGAAATCGGCATTTCTTCCGCATAACGAGCGCTTGAAATATATTTACGAAATTATAAAACCCGGATATGCCAAAATCAGGGAAAATTTATTATCACTAAAGGTTTAGGTTTTATGAAAAAATTATTCAAGAATTACAATTTCAGTTTTGACAAAAATGAAGCAAAATTAATAACAAATTTCTGTAAGCAGGCAAGCGGACAAATGCAGTCTGACAGCAGATTTGCTACGGTTTTAAGAGCTTATAATTCTATAATGGATAAACTGGCAGAAAACCATTTTGAAGTGAAATTGACAAAAGAAGAGGTAAGACATCTTACTTTGCAAATGAAAGAAAATTCTAAAGAGATAAAAAAACGGGCTGAAGGCAGCTGGTTTTTAATGAAATGGATATATAATTCAATGTATAAACAATATAATTCGTTATTAAATAATCATTTTTCAGATTTCTAAATCTGATCAAATTGGAGAAAAAAATGAAAGTATTGATTGCCGACAAATTTCCTGAAAAATATGTCGAAGAATTACGTACTCAGGGTGTTGAAGTTGCTTACGAGCCGGGATTAGGCGAAAATGATATTCCTAACCACACTGAAGGTATTAATGTAATAGTTGTAAGATCAACAAAAGTTAATGCAGCAGCTCTTACAAGCAACGATTCAATTAAGGTAATTATCAGAGCAGGTTCAGGATACAATAATATTGATACTGCAACTGCAACTGAAAAAGGTATTGCCGTTGCAAATACTCCAGGTAAAAATGCAATTGCTGTTGCCGAACTTGCAATGGGATTAATTATTTCCCTTGATAGAAAAATTCCAAGTAATGTTTCTGATTTTAATAATGGTGTTTGGAATAAAGCAACTTACTCAAAATCAAACGGACTTTACGGTAAAACGTTGGGTGTTGTTGGTCTTGGTAACATTGGTAGAGAACTTGCCACAAGAGCAGCTGCCTTTGGAATGAAAATAAAAGGGTTTGATATAGTAGAAGTAAAACATCCAAATGTTGAATATACAACTGATCTTGAAGCTCTTGTAGCTGAATCAGATGTAATTTCATTACATTTACCTTCAAATGATAAAACCAAAGGATTGTTTGGCGAGAAAATGTTTGGTTTGATGAAAAAAGGTACTTTACTTGTAAATACTTCCAGACCTCAGGTTGTTAACGAAGAAGCTCTTCTTAAAGCAATTGAAGAGAAAAATATTGTTGCGGGATTTGACGTGTTTAATAACGAACCTGAATCAAAAAGCGGCGATGTGAGTTCACCTCTTCAAAATAATGCAAATATTTACATTACTCATCACATTGGTGCATCTACAAACCAGGCTCAGGAAGCTGTAGCTGAAGAAACAGTTAAAATAATTAATACTTTCAAATCAAACAACGAAGTGTTGAATAAAGTTAACTAGCATATATTAAACAGCATTTCTTCGGAAATGCTGTTTATATAAATTTCACTTCTATTATATCTTTAATCATCCCATGATAAAATGGCAGTCTTATAAGTTCAGTCAGACCCATTTCTTCATTAGTAGTCATATCGTAATAAATTGTGTTGATATTTTCAGCAAGAAATCCTTTTACAACCGGATCTAAAGATAATCTTGTTAAGTAATCATCTGCATTATCTTCAATAAGTGAATCAACTTCTGCATAGTTTTCGTTGAACTGTTTAATAGCTTCTTCCGATTTAGATGCAACTACAAAATTCACATAAGGGAAGTTTAGCAATTCGGCAAGAAGATCGGCAAAACTTACTTTGTTGAACAATTTATCAGGATCGAAATAGTTTTCATTTCCTACAATCAGATAATTTTTGTCAGGATCAAGACTTGCATCTTCATTTGTATCCAGTTCAACTTCAACATCCATATCAAATCTTTAGGAAAAGAGAAGTTTAGTTAAAATCAATTCATTTGAACTAACATCACCTCTTACTGTAACTGTCTCAATTTCTGTTTTATTTTCAGAAAACAAAAAGAGAGAATTACTGACATTTCCATCGAAAGCAATAGAAAATTTGGTAGATACAAACAAATCTTTATGAGAAAGCAGATCCATAGAAGGAATTAAAGCCAGTTTGGCTTCATCATTCATAAGACTCTGAGTTACAAGTGAAGATTTTTTTATCACTAACTCTGCTTTATCTTTATCATCAAGTGTTAATGCCCAGATAGCACTAAAAAGATTTTGTGGAATTATAATTTTCATTTACGGCTCTTTTTAAAATAAAAAAACCCCCGCAAGCGGGGGACGAAAATCTAAATATATTATCTAGTTTTACTTTTAATTCTTGCAGCTTTACCAGAAAGTTTTCTAAGATAGTAAAGTTTAGCTCTTCTAACTTTACCTTCTCTTACAACTTCAATTTTAGCAACTTTTGGTGAATTAAACGGGAATATTCTTTCTACACCAACACCGCTTGAAACTTTTCTAACAGTGAAAGTTTTTGACATTCCGCCACCTTTAATTGCGATAACATCACCTTCGTAAGGCTGAATTCTTTCTTTTTCGCCTTCAATTACACGTACGTGTACTTTCACTCTGTCACCAGCCTTAAACGCAGGTATATCAGTCTTCAGCTGATCCGCAACAAATTCTTTTAATTTATCCATTATTTACTCCAACTATTAATGTTTTTCCATTTTTCAGTTAATTTTTTCGATTGTTCATCTTTCCATTCGGCTATTTTCTTGTCGTGGCCTGAAAGAAGAATCTCAGGAACTTTCATTCCTTTGTATTCTGCGGGTCTGGTATAGTATGGAGCTTCTACTTCTTCTCCGGTTTGAAATGAATCACTAAGTGCTGATTCACCATCATTAAGAACACCGGGGATAAGTCTGACAATCGAATCGGCAATCACAAGTGCCAATAATTCTCCGCCGCTTAATACAAAATTTCCAATCGAAATTTCATCGGTTGCAAAACGTTCTCTCACTCTATCATCAATTCCTTTGTAGTGACCTGCAATAATTATAATATTTTCCGCAAGGGAAAATTTATTTGCAGTTGGCTGATCATATATTTTTCCTTTTGGAGTAGTGAAAATTATGTGATCATATTTTCTTTCGTTTTGCAACTTTTCAATACATTCAAAGAACGGTTCCGGTTTAAGTAGCATACCGGCTCCACCCCCGAAGGGTTTATCATCTATCTGTTTATGTTTATCATAAGCATAATCACGCAGATTATGTATCACAATTTCAACTAAACCTTTATCCTGCGCTCTTTTATTGATACTCGTATGTAATGGAGACTCCAACAAATCAGGCACAGCTGATATAATATCAATCCTCATCTAATGCACCTAAATCAACATCCGGATTCATTGAAATAACTTTATTTGGAATATCAACTTCCAGAATAAACTCTTTAACTGCCGGAATTAAAATTTCCTTACCATCAGGTTTATCAATAACATAAACATCGTGACAGGATAAACTCATAACTTCTCTTATAACACCAAATTCTTCAGAAGCTCTGACTACCCTGCTACCAACAAGATCATGAACAAAATAAGTATCTTCAGGTAATTCGACTAAAGATTCGGAATCGACGTACATTTTCTTGTTAACAAGAAATTCAACATCGTAGTCCGAATTAAAATTTTCGAATTTAACGAAAATATCTTTACCTGCTATTTCTGCAAACTCTATGTAAAAGATTCTTTTATCGCCGTAGACGTCTATATAGACCTCCTCCAACTGAAAAAACCTTTCAGGATTGTCGGTATGCGATTTTAACGAAACAAAACCGTCAGAATTTTTGACGGCTTTTATTTCGGATATCAAAAAAAATTCTTTCACTCTTTTTTAACGAACCAGATTAATCCAATATTTCTAAAATAGATTTCTTTCCTTCTTTAGCAGCAATAGCTGTTAATAAGGTTCGCATAGCCTTAGCAGTTTTGCCTTGTTTTCCTATTACTTTGCCAACATCTTCGGCACCAACTTTAAGTGTTACAACAACCTTGTTATCTTCAGGCTGTTTAGCCTCAACAACAACATTATCCGGATTGTCGACAAGATTTTTAGAAATAAAATCAATAAAATTAATAAAGTGTTCCATAATATCACCATAAATATATTCGAGAACAAAGGTGCATCTATAAATTAGCTAGGAACAAGGCATTGCCGAGACTAAGCTTCAGCTTGCTCTTCTTCCGAGCTTTCTTCTTTTGCTTCTTCAGCAGCAGCTGCTGCTTTAGCTTCTTCTTTGGCTTTTAATTCAGCTGCAGCTTTTTCAGCGGCTTTTTTAGCTTTATCGGCCAATTCAGATTTTACTTTAGCATTTTTTTCTTCTTTATTTTTGAAGAATTCTTCCATTTTAGTGTTAATGTCTTCTTCGGAAAGACCTTGCTTAACTAATTCTCTTCTTAAAAGAACACCAGTTTTGCTTAAAAGGTTTTTAACAGTATCTGTTGGTTGTGCACCAACGCCTAACCAATATAAAGCTCTTTCGTCTTCAATCTCAATCGTAGCTGGTTCTGTTTTAGGATTATATAATCCAATAGCTTCAATAAATTTACCATCTCTAGGTGAACGAACATCTGCAGCAACAACTTTATACACAGGTTGTCTTTTCTTTCCCATCCTTCTTAATCTTAACTTTACAGCCAACTTACTATTTCCTCCATTAATAACATTTTTATTATTTATTTTTTTTACATTTTCAAATTTCCAAGACCCTGGAGAAGGTTTTTACCACCTTTTCCACGAAACATTTTCATCATTTTCTGCATGTCTTTAAACTGTTTTAATAAACGGTTAACATTTTGAATAGAATTTCCGCTACCGCGAGCAATTCTTTTTCTTCTGCTGCCGTTTAGCAAACCAGGATTTTTACGTTCATTCTTGGTCATAGATTGAATAATTGCTTCAACCTTCACTAGTTCTTTATCATCAATATCAACATTTTTAATTGCTGAACCCATACCAGGAATCATTCCAAGAAGGGATTTTAAAGAACCCATTTTTTTCAACATCCTAATTTGCTTAAGAAAATCCTCAAAGTCAAATTTATTACTAAGGATTTTTTTCTCAAGATCTTCGGCTTCCTTTTCATCAAAACTTGCCTGGGCCTTTTCTACAAAGGAAATTATGTCTCCTTTGCCTAGAATTCTAGAGGCTAATCTGTCCGGATAAAAAACTTCCATTGTATCAAGTTTTTCACCCATACTCACAAATTTGATCGGCTTTTCAACAATTGCTTTAATTGAAAGAGCACAACCACCTCTTGAATCACCATCCATTTTTGTAAGAACAACACCGTTAAAATCTACAGTATCGTGAAACGCTTTTGCAGAATTTACGGCATCCTGACCTGTCATTGAGTCAACTACAAATAAAATTTCTGTAGGCCTGACCGACTCCTTAATTGCAGAAACTTCTTTCATTAACTCTTCATCAATGTGCAAACGACCCGCAGTATCGATGATAATTGTATCAAGTCCGTTTTCTTTTGCATATTCTACTGAATCTGTTGCTATTTTCACCGCATCTTTGCAACCATCAATAGAAAAAACCGGGACATCAATCTGTTTTCCCAGTGTTTTAAGCTGATCGATAGCAGCTGGTCTGTATATATCCGCTGCTGTTAAAAGCATCTTTCTTTTATTACTTTTCAGATGTTTTGCAAGTTTACCACTAAATGTGGTTTTACCAGAACCTTGTAAACCAACCATTAAGATAATTGTTGGCCCTGAAGGATTAAGTGTCAATTCAGCACTTTGACCACCCATCAATTCAGTCAGTTCATCATATATTATTTTTGTAATTAACTGACCCGGCGTAACAGAAGCCAAAACTTCTTTACCAAGAGCTTTAGTCTGAACATCATCGATGAACTTTTTAGCTACTTTATAGTTTACATCCGCGTCAAGTAAAACTCTTCTAATTTCACGTAACGTATCAGCAATATTCTTTTCAGTTAATTTTCCTTGTCCGGTAACCTTTTTTAAGGCTTTATCCAGTTTTAAGGTCAAATCTTCTAACATAAAATCTATACTATCCTATACTTATCCGTTCTTTAATGCTTCAGCGCCTGATACAATTTCCAATATTTCGGTTGTAATTGCTGCCTGACGTTCTTTATTAAATTGAATTTTCAATTCTTTGATCAGTTCTTTTGCATTTTCAGTTGCCAGATCCATTGCTGTCATTCTGGCTCCAAGTTCAGCTGCATAAGATTCAAGTAAAGATCTCCACACTTCGGCATTTACCTGTTTTGGAAGTAAAGTATTTATAATTTCCGCTTTATCCGGTTCATATAAAAACTCAACGCTTGACTTGCTTTCTTCTGCTTCTTTTTGATCAAATACAATTGGTAAAATCTGTTTTTTTGTCAAATTTTGCTG
>JBGRQB010000016.1:0-43540 GCA_041725875.1 Rhodothermaceae bacterium
CAATTGAAAAAACATTCTGATCGTCGGAGGGCCAGTCAATGTAATTGGAAAATTTTTCAAGGAGAGCTGCTTTAATTACAAATTCTTTAGTCTGGCCTCTGTTAACATTTAAGCTAAACACAAAAACACAAAGAAAAACTGAAATTATATTTTTACGATCGAAACACATCAAAATTCGGTTTTACCGGAATTATTGTTCTGATGCACCATTATCTTCTTCTTTCTCAGTTTCCGATTCTTTTACATCGATCACTGCATTAAATTTATTTATTTTTAATGATTCGGTTTCTTCTTTTTCTGTTTTCTTTCTTTCAGGAAAATAATCTGTTTCTACAGCATTTTTATTTTTGTTTTCACTTTCTTTCAATCTGGCAGTTAAAATTACCAGATTAACAAGCTCCATTAAAATTTGCCGCCCCTTATCATCCTGGAAATAGATTATATCTTTCAAATCTTCTTCATCAAAAAAGACAGATCTTAGTTTAAGTGAATCATCTTCTGCAAGTTCATATACCTTGTGACTTATTCTTCTTACAAAACTTAAAATATCTTCTTTTTCTTCTTTAACTGATTTTTTCTTTTCAAAAATATTTTCGGCTTCGAGATTGTAGGTAAATTCGAACTGTTTGTTTCTCAATATTCCGTTTTCATCAACTTCTTTCTGAAATGAAAATCCTATTTGGGCATTGAGTTTATTACTGTTAAAGCTGTAGCTGCCGTTCAGAGTCATATTTTCTTTTGAACGACTGTTGAAGAATATATTAAAACTGATCTCGCCATTCTTTACTTCAGCCGATGATTTCCGAATATTTATTCCTTCTTCGAAATAATGTCTTAAATCTTCAGAAATATCGTTGATATCGTGAATTGGCGGAAATTGAAATCTTTCATTTTTAGTAACTTTTTGAGCACTCTCCCGGGGAGTATTACCAGGAAAAACAACATCCTTCCCGTTGGTTACTTTTTCAACTGACATAATAATCCTCAAGAATTTATTCTTTAAAAAATTATCGTCTTTACACCGGTAATGTTAAGTTAACTAATTAGTCATAAAATTCCCAGGAAACTCCGAATCTGACAACATTTTTTCTTACCGGATAAAATGGTACTGTATAAAAGTCATTTGAAAGGATATTTTCAATAACAAAATAAATTATTGCTCTATCCTGCACTTTTCCGGTAATTACCAAATCAAGATTAAAATATGGGTCAATTTCAGATGAAATAGGCGAAGTTACATCATTATTTGTTTTGAAATAACCTGCGCGTGATTGTAAATAATCATATCTGAATCCGGATTGAGCGCCTGCAAGAGTTCCCTGAAATCCGGCTTTAAGATCTAAATTATCTTCAAATAATTTGCTTTTATAAAATACACCGGCCTGAACAGTGTATTCCGGATTAATATTTAATTCATCTTGTTTTGAGTAATAAGTCCCGCTTAAAGAATATTCAACTTTACTTACTTTTCCTGATAAGTTGAGATTCACTCCAAACAAATCGTAATCAGCTAGCGAATATGAAGTTATAAAAGTTGCCGCAGTAGAATCTGTTTCTCCAAATAAAGGAACCGTAGCGTTGGTTTGTTTGGAGAAGAAAACTCCGCCATTGATATTAAAATTATTTGTAAAATATCCGAGTCGGGCTTCTGCAAAAGCATTACTATATTTTTTAGAGTTATCTGTCAGAAGCT
Source organism: Rhodothermaceae bacterium (assembly GCA_041725875.1). GTDB lineage: Bacteria > Bacteroidota > Ignavibacteria > Ignavibacteriales > Melioribacteraceae > JBGRQB01. The sequence continues at coordinate 1,694 of JBGRQB010000016.1, forward strand.
TTTGTTCAAATATATTATATGGCTTTTCGGAAAAAGATCCGCCGCCGTAAAATTTCAAATTATCAGACAGGGAAACATTTATCTCTCCGCCAAACCCAAAGTAGCTGAGTTCATCGGAAATAAGATATTTTGAAAATGCGTTAACCAGACTTTTATCACTTAAATGATAAGATAAAACTCCGCCGACTGAAAATGTAGAAACTGTTTTGTTAATGTCTATTGTCTGTAACTTATATTTGGTTGTTTCAAATCGGGTAATTATATCAAGTCCGATACTTTTATATTTCATCGGTTGTCTGAAATAAATTCCACCTGTGTAAGATTCATTATTATCTTTCACAGGAATAAATTTGTTAGTTGCCAGCGAGTCATTTTCATTTTGTCTGAACTCATCTTTATTACTTTGATAATAACCGGCCAACTCACTTGTAAAGCCGGGAATCAAATCAAATTGCGCTCTGAGATCGTAATAAAATCCGGTATTTTTCTTATATGTTCTTGGCTGCACAACTCTTGCACTGGCGTTGCCAAGATCATACAGATTGAGTCCGAGCGAATCTGCATGTGCTTTATCAATTCCGCCCCATAATCGAGTTTCTGTTTTTACCAATCTGAAACTTCCAATTAGATTAAAGCTTTCTGAATGAAGATATCTTACTCTTGCCGATCCCTGCCAGGTACCGTAGGAGTCGTTTCCTACAAGTGAATCCAGACTAGCATTTGTAACTTCGAAAGTAAGATTCAGTTTATCCATAACATAAGCATTAAAGATCGCATCTATATATCCTTCTTCATCTGATCCCTGAAGAATCCTAAGTCGGGTAAAAGGAACACTTTCAATTGAATTTCTGGTATTAAAATTAACTACCACAGGATCATTTGAAGAACTGTAAACAAACGAGCGTGCAGGTGAAATTACTTCAACGGAATCTATATATTCCGACTGAAAATTATTCAGATCCAAAGTGTTGTTAAACTTGTTGTTAACCGGAATTCCATTTTCAAAATAACCAACATTTGTATTTCCAAAACCGTAAAGTCGAAGCTCGTCTGGCTGACCTAAAATCCCGAGATATCTTCTGTATCCATTTGGAAGAAGTGAAATATAATCAATCGGAGTTCTGTAACTTGTGCGTCTGTATTCTTTTTTATTTATCACATAATCAGAATTACTGGCAAAGTTTTGTATTTCAAAAATTTGAATTGTATCAATTTTGGTGGCGAGAGAATCACCTGTAATTAAAGAATCGGGGACAACTTTTGTTGAATCGGTTAAAAGTGTATCCTGAGCAGTGGAAAATCTATACAAAAAGTCGTTTGCAAAATTCAAATTTACTGTTATCATCAACAGTGTTAAAACAAAAATAAACCTTGTCATATTCTATCCTGATTTGTACTTCCTAAAAATAATCATAATTGAAGATTTTTAATAAAACAATATTTATCCCTCTATAACAACAGCTTTAGGCTGTCAGTTTCTTAAAAACCCTGATATTTATATAGTTTAAGACGTTTTTTCTCTTTTTTTATTGTTTTTTTATTTGTTTTAAATTAAAAAATATTTATTTTTTAATCGAACTTTCACTTAATAACAAACTTTGAGGGAAGCAACTATGGCAAAAGCCCCTGCAAAACAATTAACAAAAGCCCAGATAGTAGAACATCTATCAAAAAAATTGGGTACTACTAAAAAATTAGCAAATGACTTTTTAGTTGAATATGCAGAACTTGCATACAAACAAGCAAAAAAAGGTTTCACTTTCCCTGGTGTTGGAAAATTAACTGTAGTTAGCCGTAAAAAACGTAAAGGCAGAAACCCTGCTACTGGCGAAACTATTACTATTCCTGCTAAAAAAGTATTGAAATTCAAAGTTGCAAAAGCTTGTTCAGACGCTGTTTTTCCACCAAAAAAATAGCAGTTGCTCAATAAAGTTTTAAAAAGCTCATAATTTTTTATGGGCTTTTTTTATTTCTTCCTTTTAGCTTTCGGTGCTTTTACTTTCTCAACCAATTCTTCATACAATTCTTTTTTAACATTACTTAATATTATTGTAAGAAGTTTATCAAAATCTTTCATTGAAGAATAGATCCCGATTTTTGTACCATTTTCTTCGTCAAACACATACAAAGGTTTTACCGGATTTCCGCCAAAAATAGATCCTTCAATTTTGCTGATTTTACTTAGCATTATTTCAACTTTCTCTCCCATCATAAAATCGGAGCAGATCATTTTTTCATTATCAATATCAATTGTAAAGGGAAACATTTTATATGTCTTCAGATAATGCCTGTTAACCAGATACAATAATATTATATAGATTAACAAAGGGAAAATCATAAAGGTATTTTGCGCAATACCAAGTAAAATATACACAGCGTGGATTACCAGCAGAAGTGTTACAGGGAAGTTACCATATTTATACAGTAATCCCATTATTATTCCATATTTAAATCTTTTCATATTAAGATAATGTTTTGTGAAATTAACTGAATAAATATAGTTAATATTAAATGAAAGGGAAAGGTAGAGCTATCTTGCGCGACCCAAATGGAGTTTCACAAACTTTTCGAGTCGGTTAAAAAGCTCAATTTTATTCTCCTGATTCTTAAAACCGTGTGTTTCGTTTTCTTTTATCATAGTATCAACAGGAATATTTTTCGATTTTAAATAAAGTTCAATCTTCTTTATATCCCTGATATTAACTTTTGAATCTTGCGCACCATAGGCAAGAAACAAAGGCGCATTGATTCTTTTGATATTATGAACAGGAGAGTTTTCAATAAGCATTTCTTTATCTTTATACGGATCACCAATCATTTCACCCAACATTTTTCTGAACGGCTCCCAATATGGAGGAACTGATTCAAGAAAATAGAGTAAATCTGTAACTCCGGCAACACTGATACCGCAGGCATAAAGCTCCGGATCATCTATCAATCCCATTAAAGCGGAATAACCGCCGTAAGAAAATCCCATAATTCCAATACGATCAGGATCTGATATATTTTGATCTACGAGCCATTTCACACCGGAAGTTACATCTTCCTGCATATCCTGACCCCATTGCTTAAATCCCGCAGTCCAGAACTTTTTCCCATAACCGGTTGAACCGCGATAGTTCATTAATAAAACAGCATATCCTCTGTTTGCAAAAAACTGGGCTACTTTATTAAAATTAAATTCAACTCTGAGCCAGGGACCGCCATGAACATAAACAATTGTGGGTAAATTTTTTGGTTCAACATTTTTAGGAAGAACAAGATATCCGTTAATTAACTTATTATCCTCAGCCAGATAGGAAACAGGTTCCATATCAGCCATATCTTTTTCTTTTATCCAGGGAGCAACGTCAGCAAGTTTTGTAAATTCGCCTCCTGCAACATCATACAGGTAATATTTTCCCTGAGTTTTATCGTTATAAATTTTAGTAATCAGGTAATTTTCGTTTCTGTCGGCACTGACAAGCTCAACATTGTAGCCCTTAAATCTTCTGCGGAAATCTTTTTGCAGATATTTTAACTCTTTATCAAAAAGAACTGTTTCTCTTTTCCAGGTAGAAAATTTTGCGCCTACAACTGTCATACGCTTATAAGAAAAAATAATCTCATCCACATCCACAGATTTATTTTCATAAATAACTCTGCTTTCTTCATTATTTTCTATATCATATTCGACAATCACTTTTTTATCGCGCCCAATATTGGAAATTGCAAAAATATTTTTGTTATCTGCGGTGAAATATTGGGGGATAAATATATTTTTAAAGTTGGTAATTTTCAGCGGAGTAAATTTTTCATCGGAATTGTAGCGATGTAAAACAGCTTCTCTGACTCCGTCAGTGGCAATTGCTAATCTTACAACTCCGTTATGATCTGCTATAAAATGTGTATAATTACCGGGATTTTTCAGTGTCATAACCTTTTTTCCGGTAATGAGGTTAAGTCGGTAAACATCAAAAACTTTGTTATCTCTGCTGTTATCTTTTATCAAAATTTCATTTTCAGAAGCAGGTAAAACATCGATAATTGCGGCAACACCTTTATTTGGAATCTCTATTATCTTTTCATTGCTGTTGTTAATATCGGTAAGAACCAGATTATATTCGTCTTTGTCGGTTTTTGCCACATAATAAACCAGCTGTTTATTATTTATCCACGCAAATTCCACCACATCACTCTGAGAACAGGAGGAAATTCTGACTGTATCTTCCCCGGAAATTGTTCTGACGTGAACATTTAGTTTGTTATTCCAGCCCTTTAAAAATGCAATATAATTTCCATCGGGAGATAAACTATATTTCATTGTTTCGGAATTTTTGAAAAAATCTTCAACCGGAATAAGATCGGGGAGTGATTCTCTCTCGGCACAGGAAACAAAAAGAGGGATTAATAGCAAATAAAAGTAATTTCGACAAAAATTTTTCATTATATCTTCGTTTAAATAGAAATTCCTGCTGTTTTGACGTATCAAAATCAGCAGGGTTCCATTTTATAGAAAAACTTGCTTTTATTTGCTCATTTTTACGATTTCATCAAATTCGGCTTTTTCAACCGGCATTACAGATAATCTGTTGCCTTTTTGAACAAGTCGCATTTCCTGCAATTTAGGATTTTCTTTAATTTCCTGCAAAGTTACCTGAGTTTTAAACTTTTTCTCAAGTTTAACATCAACCATCATCCAAATTGGTTTATCAGGAGTACTTTTAGGATCAAAATGATCTTCATCCGGATCAAAAGCCGTGTGATCGGGATATCCTTCTTTTACAACTTCGCAAACTCCAACAACTGCAGTTGGTTTTGTGTTACTGTGATAAAATAAAACTTTGTCGCCCATTTTCATTTCATCACGCATAAAATTTCTTGCCTGATAGTTTCTTACGCCATCCCAGTGTGTAATCTGGTTTTTGCTGTTTTCCAGATCTTCAATTGAAAAACAATCTGGTTCCGATTTTACCAACCAATATTTTTTTGCCATAACAACCTCTAATTTCTGAATGCTGCTCTGTATTGAATCATTCCGCCACTTACGTTTATTGCTTTAAATCCCTGATCTAATAACATTTTAGTTGCCATCATAGATCTGCCGCCTGACTGACAAATAACCGTGATTACATTTTCGCGGTATTTTTCAAGCTCTTCAATTCGGGAAGAAAGCTGATTTAACGGAATGTTGATTACATTTTCTATTTGTCCCAGCGGACCAACAAGTTCATCAGTGTTTCTTACATCAACAACAATTACATTTTTATCATTTTTTCTGGCATCTTCAAATTCATTTACATCAATTACATTATTGCCGTCAAGACCAGTTAACATTGTTTGTATTCCTTTAATTATTTTGCTTAAAAAACTCATTATTTCCTCTTAATTTAAACCACACATTCCAGATGCACATCCTCCAGCCGGAATTCCGCAGGAACCTGAGGCGCAAGGACTTTCAAAACTATTGCTGCTTCCGGCACTAAATCCGGAAAGTAGTTTCTTGCTCTCTTTTGAGTCGCATTTCGGACATACAACTTTTTCCGCTTCCTCTTTTCCTCTGTGGAATATTTCATACTTTTCATTACATTCTTTGCATCTGTACTCGTAAACAGGCATATATATATCCTTAAATTATTTTTGTTTCCAAAACCGGAAGGTTGTCAACTTTAACCGTAAGTTTATCACCTTTTGAAACCGAGCCAACTCCAGAAGGGGTTCCGGTAAAAATTAAATCTCCTTTATGAAGTGTTATGCGCTCGGAAATGTATTTAACAACTTCCGCCGGTTTAAATATCATTCTTGAAACAGAAGAATTTTGTTTCATTTCTTCATTCAAATATAAAGAAAGATTCTCTTCTCCGGTTAATTTATAATCTGACTTCAAAATTATTTCCGATAAAACCGCTGAATCGTCAAAACTTTTTGCAAATGTCCAGGGCAAACCTTTTTCTTTCAGTTTTTTTTGAACATCTCTTTTTGTCATATCCAATCCAACACCATAACCAAAAATTGCATCTTCAGCTTCTTCCAGAGTTCCGCTGCAAAGAGTTTTACCAATCACCAGAACCAATTCACCTTCGTAGTGTAAATTTTCTGTATGACACGGATATTTGATATCTTCGCCGCTGAACCTGAGTGTAGATGCAGGTTTGGTAAACATAACCGGTTCTTCGGGAATTTTACTGTCCATTTCTTCAATATGAGCCAGATAATTTTTACCGATGCAAAAAATGTTTCCGATACTTATTTTTTCATTACTGTTTTGCAGTTTCAAAAATCTCATTTCCATCTGATGCCTCCGGTTGTTTTAGGTTTCTCAGGTTTTCTGCTTTTTCTTTTTTGCAGCGGGAAAAAGAATATTATTCAAAATTAAACGATATCCGGGTGAGGTTTTGTGCAGACTCAAATCTGTGGGTGGCGCACCAACATAATGTTTGTAGTCTTCAGGATCGTGACCGCCGTAAAATGTAAATGTTCCTCTTCCCAGATTTCCGTGAATATATCGCACCTGATTTGTGCCTTCGCGTTCAGCTAAAATTACAACTGAACTTTTTATTAATTCCTTTCTGAACATTGTTGTCTGACCCATAAATCCCCTAATCACATTTACATGATTTTGAGTTAACATTGTCGGAACCGGATCATATTTGGCGGAAAAATCAAATAGTGTGAAGTAATCGTTTGATTCATCTCCAATTTCCGCGAGCGGGATATCTATATTGCTAAATTCATAAACATAAGGATTCATTTCAACTTTGAAATTGTGAAATGCAAGTGTGTTATCAAAATTTAGTTTTTCCTGCGCCTTATTATCGGAAGGATCGCCGTCATACATTTTATCAACTATATCAGTCTCATCAGCGGCAAGAGCTATATCAAAAGAATCTGTTCCGGAGCACATTGCAAAAAGAAATCCGCCTTTAATAACATAACGTTTTATCTCTTTTACAACATCAAGTTCCATTTGCGAAACTTTTGAATGCCCGGTTTTACCAGCCATTGATTCATAAAGACTTTGCTGCGCTCTGTACCAGTCGGCTCCGCCAAAACTTGCATAAAACTTCCCGTACTGACCTGTAAAATCTTCGTGGTGCAAATGAAGCCAATCGTAATCGGAAAGTTTTCCGGCGAGAATTTCTTCAATCCAGATTTTATCATATTCTACTTCGGCATATTCAAGTGCAAGCGTAACAGCATCATCCCAGGGTTTGTGTCCCGGTGTAACATAGACTGCAATTCGCGGCGCTTTTTCGAGTCGCATAACATCCATATTTTGTTCTTCGCTCTGAACAAAAGAATAGATATCAAAAACTTCCGATTGCGTTAGTGCTGTAAATTGTATTTCTCTTAACTGGCATTTTAGAACCAGTTCGTCAGAATAATTGAGCAGGAAAGAGCCGCCTTTGTAATTTAAAAGCCAGTCGGCAACTCCGCCGGTTTTAATCTCATTAAAAACCACACCATAAGCTTTAAGGTGATTGGTTTGGGAAACATCCATATTTATTAAAATTTTGGATTGAGCAGAGAGAGGCAGAAGAAATATTAAAATTACAGAGATGTATTTAACGGCATTTTTCATAATAATAAAAAAGAAGGGATAATTTCTTATCCCTTTTTATGCAGACTTTCTATCAGTTTCTATATAAATAGGTTTTGCTTTTTTCTCAACTGTATCTTTTGTAATGATACATTTTTCAATACTTTCCATTGAAGGAAGTTCATACATAATATCAGTCATAAAATCTTCTACTATTGATCTGAGTGCTCTCGCGCCTGTTTTTCTTTCAATTGCTTTTTTAACAATTGAATCAACTGCAAGCGGATCAAATTCAAGATCAACACCTTCCATCATAAATAGTTTTTTGTACTGTCTTACAATGGAATTTTTAGGTTCAGATAAAATCATTTTAAGTGCTTCTTCATCAAGAGCTGAAAGAGGAGCATAAATTGGTAAACGTCCGATCAACTCAGGAATTAAACCAAACTGAAGCAAATCTTCTGGTCTGGCATAACTCATTAAATCATCTTTTTGAAGAAGTTCTTTACTAATAGGATTTCCTTCAAATCCCATAGTGCTTTTATTAACTCGCTGTGCAATTATAGGTTCAATTCCGTCAAAAGCACCGCCGACAATAAATAAAATATCTTTTGTGTTTACATTAATAAGACTTTGTTCCGGGTGTTTTCTTCCGCCGCGTGGAGGCACGCCGGCAACAGTTCCTTCAAGAATTTTTAACAATGCCTGCTGAACACCTTCACCTGAAACATCTCTGGTGATTGAAGTGCTTTCACTTTTTCTGGCAATCTTATCAATTTCATCAACGTAAATAATTCCTTTTTGCGCTTTATCAAGATTATATTCAGCCGCCTGTAAAAGTCGGACAAGAATATTCTCAACATCATCGCCTACATAACCAGCTTCGGTAATGGTTGTTGCATCTGCAATTGCAAAAGGAACGTCCAAAATTTTGGAAAGAGTTTTTGCAATAAGAGTTTTACCAACCCCTGTTGGCCCGATTAAAAGGATATTACTTTTTTCTATTTCAACATCATCAAGTTCAAAAAATGAAGATGAAGAATTTACTCTTTTGTAGTGGTTATAAACAGCAACAGAAATTGCTTTTTTTGCAGCATCCTGTCCAATAATATGTTCATCCAGCTTATGTTTGATCTGTTGAGGAGTAAGCAGACCTTCTTCCTTCTTTTTCTTGTTATAAGCCGCTAAATCATTCTTTAGGATATCAACACTTGTTTTAATACAAATATCGCAAATATAAACGTCAGGACCGGCAACCATACTTGCGACTTCATTTGCTTCGCGGCCGCAAAAAGAGCATTTTACCTGTTCTTGACTTTTATCATCACTCATACATTCTCGCTTACTTTTTAATTAACATAATATTGTTCCTGCATTCATTAAGGTATATTGAATCAGGATACTTTTTAATTACATCTGAATAAATCTCCACAGCTTTTGTAAGTTCACCCAGACCATAATGGTATATTTTCCCCTGTAAATATAAGGCTTTATCGTAAAAAGGAGAAATTTTTTCTTTTTGAGCCAATTTCTCCAAAATTTCAATTGCTTCAGCATACATTTGCTGTTCTATTTTTACTTCTGCAAATTTTATTGCAGAATAAAAATTTAATCCCAGTAAATTTTTATTTTGAGCCAATTCATCATAAAGCAGTGCTGCTTCGGTCAGTTTGCCGATTGTTTTAAGAAAATCTGCTTTTGCATATTTTGTTAAATTAACAGAATCTTTTTGAGAAAGAGACATTAACAGCGATAGCTCAATTGCTTCATTTGATTTAGAGTTTTTATAATTTCTTGAAACGCTTGAAAGTCGTTTTACAACAGATTTATAATCGTTCTGCCAAAACAAATTTTTTACAATCTGAAAATCGATTCTATTTTTTAATTCTCGAGATATCTGTTTAGAAAAAGAGGCTTTTTTCAGATAAACCACCGCAGAATCCAACTTCCCCTCAGAAGTGTAATAATCAGCTATTTTTACTTCTGCCCAGGCACCAAATTTATTTCTCGGATATTTTTTTGAAAGTGAAAAATATTTTGAGTGGCTCTGTTTGGTAATTTCATCCAATTCAGCAAGCTTATATAACAACTCCGGTTCAAAGCTTTTGTGTTTCAGTCTATCAAAAATCTTCTGATATTGCGCTGATAACTCGATGTAACTTTCTATTTTATCTTCAGATTTATCATCAATTTCATCTTTCTTTATATCAAGTAATTTTATTTTTGCAGTAATCTGTAAAGGAGTATCGCCCGACTTACTAATAATCAGCTCAAATATTTCTTTTGCTGAATTATTTTTTTTGTTTCTGTGCAGCTCATTTCCCAGACTAAACAATTGATTAAAATCTTTATTCAATTCAAAAATCTGCAAAACCACTTTTTTTAACTTTTCATATTCTTTTGCTTTTGTATAAAACTCTTTCAGCAATTCCAGAAAATATTGCTCACCGGTTTTTTCATATCTTTCCCTAATCAGTTCACCAACTTCAGGATCAACTTTATTTCCGGTAAACATTCTTCGTACAAGACTCTGCGCAACAGAAAATTGTTTTGGATCTTTTTCAAGAATATCACAATAAATCTCCAGAGCTTTTTCAAAATTTGACATTGAAATATATACGTTGCCAAGCTGATGCAAAAATGCTCGTCTGTCAGGAACCCTTTTCTGTGCTTCCGTTAAATACTCTATTGCTTTATCATTTAAGCGGTAACGAATCGGATAATTTATTACGCCGGAAATTTTATTTTTATCAGAACCTGCGGCTTCAAACGCCTTATCCCAATAAATATATGTTGAATCAAAATTTTCTTTTTTATAATAAACCACTCCGAGTTCGCATAAAGCCATAACATCTTTTGAATTCAGGTTTAATTTGTTATTGAGGAGTTTAATCGACTTTCCAAACTCTTTTTTCTGCACGTAAAGAGCATTGAGTCCGGAAATATACATCCAGTTATTTTTGTCAGAATTGATTAACTCTTTGAATAATTTTTCAGATTTCTGATAATCACCCTCTCGGAACAATTTTCTGGCGAGTTGATATTTACTCAGACTGGCAGTCTGGGCAAATACAAACCCGCTTATCAGTAAAGATAAAATCAGCCACTTTAGAATTTTTGAAAAACTCATCTTATTTGTTGTGCTTCTTCATTACCTGATTCCATTCATCTTCGGAAAGTACTTCACTTTCGTCAATAAGCATAATTGGAATATCATCTTCAATTCTGTAGCTTCTTCTTGAATCTTTATCAGTTGAAACAAGTCTTTCACCGTCTAAAACCAAATCAGCCTTTGTTTCGGGGCAGCATAATATATCAAGTAATTCTTTCTTTACCATTTCTCTAAACCTCAATTAATACAAAAAAAGAAATATAAACCAAGTTACTAAAATTATCCAGTTACTAAATTTGCACTTTAACAGATAGTTTGATATTATTACAAAAAACAGAGCGGTTATATGACATCAAAAAATCAATACTTTTTTAATCTACCTGAGCTCAGCACGCCGAGGTTATTACTTAGAAAAATCTATCTTTCTGATGCAGAAAACATTTTTGAATATGCGTCAAAAGAAGAGATAACAAAATATTTATCTTGGAACCACCATCAAACTATTGAGGATTCAAAACAATTTATCTATATGGTTACACAAAACTATATGGATGGCGATCCTTCTTCTTGGGCAATATATCATAAAGAAGATCAAAAAATGATTGGCACAATTGGATTTGTTGCATATAACTCTGTACATAAACGAGGCGAAGTTGGTTATGCTTTATCGAAAAAATATTGGCGACAGGGAATAACTTCCGAAGCTTTACAGGCTGTATTGGAGTTTGGTTTTTCAATGCTGAATTTGAGTCGTATAGAAGCAAGGTGTTATCCTGAAAACACAGCTTCTGAAAAACTTCTCTTAAAAAACAATTTTCAGTTCGAAGGAACTTTGAGAAAGCATATCATAATTAATGATATTCCAATAGATATGAAAATGTTTTCGATGCTTGATACAGAATATAAAAAAAGACCGGAATAACCGGTCTTTATTAATCTGTTATATCTATTTCTCTGCTCATATAATCTTCATAGTCGGGAATTAACCGCTCATACTTTTCATCCATTAATGATGATGAAAAAAGAAAATCTGCTGATGCACGCGTACAAGCAACAGGAATATTCCAGACTGACGCAATTCTCAATAATGCTTTCACATCCGGATCGTGAGGTTGTGATTCAAGCGGATCCCAGAAAAAGAAAAGAAAATCGACTTCCCCTTCAGCAATTTTTGCACCTATCTGCTGATCACCTCCAAGTGGTCCGCTTTTAAGCTTAACTACTTCAAGTCCGAGATCATCAATAAGTTTACCAGTGGTTCCTGTCGCATACAAAATATGTTTTTCAAGATTTTCTATATTAAACTTTACCCATTCAATAAGATCCTGTTTCATATTATCGTGAGCAACCAGGGCAATTCTTTTTCTTTTTTTCATTAATACTTTTTTGTAACGCATTTTTATTCCAATCTAGTTAAATAGAGCTTTTAGAGAATCTACTACTCTGTTTTCAGAATTAATTAATCTTTCGCGTGACTGGTGTCCGCGACTCACAAGAATACAGTCGGCACCAATTTCATTTGCTACTTCAAGATCGTGTAAAGTATCTCCAATTAAAACAATTTCCTTTGGATCTACTCCTATTTTTTTAATCAGTTTTTTACCGTTTTCAATTTTACCGGCTGCGTAAATGTTATCCAGTCCGACGATATTTTCAAAGTTATTTAATAAATCATAATGACCCAAAAACTCAAGCAGCGAATCTTGTTTATATGCACTAAGCACAGATTGTTTAATATTTACCGAGTTAATTTTTTCAAGTGTTTCTTTAACATCTGTGAAAAGTTTGCAATCATATTTAAATGCTTCATACTTTTCGATAAAATCGATACTGAGTGTTTTAAATTCTTCTTCACTCATTTCTATTCCTGCTTTCAGATAATAATTGTAAACAGGGAAAGTGAATATATTTTTATAAATATCGAGATCAATTTCTTTTTTGTTTTGTTGTCTCAAAAAATAGTTCATCAAATCCATACACAATACTGTGTCATCTATCAGCGTTCCGTTCCAATCCCAGATAACGTGTTTATAATTTTTAATCATAGTTAAATTGTTATTAATTTTTCTTTCTGTTAATTAATTTTTCTTTCTGTTAATTAATTTTTCTTTCTGTTAATTAATTTTTCTTTCTGTTAATTAATTTTTCCCATTCTGATAATTTTGAATACTGCAAATATAATTCTTTGATTCGTGTTTTTTCAACTTCTTCTAAAAATCCGGAAATAACTAAAATAATAGGGAATAAAAATACCGAAATCGATTTTAATAACAATTCAACAATTTTATTTTCTATTATAAATATCTCAAATATAGCCCAAAATATGATTCCTAAAGAAAACAAGTATATTATTCTTCTGTATTCAAAATCAACTTTGTATTGTTTTTGCGATCCGCCTAACGTAATTGCAAATAAAAATATAAATGTAACCAGCATTGAAATTGCAGAACCCACATAGCTATACATTGGAATCAATAATATATTTAATAAAATATTTATAGATAAAGCCAAAATTGTAAATAGTGCAACTAATGAGGTTTTTTTGTTAATATATAATCCGATATTTGCAAAACCTTTTATTCCTACAAAGATGTAACCTAATATTAATATCGGTAATATCTTATAAGCATCGTAAAATTCTACCTTATTTGATACTAATTTTATTAAGTCATTACCAAATAAGATAAATGTTAACCCAGCCCATACTAAAAACAAAATATAGTATGTGAATATTTTTGAAAAATATCGCTTTGCATCCGGCTTTAAATACATTTTAAAGGCAATTGGTAAGATACTCATATTAAATGCCTGAATAAAAAAATTATTTAAAATTCCTGCATACCTAGATGCAAGTGCATAAATTCCCACAGCATCTTCATTGGCCAGATATAATAAAAAGTATCTGTTACCCATATTTAACAGTATACTGGCCAGACTTGAAAAAATTAGAGGCGATCCAAAAGAAATTAATGATTTTAAAAGCAAAAAGTTGATTTTAAATTTACTGCGTTTCAGATAACTTGGCGTCAGAACAAAAATTTGAATAACTTCACCTATTAAAAAGGCAACTATTATTCCTTCTATTCCCCAGTTTTTAACAATCACGAAGTATATATTTAAACACAGTACCAAAACAAATTTTAACAGACTTACAACGGCAAAAAAGAAAGATTTTTCCAATGCCCTTAGCAGTGTTAAAAATAATATATTCATAATTCTAGCCGCAATTACAAAACAGCTTAGTTGAACTAATGTCAGGTTAACTATTCCCTGACCTAATAACAGCCTCAGTTCATCAGCATAAAACAATGTTATTGATACAAATCCAGCCAAAACTGATAATAAGAAAAATAAGATATTATTCAGAACTTCACCTTTTTGGTCGGCATATTCCTCGTCCGTATAAAATCTGATTAATGACTGTGATTGACCAACTATCAATATCTGAGTAAAAATGGCGATAGTCGTCATGATAATATCATAAATTCCATATTCGCCCAGACTAAGTGCTTTAGTGTAAAAAGGGAGTAATAATATTCCTACCAATTTATTAGCGATATTTCCAAAACTGTATATTGCAGTATGCTTAAAGGTATGTTTTAATTTATCTAACATTAAATTAGTCTGTTTTTCATTGCTTCTTTAATTATCGTCATATCTGGATGAAAGTCCATCTCTCTCCAATCATCTTTGTCGATTTCATATTTATCAACAGTAACACCATCTTCAATCATAGAGTTAAAAACTTCTAACCAAAACTTATTTCTGTAAGCAGGTAATTTTGATAGCTCAATTAATTTTGATTTAAATAAATCTCTATATTTTTTCCCTTTAACTAAAACTAAACCAACTGATTCAGATTCGGCCTCAGATGTTTCAATATCTTTATGAACTCTAGATATAAATCCTTTATTATTAAATGATACTTTCATATCATCATCATCATAGATATCTTTTTTATCAATCGTAAGATGGATACCATCTTGATTTTTATATTCAGAAATAAAGTTTATAATTACACTTTCTTTGTAAATGTTATCTCCGTTAGTAATTACAAAGTCATCTTCCATTAAATGATTTGCACACCAAAGTGATAAAAGATTATTTGAAATATCAAAGAAAGGATTAAACAATGTAGTTACTTTTAAATTGTTATCCAGACCTCTAATTTTTGCTTCGATTTGCTCAGTTTTATAACCGGTTATAACTACAACCTCTTTAAGTTCAGATACTTCTCCAGCATTAGCAATCTGTCTTTCAAGCAAGTTAGTGCCGTCACCAAGATCTAAAAGAGATTTTGGCGTATTTTTAGTTAATGGTAATAAACGAGTTCCAGTACCTGCTGCTAAAATAAATAGTCTCATAATTAGATGTCCATTTTATTTTTGATAAACAATTCTAAATTAATTAACATCCATATCTTCATTGCAAAGCTATGACTATTACTCATTGTTTCATCATTAAGCCATTTTTCAATGCCGGATGTATTGTAGATTCCTCTTTCTCTTGCGGATTTCGACAGTAATACTTCTTTTGCATAGCTATTAAATTCACCGCCAAACCAATTATTTAAAGGAACTGGGAATCCCATTTTTTTTCTGTATAAAATTTCGTCGGGTATCATCCCTTCGTAGGATTTTTTAAGAATATATTTAGGTGTGTCATACACTTCTGAGATTTTATCACTCATTAATAGCTTTGCTGCAAATTTATCTCGATCGGAATTCCATTTTAGTTTATATTTTACTGGAATTGAAAATGCAAATTCTACAAGTCTGTGATCTACAAAAGGAACCCGTGCCTCAACAGCAGTTGCCATTGTTGAAGTATCAACCCTGTGAAGCAACCCTAAAATGTGAACTTTTTCAAAAGCATACATCATTTTATTATAGTAACTTTCTCCGAGCAATTCTTCAAAGTGGAAGTTAAATTTATTACGAAGTTTTTCTTCTACTGCATTTAGATTTATTTCATTACTAAGCAAACTTGTTTTATCTTCAAGGTTTGTATAACTGTATAATCTTACAAAATGATCCAGTTCATCAGTTAAAGTTTTTTCTCCATATTTCAATGCAAACAATTTGAGAAATTGTGATTTTTCACTTTCAGAATAATCACCATTATTAATTTCTGTAAATCTTTTCCAATCGTGAGGTGATCTGAATATTCTTCCATAACCACCAAAAATTTCATCTGCCCCTTCTCCTGAAAGAACTACAGTAATATATTTTTTTAGTTCGCATGACATTAAATACAATGGAACTTCATTTGGAACAGAAAGAGGAGCATCTTTATAGTTAATCAGATTTTCCATTGTAGATATATAATTTTCTCCGGACAAAATAATTTCTCTGTGTTCAGTTTTGTATTTGTCAGCAACAATCTTTGCATATTCAAATTCATTATAACCCTGCTCTTCAAATCCAATAGTAAAAGTCTTTACCGGATCTTTCATTTCCTGAGCCATAATAGCTGTAATCACACTCGAATCCACTCCACCTGATAAAAAAGCACCAAAAGGAACATCTGAAATCATTCTATAACGGACTGAAGATTTTAGCAATTCACGCACTTTATTTATGTAGAATTCTTCTCCCAAATCTTCTTCCTGTAATTTGAAATTGCTTATGGGATCCCAATATTTAACAAATTTTAAATTATCATTTTGAACTGTAATGTATGACCCAGGAGTTAATGAATTAATCTCTTTATAAAATGAATCAAGCAGAATTGGATATCTAAAAGACATATAGGAAGAAATAGCATCAGTATTTAACTCTTTTGATACATCATCATAATGTAAAACTGATTTAATTTCTGAAGCAAATGTAATTTCGTTATCCTTAATTCTGTAGTAAAGTGGTTTTATACCCAACCGATCTCTAACAATGTAGGAAACATTTTTATTTAGATCGTGAATTGCAAAAGCAAACATTCCTATAAGCTTTTCAATAAAATCTATTCCATATTCTAGATATCCATTTATTATAACTTCAGTATCGCTTTCAGTCCGAAATTTATATCCTTTATGAATCAGTTGTTCTTTTAATTCAAGATAATTATAGATTTCGCCATTTAATATTATTACAATCGATTTATCATTTGAATATATCGGTTGCTTCGATCTTTGATCAAGGTCAATAATACTTAAGCGTCTTTGGCCGAATATTACATTATTTTCAGTTGATACACCTTTATCATCAGGGCCTCTGTGTTCCATAAGATCAAGAGCATAATTAAATCTTTCAATGTTATGGTTATTTTTACCAACTCTATTAATTCTTCCTAATATACCGCACATAATATTCCATTGATTGATTATAAAAGTTCTTTAATTTGCTGGAAAACTCTATCTGAGCTATTTCCATCAGAATACTTATAAAACAGTTCAGCAGCTTGTTTTCTTTTACTCAAATCCAGATCACTATTTGTTTTGTATTCTTTTATTGCAGTTAACAAATCATCAAAGTTATTTACAATTTTTCCACAGGCAATTTGATAATAGTCATAGAAGAACCCTCTGGAAGACAAATATTCTTCGAGATCATAAGAATAAAAAATAACTGGTCTATTGAGATGAAGAAAATCAATAAATACTCCTGAATAGTCAGTTATTAATACATCAGTCATCAACAACAATTCCTGAGTATCTATATTTCCATCAGAAATATTTTTATAGTTTCCAAACTCTAATTTAAGTTCAACAGCTTCTTCAGAATCTTGCAGGTGACTTTTTTCAATCACTATAATATCTTCATTATAATCCAAGAAAGCTTTAAACTGTTCTTTGTGTTCAATAAATTTGGAACTATATTTTTTATTATGATCCCTAAAGGTTGGCATATAGGTAATCACTGTTTTTTCTGTAAACTTTTCAAATCCATATTTTTTTAAAACAGAATTCTTGTCAATATTTCTGTAAAAAATATCATCTCTCGGTTGCCCGGTAATCTGTATGTTGGGACAGCCATTGCTTTTCTGTAAATTGTCTTTCGTTGATTCAGAAGTTGAAATAAATAAATCGATCTCTTTCCCTGGCAAAGAAACAGCAGTAAGCCATTTTATAATTTTCCTTTCTATCCTTCTTATTACCGAATACTTTAGGTTTTCTCTATTATCACCAAGCAATTGTTTTATAGGCATACCATGCCACAAATTTACAATAATTGCATTCGGTTTAAAACAGTGAACGACGTCCTTCAATGAATGAGTTATAATATATACTTTAGCTCTTATACCTGTTAATATTGCCACAAAAGAGTTCTTTAATAATACATTATATCCATCTTTTGTCAGTTCATCATATATTTTCTTATTTCCGGTTATCCAGACTGGGTTTATTTCCTTATGATTTTCAAATATGTATAAGTAAAAATATTTTGAATTGTCAGCAAAATATTCTCCGTCTCTTGAACCGAAAACCCACAGATTTTTATCTTTTTTTACAAACAGTCCCAACAAACGGCACACATTTATTGTTATAAGATTTGTGAGTTTCTGCTTTATTCTTCTTTTATCAGATTTCATTAATTACCTTGGTTATCCAGCATAATGCTTTGTAATATCTCTTTTCTTCTGGAAATAGAATAGTTTTCCCGTACATATTGTCTAGCTTCTTCAGAAACATTTTTGTCAAAATTCTGAATTAATTTTTCTATTTCATCTTTGGCATTATTAATTTCATTATTTTCTAAAATTTTCCCATATCCGCCAAGAACTTCGCTAAGAGCTCCATTGTTTAGCACTATGCCTGTTGAACCACATAACATTGCTTCATTTAATGTTAGACAAAAAGATTCCACCATAGAAAACTGGCAATAAACTTTGGCTTCCTGATATAATTCAATAAGTTCTTTTTGATCTACTATGGGGTAAGTTTTAACATTTGAAGAAAATTCACCAATTTGCTTCAGCAGTTCATTAGTGATCCCAACAATAATAAATTCATATTCTGGTGTGTTTTTTGCCACTTCTAAAAAAATATCTATCCCTTTCAATTTAAACCTCTGTAGACTATCAATAATACCAACCGTTAAAATCACATTCTGTTTTACTGAATAATTTGGTTGGAACAGATCACTTTTCACAGCGTTATAACATAGAACAGATTTTGCCTCCGGAACAATTTCCCCTATTTTTTTTAGGATATAATTAGAAACCGCCAAGTTTTTTGACGCATATTTTATCGATTTAAGGGTACAAAATTTTCTAATAGGATTTTTTAATGAACCATATTTTATTTCCGGTAAGTGTATTACATCATATCCCCCAATAACCAGAAAGACATCCTTAAAAAGCAATTTTCCTAAAACAGTTGGAAAAAATGAATGATAATCGGCAAACCAGATGTAAATAGATTTAGCTTTCCAGATATTTATCAATAACCAAAATAATAATGAAATTTGACGAATAATCATTTTTATTAAGCCATTAGTTCCCGGAAAACAAAAATTATTCACATCAAATTTTTCTTCGAGAATCGTCCTGTCAGCTTTAACGAATGTTGAGTTTGCCGAATAGATGAATAATATTTTAGGCTTCATGTTTTCCATCCAAATTATTTTTCAATTCACCTGCAAGAATAAAAATCGGATCTTTTTCAAACTTCTCCTTCAATTCCTCATATTCCTGTGGAGTTAAAATTATGATGGCAATTTTTCTTGAGATAAGTTTTTCAGTTTTGAGTTTTACTCTTTCAATTTCTTCTATATTTAAATTATTACCTACAATTACTAATTCTATCAATCCACTGTCAATCCCTGCAGCATAATCTCCTTTCAAAAAGGCAAATTTTAAATCACCAATTTTATCTAAAATATTTGATATAACTTTATCAATTCCCGTTGATTTTAATATAATGCTTCTGACTTCGTCAAATAAGGGATGTTTTTCATTTGCTCTGTATACAACATTCCTCCCATCTTTGTATGAGGTAAGGAATTGTGCTTCTGTCAATTTATTCAATTCAACCCTAATTCCATTTGTTGATTCATTAAACTCAGAAGATAATTGACGAAGATATCCAGTTGTCGAAGGGTTAAGAAAGAATTTTAACAACAATTTAATTCTTTTTTCGGATGTAATAAGGTATTTTAACATATCGTATTATGAGTAATTATTTTACTCGAAAAGATACCATTTTTTTCTTAAAAAGTAAAATAACCGATCTTTTTTAAATATTTTCTTAACCTTTCAGTTTTAGGAAGTATGCTGCTTTGCTGCTTAATTGCCCAGTCGATATGCTCATCAACCATTGATGAAATTTTGCCCAACTTCGATTTAAGAAGTTCCGAGGTGCCTTCTTTTTTTTCCGAATTCCCAATAGCAACAGCTATATTTCTAATCCATCTTTCGTAGCCAATGCGTCTGATAGCTGTTCCTTCTGTATTTTTCAAAAACTCTTCTTCCGTCCATAAAAACAAATTATTCAAACTCTGATTTAAAAACTGTTCTCTGGGTAAAAAATCTTTTTCCTTTGTTAATTCAGTTTTTTTGTTCCAGGGACAAATCAACTGGCAGTCATCACAACCATATATTCTGTTACCAATTAGAGGTCTAATTTCTACCGGAATTGAGCCTTTGTTTTCAATAGTCTGATAAGAAATACATTTGTTGGAATCGATGATATATGGAGAAACAATTGCAGTGGTAGGACAAATTTTCATACAAGCCGAACAATTTCCACACTGCGATTCTGTTTCAGATTCGCAAGAAGGAAGAGGGATATTGACAAACAATTCTCCTAAAAAAAAGAATGAACCATCGTTTGTATCTATCAGCATTGAGTTTTTACCAAGCCAGCCTATTCCGCTTTTACGTGCTAATGCTCTTTCCAGAACAGGAGCACTATCAACAAAAAATCGACTTCCTAAATTTTCTGTCTCTCCTCTGATAAATGTCTCAAGCTGCTTCAGTTTCTTTTTAAGAACTTTGTGATAATCTCTGCCCAGAGCATATCTGGAAATGTATCCGTTTTGTGTGTTGCAAAAATTGTTTTCCAAATTGTTATTTGCGGGAAAATAATTTAACCTGCAGGTAATTACACTTAGTGTTCCGGGATGAAGCTCGGAAGGAGAGGTTCGTTTTGATTTATTTGCGGACATGTATTCCATATCCGCATTAAACTTTTTGTTCAGCCACTGCTCAAAAAACTCTTTATCTTTTTGCAAATCAAGATTGGAAATTCCAATATCTGCAAAGCCAAGTTCTTTTCCATACAGTTTTATTTTTTCGGCAAGATCATAATATTGCCGATCGGCTGAATCATTCATAATTTTTATTCAACTTCAAAAACTAAATTGTTTTCCAGTTTATATTTTTTTCCTGATCTTTCACAAAAGTCTGTTTCAGAGTTACTGAAATCGAGTCTTTTACCTGCTTCACTAACCCAACCTACAATTTTCCCGGGATTTCCTACAACAAGTGCAAAATCAGGAACGTCTTTTGTTACTACTGTCCCGGCACCTATAAATGCGTGACGACCAACAGTATTACCACATACAATTGTGCAGTTGGCTCCAAGTGAAGCACCTTCTTTAACTAATGTTTTTGAATAAAATTCAGTGCCGCGCTGAGGGTATTTACATCTTGGATTAAGCACATTTGTAAATACCATTGAAGGGCCGCAAAAAACATAATCTTCCAGAGTTACACCTTCATAAATTGAAACATTATTTTGAACTTTAACATTATTGCCAATTGTGACATTGTTTGCCACATTAACATTTTGTCCAAAAGAACAATTTTTCCCGATTTTTGCTCCCGGCTGGATATGACAAAAATGCCAAATTTTTGTTCCTTCATCTATGGTTACATTATCATCAACATAAGCTGATTCGTGTTTAAAATAGTTCATATTATAATCTTCCAATTTTTTTTAATGCTTTGAATTTCACAAAATACATCCTTAAAGTATTACCAATATTTTTTTGTTTCTGAAATTTATCTGCATATTCTTTAAAGATTTCTTTTCCGGTTAATTTAAATAACATTTCAAGCTGAACAATATGAAGCAGTTGATAGCCCACTGTTGCCGGGTCAACTTCGGGACACCATTCAGCCTGACATAAATTATATCTTGACCAGTATCCCAAATCAAATTCAGGTAAAATATTTTCTATAGTGGAAATACCTTCATCAAATATTTTTTTTGCTAATTTATTTTCGGGAAAAACTCTTACAAAATCATATACTCCGCACAGTGCAAATATCATCCCGTTTAGAACCAGAGTAGGTTCAGTTGAGGTGTACTCTTCGTAAAAAGGGCCCCATTTTGTGGCTACAGTAACACCGCCACATTCTGCTTCTTTGGTAAAAGAAATTAAAGCTTTTTCAGCCAGATCAGCATATTCTTTTTTACCGGTGAGTTGAAAACCTCTCAATAAAATTGAAATTCCTCTTCCCTGAGAAAAAGCAGACTGCCAGGGTCCGGGATTATTATACTGAGGTAAAGCTACATCTGTCAGCCATCTTGCTCCCAGTTCCTCTGTCATTTCAGCATTTTCGTAAAACCAGTCAACAAATTTTAAAAAGCGGTTTCTATCATTTTCAGAATCGGTTTTCAAATAAGAATGAAAAACTGCAAGTCCCATTTGTCCGATTGAAATAGGAAAGTAAACATAATCTTTATCAGTAACATCAATATAAGTTTTGTTTATTGGTATTCCGTTTTCATCAAATTTGTTAATGAGTTTATTAAGTTTTTCCGGATTTTCTTCAAAATCAAAATAGTACTTTCCAAGAAGCTGATTATGTAGATCGTCAGGGACAGAAAAAGGCAATTCACTCTGCTTTATATCACCCAACAATTTTTTTAACATAAAAAAGCTTTTTTTCAAATTCATAATTACCCTTTGATCAGCTCTTTGTTAAATGGATGAAGATTATCGAGCTGACTGGTAATTTCGGAATTTCTGATATCATAAACAGTCTGTATTGCTGGTTTTGCATCTGCAATTCCAAAACCATTTCCATTAATAGTTTCTTCGTAAACTCTTGTATGCAGATCTGTAAAACCGTGTGAAAATTCTATCTCTTCACCATCAATTGTAATTGATCTGTAGGTTGGCTGACCAACTTCCACTGCTTTTTTAGGTAAATCATTTTTATCAATTGATAAATACCAGGAAACGTTTGCATTTTCAAGTTCAAGATATCCGCTTACTTTATCGGCTTTTGAAAGATGAACAATATTTTCTTTAACATCGCCAAACAGCCAGATAAGAAGATCGAAAAAATGTACTCCGATATTTGTTGCTACACCGCCTGATTTATTGATATTACCTTTCCAAGAGTAATGATACCAAGGGCCTCGTGATGTTATATAAGACAAACAAACATTATATTTTTTATCACTTTTTTGTGCTTTAATTTTCTTTTTTAATTCAATAAGAGAAGGGTGAACCCTTAACTGTAAAATAGTGTAAACTTTTTTTCCTGTTTCTTTTTCAAGTTCTTCAAGAGATTCAACATTCCAAGGGTTTAGTACAAGTGGTTTTTCACTTATAACATCAGCACCGAGTCTCAAACCAAGACGAATATGTGAATCGTGTAAATGATTTGGAGAACATACTGTTAAATAGTGCATTCTTTCAGCTTCACCTTTGCGTCTCAATTTTTCAAGGTGTCTGTCAAAACGCTCAAACTCACTAAAATAACTGACATCACTAAAGTATCTGTCGATAATTCCTACAGAGTCGTGCGGGTCAACCGCTGCAATAAGTTTGTTTCCTGTATCAGCAATTGCTTTTAAATGTCTCGGAGCTATATATCCAGCAACTCCGGTAAGTGCAAAATTTTTCATTTATTTAACTCCGTTGCTTTTTTTCTTTCAAAATAAAGTGACCCGACTATTAATAATAGCGCTACTATAAAACCACTCCAGGTTAAAATTAAACCTGTCTGATAAGTAGGTGGGTAAAAATTAAACGTTATTTTGTTTTTTCCTGCCGGTATTTTTATTCCTCGTAAGAGGTGATTCACTTTATATATTTCAGTTTCTGTTTCATTTATTATTGCTGTCCACCCGGCCGGGTAATAAATTTCTGATAAAACCAAAAACTGTTCTGAATCGGTTTTCGCTTCAAGTTTTATTTCATTTGGATTGGCTTCAATTACTTTTATTGATCCTTTTGCAGAAAAAGAATTTGTTTCAAACTTATCTTTTTCTAAAACAAGAGCAACATCTGCGGGGTTAAACTCAACTTTATTCATTTCAAGAATAACATCTTTTGGTTGAGGTAAAAATTCTATATTCTTAACAAACCATGCTTTATCAAAAACTTTTAAATTTTCATATAACAATTTGTTTTCACTTTTTTCCACAGCAACCAGTTTAAGAAAATCTGCATCCATTCTTCCTGGAAGAATAATATATTTTCCGCCAAGCATACTGATTAAATTCCAATTAATTTTATTTGGAGTATTTGCTTTAAACAAATTATTTTCAATTACATCTTGAATTACCTGCAATTTAATTGCGCTGTAACCGTTTATGGTTGGATAAAAATAAGCATAATGATTACTGGTAAAACTTCCTCCCAGTTCAATTGCTCGATAACCTTTTTTTGCTTTAGTCAAGTATCTTGTAATATTATCTTCTTTAAAAACTTTTTTCTCAATTTGAGCTCTGTCGTTTTTCTGTATTTTATCCATTGCAAGATTTGTAACTCTCCCAACTTCAACCAAGGCTAAAACTAAAATCAACCCTATAAAAATTTCTTTTTTGATTTTATTTTTTATAAATGCAAAAACAACTCCAGAAAAAAGTAATGTAAACAGGATTAGTTTTTTTACATCAGCCAGGTAAAATTCTTTTCTGATATTTTTCAACATTGTGATAACATTACTGTCATAATTTTTATCCCCCGCAGCAGAAAATGAAAAACTATCAACAAAGAAATAAAGTGATAAGGAGAATAAAACTCCAGATCCTAAAATCAATAATAACGGTTTAAAGTCTTTCTGTTGATATTTTTGTATTAATCCTTTTATACCGTATGCCGCCATAATTAACAGTGCAATAAATGAAATATTAGCGGCCATTGCCGGAGCTCTGAATTTGGAAAAATAGGGGAGGTAATCATAAAATATTTTATAGAACCAGGGTAAATGTCGGCCAAGAGCCAGTAAAAGAGAAAATACTACAAATGCTCCCACGGCCATTAAAAATTTATCTTCTTTATAAAAATAGACTGCTGTTATTGCTAAAAGTACGGCTATAATTCCAATAAAGGGATAATTTCCGCTTAGAGGCTTTTCACCCCAATAAGATGGAATTGTTTGTCCTTTTAAATGAGGATATTTATTTCCGTTATACACTTCTCCCTGATATCCGCCATGAATTCTTGGTCCGAAGAAATCGAGCATTTCACCTGGTGAAAGTGACCAGCGTGTTGCATAAGTAAAACTGACTCCTGTACTTTTTTCAGGAGTATTTTCCTGTTTGTTAACTTGTACAGCATTTCCGCCGCGAGTTGAATAAGGAGTATATTCTTTTACGGAAAAGAAAGGCTGAGCAGCAATCATTATTGTTAAAACAATTGCAACAACAAACTTTATAGTTAAAGATGATACATCTTTATATTTTTTTTCTAAAATAAGTTTTAGATAAGGATATATGAATAGTATAAATAATAAAAGTATTCCGTAAAATATTATTTGATAATGTTGAGCTCTGACAAGCCAACTAAAAACTAAGGCAAAAAAGCCTGCACTACTCCAATTTCTTTTATCAATTAAAGTATTAAATGACAGCAACAAAAATGGTAAAATCATTATTGTTCTAAACTTAACATAATGTCCACCACTAATATGTGACTGCCAGTCAGGTAAAAGCATAAATACTAAAGCGGATATAATGGCAATGTACCAATCAACTTTCCTGTAAACCAAAAATAAAAAGAATCCGAGTCCGCCCGCAAAAAAGTACCAAAATCTCCAATCAGGAATGCTGGACAATAACCCAAAAACTCTGTCCATATGAAAAATAGGAACTACCATTCTGTGATAAAGAGGCATACCTCCAAAAATATTCGGATTCCAAAATGCTTTTTCACCTGTTTCTTTTTGCCATTCAAGATAAAGCTTTGTTGAACCAGAGGATGAAACTGCATCTTCGCCAAATGAACTTTTTCCTTCAAAAACATAAGGAGAAACCAGGTACATAGCTACAATAAAAACCAGTGTCACTGATATTATTATTGAATATTTCTCCTTAACAAAGCTAAAAGCAGTTGAATCAAATTGGGATTTCTCTTTTTTTTCTTTTTTCATTTTTTCACTTTGGTTTAAAGATTAAATATTTATTTGATTAAATAATTTTTGCTATCATTACCACAATTAAACAGCAAATCGATAATTGACAAATGACTTATAAACGGATCTTTTAGTTGTGGATATTCGGGATGTTCGAATTCCTGATAAATTAAATTTATTTCTTCTTTTTCAAACTTTTCAGGTTCGTTATATTTTTTTGCTCCTTGTCCCGAAACATAATTTTTCATTCCGAAATGCTTACATATTCCAATTACCAAATCGGTTTTTGCCCCAAACTCCTTATCTATTTCAGAAGCAATATGAATTGGAGTATCTATCTCCAGCTTACTGTTAATATATCTAATTAATTCTATATTTAATTCTGCTAAACTGGAGTGTGATTTCTCTAAAATTTCTCTAAGCTCATCAAAATAAAGATCAAAGTAAGGTGTTTTTTTATACGTCTGCTCTAATGTTCTTACAATTTTCTTCTGCCATTTTTGCTTGTAGTCAATTTCAATTGCGTTAAAATTTTGTTCAAGTCCTTTTGAAGTCAAAACCGGTACTGTAAGCCAGGCAGCTTCTCCTTGCTGATTTTTAATTTTATTTCTGTTACAAATACTGTTTTTAGTATATTGAACATTATCGAGTATAACAAAAAGATCAGCTTTTTGAATTTTATAAAAGTAGCCCAGCCAGGGTAAAAAGTTGGGTTGATGTATTGCAATTATTTCATTATCCAACGAATTACCTCAAAGACTTCTGCATAATTTGCACCTATTTGTGTTCCTCTTACTCTTGCAAGACTTCTTATAAATTCTTCCGTTGCATAACTTCTAAACTGCTGTGATTCATAACATTTTAATGCATCTATCTTTTTCTGAATATGCTTATCTTCAAGAAAATAAAAAGAGTTTGTGTTAAAAGAGAGATTATTCCAGGGGACTTCATAACCCAGCATAGAGGTTCTTTTAAAAGCTCTAAATCCCTCTTCAGTTATGGTTTTGTGATCCTGGTGAGTATCAAATGTTGAAGGGAGAAAAACCAAAGAAGGATTTATTTCAACATTTAATTTTACCATATCTTCCAGAATTTCTTGTCTATGAAGAGGAAAATCACGTACTTCATAATTGTATAGAAGTAAATTTTCCGGTTTGATCCCCAAAACTTTGGTAGCTTCTTTTACTTCTTTTCTTAAAGTATCTTTTGGCATACCTTCAGGTACAGATTTTTCGGCAGAGGAAAATGCTACGTAAAAAACATTTTTTCCTTTTTCCAAAAGCCAGGAAATTGTTCCGCCGCACCCAAACTCACCATCGTCTGTATGCGGAGCTAATATTAGTACATTATCATTCATATTTCATTACTGTGTTTATATATAAAAAGTGTATAGTCATTTTGTTTATAGCTGTGATCAAGAATTATAAACGGTGATAATTCTTTTGTTAAAAGAGCCACAATTTCTTTTGGTTTGGAGTAATAAGATACATCATCCGGACTAACTGAATGGCAGCTCAATAAATTGAAAGCAATTCCTTTTTTAGATAGTTTGAACATTTTTTTTACCATTTTTAAAAAATATTCTGTCCAATTATCACATTTCAGGAAAAATATACCTGAAGCAAACACAAAATCAAACTGATCTGTGGTTTCATCTTTCAGCAAATCAACTAACTGGAAGTTGGCAGCAGGATATTTTTTTTGTGCAACTCCAAGGTGATTTTCGTTAATATCAAACCCTGAGTAATTACTGAAATTAATATTATTAGCTTTTAAGAACCCGAATAAATCTCCAAATCCACATCCAACATCTAAAATGTTGGCATTTCTTAAATCAAAATGTTTTGCAAAAACTTTGAATCTTACTTGCTGGGAATATTCACTTCCCCATAAGCTTTTTACATTATCTTTATAAAACTCAAATCTCTTATTATGATATTCTAAATACTTATCTTGCATTATTTTCTCCGGAAATAAGTGAATCAAAAATTTTGCACAATTTTTTAACATTCCCGGCAGTCATATACTTATTATAACCGGAATTCTGTTTATTAAAAATCACTTTTTCTTTTTCCCATGTGGAAAAGTGTTTCTTTATAAATTCAATTATTCCATCTACATCATTATATGCAAATAGTTCCCCGGCATCTGTTTCTTTCAGTGCTAAATCAGCCACTCCTTCTTTTTCGCCAACTGCTAATATTGGTTTTTGAAGAGAGAGGTAGTCGAAAAATTTTGCACTAATAGTTCCTTTTGAATATTCAATTCCTTTAAGGTATGTAATTATTAAAACTGAAGCATTTACGGCTTCTTTTAATAATTCTTCTTTTGGCATATAATCTTTTAAAACAAACTTCAGATTTTTATATTTTTTTATTACCTCATCAAATCCTGCAAAAACATTTCCTATTATATGAAATTCTATTCTGTCTCTTATACTTTCATCAAGAGAATCAATTGCATCATATATTTCATCGTGATTTTCTTCCTTTACTAAATTGCCAAAGAAGAGCACAATAAATTTTTCCGTTGATTCAGAGTCTAAATCGTAAAATTTCTCAAATCCATTATGGATAAGAGCATATTCATTCTTTTCCTTTTCATACAGCATTTCAATAATTTCATCACTAACAGTAGTAACCAAATCAGCATTTTTGAGAACTTTTCTTTCAAGTTTGTTATCCAGCCAGGAAGAAAATTTATTTTTCTTCAAATTTTTAAGCCAGTATGCATTAGTCCAGGGATCTCTGAAATCAGCTACCCATTTTACTCCTGTCTTCTTTGCAAGAAAATAACTGCCTACCTGAAGAGAATGGGGAGGAGAAGAACTAAAAATTAAATCTATATTTTCCTTCTCTATTATTTTTTTACCTTCCTTTATAATTGTAGGAATCCAGCCCATTCTGGCATCAGGAATAAAAACGTTTGCTCTTATATATTTTGATATTTTTTCTTTGAAATTTCTTTTTGCAGAAGTGTTTACATCTTTCGGGATTAAAGCATCTTTACTTTTTCCGGTAAGTTTTTTGTACATCCCGAAAGGTTCAAAAGTTTTTGTTTTATAAATGATGCAATCTTTTGATATTTCTTTTTCAAGACCATAATCAATTGCCGGACTAGTAGGGTTTTCAACTGTTAAGATAACCGGCTGCCAGCCGTTTTCTTTCATATATTTGGTAAATTTCAGAGTGCGCTGAACTCCGGGTCCGCCTGCCGGTGGCCAGTAATATGTTATTATTAAAACCTTTTTCATTTATAATACTTTTTTACAAATCCGGTAGAAGCCTCTTTCTTAAAGATCACCCTTCTTGTAAAGGCGTAAATAAATCCGATTCCGTAACCAAAAATTTGTGTGGGAACAATAATGGGGATATATGAAAATACTCTTATATCTTTATATTTAACAACACCGTGAAAAGCCATCAGTAAAAGAATCATAATTCCCAAATAAACCAGCGGCAAAAATATATTTGGCAAAACAATTGCCAGGATAATTGTTATCAATGAAATTAATGTTCCGATTGCAGGGAAAAAGTGAACCAATTCAAGCATTCCAGAATCGATTTTATAAAGATTAATTCTTGCAACACCCCAGTTAAATACCTGTTTGAAAAACTTTTTAATGCCTATTCTTCTTTTATGAAAAACAACTGCATCAGATATCTTTATCACAGGTTTACCTGTACTGATTACTCTGTGACTAAATTCAATATCTTGTCCGTGTCTGAGTTTCCCCATTCCGCCAATTTTATCAACAACATCGGCACGAACTCCCATATTAAAACTGCGCGGGTAATACTTGGAAATTTTCTTTTTTGAATGCCCCCGTATTCCGCCCGTGGTAATAAATGAAGTCATTGAATAATCAATTGCTTTCTGAACAGGCAAAAAACTTGGGAGGACTTTATCCGGACCGCCAAATCCGGCCGGCTTTATATCTTTAATTCCTTTTTTACAATTCAGCAGCCAGTCTTTTTCTGCAATACAGTCACTGTCAACAAAAATAAAATATTCGCCGTCAGCATTTTGCATTCCCAGATTTCTGGCTTCACCCGGTCCTTTATGATCTTGTTTCAGGAACCGAATATTAAGTTTCGAATTTTTTATAAAATTTGAGATAACTGATTCGGTATCATCTGTAGAGCCGTCATCAACTATCAGAATTTCAAATTCGTTTTCCGGTAAGGTTTGTGTAGTTAAAGAAGCCAGTAATTCCTGAATTTCTTCACTTCTGTCAAAAGTGGGTACTATTACGGAAAATAAATATTTATATTCTGGCATCTATCTAGTTTTTCTCCTTTACTTCATACTCTTTTGTGTTGTGCTTGTTGTAGACAAGCATTTCACCAATCAGCCCAACTGAAAAGAGTTGTACACCGACTATTATCATTAGTATTCCGAATAATAAAAGAGGTCTTCTTGTAAGACTAATATTATGGAAAAACCATTCGTAAGTAAGATATGCATTTACTAAAAATCCTAAAAAGAAAGCCATAGAACCAAGAACACCAAAAAAGTGAAGCGGTCTTTTAACATATCTTGTTGTAAAGGCAACTGTAATTAAATCTATAAATCCTTTGAAGAAACGGGAAATTCCATATTTTGTTTTTCCATATCTTCGCGGATGATGTTTTACCGGAATTTCAGTAACAGTAAAACCATTATATTTTGCAAGAACCGGAATATATCTGTGTAATTCGCCATAAAGCTTTACACTTTTTACAACTTCTTTTCTGTAAGCTTTTAATCCGCAATTAAAATCGTGAATTTTAATACCACTCATCAATCTTGTTGTATAATTAAAAAACTTGGATGTATGCTTTTTAATAAACGGATCATATCTTTTCCTTTTCCATCCACTTACAACATCCCAGCCTTCATTTAATTTTTTTAACAAATTTGGAATTTCAGAAGGATCATCCTGAAGATCTGCATCCATTGTAATTACAGCATCCCCTTTTACTTCTTCAAATCCCACCTGCAAAGCAGCTGCCTTTCCGTAGTTCTGACGAAAGCTTATATATCTTATCTGATTATTCTGTTTCTTTAATTCTTTAAGAATCCTTAGAGAACCATCGGTGCTTCCATCATCTATAAAAATTATTTCGTAATCCATTTTTATCTGCTGAAAAGCTTTGGCTATTTCCTGAGTTAATGTGCGTAGAGATTCTTCTTCATTTAAAAGAGGAATTACAACAGATGTTTTTTTGAATTTTAATAAAGGAGTTCTTGTATTTTTGTACCCGCTATATTTAGGCTTACGATAGTTTTTGTAGTATCTTTTTCTTACACCATTGTTTTGAACATTTCCCTTAGGATATTCTTTCGACATATTTTTCTCATTAATTTTCAATTTAGTATCAAAATATCTGTATTTTTTCAGATAGATTTGTATTATACAAAAATAAACTTAAAATTTTAGTATTAAAAGAGAAAATATGGGCGGAATTGTTTATTGGACTTTAATAAGACTTGCACTAACTATCGTCGGGGTGGTTTTTCTTTCCGAGATTTATTCCGGAAAATTCTGGTGGCCTCTTGTTTTGATGGTGATTTATATTGTAGTTATTCACCCGGCAATTACACAATACCGCAATTTCGTCAACAAAAACACACAAGTTATTGAAGATACACTTTGTTCAAACTGTAAACATTTTGACGAAACAGCAGTTTTGTGTATGATGCACGATAAACATCCAACCGTAGATTATATTCCCTGCGAAGGAATGCACTGGGAACCTAAATAAATTTTTTATTTCAGCAGAACCATTCTTTTGGTTTCTCTGTAGCTTCCGGTTTGAAGTCTGTAAAAGTAAGTTCCGCTTGCCAATCCTTTACCATCAAAATTAATTGTGTAGTTGCCGGAGCCATGATATTTGTTTGTCAGAACTTTTATTTTGCGTCCGAGCGAGTTAATGACAGTCAATTTTACAATTCCGGCTTTTGCAACTGAATAATCTATTTTTGTTACCGGATTAAACGGATTAGGATAGTTTTGTTTCAGCTCAAAATTTACAGGTGTATTTGTTGAAACATCGCTGTAATTGCCATTAATTACAGGAAGTTTTTCAAACTCTTTATTTAAAACAGAATTGATATCTCCGTTTGAAAACCCTAAATGATCTGTAAGAACCGAAGAATAAATTTGTCTGTAATCAAACTCATACCTGATATCACCTCTTTCATCCAGATCGTTCAGATCAGGAATTTGGCCAATTAAACCTCCATTAACACTATTGCCAATTACAAACACAGGAGCTGCAGCACCGTGATCGGTTCCTTCGCTGCCATTTTCTGCAAGTCTGCGTCCAAACTCAGAAATTGTCATTGTTACAACATTATCTGCCACTCCGTTTAGTTCAAGATCCGTCTGAAAAGCTTTTATTGCGCCAGATAGTTCAGTCAGCAATTCTGTATGTGTATCAGCCTGCTGCGCGTGAGTATCAAATCCTGAAATAGTTGCCAGATAGACGGAAGTTTCCATTCCCCCTGAAATCAAATTTGCAATTATTGATAACTGGGTGGCAAGTTGAGTTTCGGGATATGTAACTCTGTTAGATGCTGCATCTGCTTTTTCTTTAATTATTTCAGCATATTGAACAGATTGTGAAGCGATTTGTTTAACATATTTTAATTCATTTCCAGCTATTGTATCCGGCGGAGGATTTTTATCAACTGTGCTTCCACTTACCAGTTCAAAAAATGTATCGGGATTTTCAAAAGCCACAGCCAGATTTCCTTCATCACTTTCAAAAAGAAGTGACTGCACTGAACCAAGCTGAATTGCCATTGGCTGCTCGGGAGAAACATCGGGAAAATCGGGGAATTCATTATCCAGATATCGCCCGATCCAGCCATCGAAAATATGCTCTTCCGAATCAGAAGCAGACAACCATATGTCTGTCGAACGGAAATGAGAGCGGTTTTGATTTTCGTAGCCGACATTTTGAATTATTGACATTTTCCCATCATCGTAAAGATCCCTAAAATCCGTTAAAGCAGGGTGAAATCCGAGTAAATCGTGAAATTTTAGTGCTTCAGATTTGCTGATCCCCAAACCGGGTCTGCTGTTATAATAAATTGAATCTTCAATTGGAACAATAGTATTTAATCCGTCATTCCCTCCTTTAAGCTGAATAATTACAAGTATTTTTCCATTCAGATTTTTGTTCAAATTTATTGAATTAAATGCCTGCATCGGCATTCCTTTCAGACTGAAAGTCATTGCGCCTGTTCCGGCAATTATTCCCAGTTTCTTTAAAAAATCTCTTCGTTTCATAACATTTCCTTTCTACATTATGATAATTGAAATTCCGGTAATCGCATTAAGGCAATTAAAAAAGCGCGAATTCTTGATTCGGCATCAGGATCGTATGTTGACCAGTCATAGATTTCCGCACCGTCGAGTAATATTTCGAGAAGCATATTTTTCTGGCTTTCCAGAATTTCATACTGGAGCAGTTCGTTTGTTACATCTTCAACAAATTCATCAGCCTGTTCCGATGTGTTAAAAGATCTTGCATAGGTTAAAGAATCCACTTTTTCATCCAACATTCCCTGCGGATATTTTTTTCCTGTAATCACAGAATCGGCAAAATTATTTCTGAGAGGGAAAGTGTTTGTGCTAATCCAGTTTCTCTGTCCCTCCCAGCCCCTGACATCGGGCGGATTAAATAGAATTTGCTGTAAATCTTTTGCAATGTAAAACAAATATTTATGGTCAATATTACTAATGCCAAGCTGTTTTACGGTTGATATTAAATACTCAATTGGAGATTTTATCTTGGCTCCTCGAATTTCTTCGGAATGAAAATATTCTGATTTTAACATTGCGGAAAGAACCGGTTTTAGTTCGTAGTTATTTTCTCTAAAAACTTCGGCAAGTTGTTTTACATATTCGGTATTTGCCTCATAATGGACAAACTCGGCATAAAGCTTTGCGCAGATAAATTCTGCACATTCTTCTTTTTCAAATATTAAATCAATTAACTCTTCGTAGTTATAATTTCCCTTTTTGCCAAATATTTCCTTTTCACCATCATCAAATAGATTTGGATAAAACAAACTTCCCAGTCCGTCAATTTTCCATCCTGTTAATGCTCTGGCAGCTTCAACAATATCTTTTTCAGTGTAATTACCAATTCCGAGAGTAAATAATTCAAGCAATTCCCGTCCGTAATTTTCATTCGGACTACTTTTAATATTTTTGCTCCCGTCCAGATACCTTAACATTGCGGGATCGATAGTAATTTTTTTTGTGAGTTCTCTGAAATTACCAAAAGAATATTCTCTGAAAAGACTATTTTGGATATACATATAGTGAGGAATTTCTACAACTGCATATTCCGAAACAAAATGATTATGCAAGAACAACACCATTTTTTCGCGCAAATTGGTTTCCTGATTAAACATTAAGTCATACCACCAATATACCGTTTCCTGCATTTTCTCCTGATTTGCCTGAAAATCTCTTGGATCAGGCATAACTGTAACCCAATCACCCGGCGGCTGCGGAAGGGGAAAATCCGTCAAAATCACTTCATCTACAAAATGATCAAGTGAATAAGAAAGCGCGTTTTCGAGATCCGCTTTTCTGTAACCAAACATTGACCTGGATAAAATATGTCTGGCAGCTTCTTCATCCCAGTTACTTATTTTCTTTAACATTATTGTAAATCCTTTCTGTCAAATGATTGTTGCTGGTTTGACATTCATAAATACAACAAAGTTTAAATAGCAAAAACTTGCTATGATCTAAATCACATCTGTCATTTTGGCAGAAATTAGGAAATATTGTCAACAGGATATAAAAAAACGAGTCGGTGGGAGGCCGACTCGCTTGGCAAATTATCAAGGAGCAGGCGGGCAACCTGCTCGTAGGGCAATTTTCAGAGCCGGAGGGCAACCGGCTCGTAGGGTAAATATTTCAGAGTTGGCGGGCAACCAACTCGTAGGGCAAAACTTTGACTACATCAATTAGGTAGGTAATGCAGCCAAAATATTTTTAAAGAGGGTAGTAAATACTACAAAATTTAAACCAAGTATGCAAGAAAAATTTAAATTTCCGTTAACTTTTTTCAGTAGTTATATCTACTTCCAAACCCTGTTTTAGTTCTTATATTTTTTCATCATAAGTTTAAAAGAGGAACCGTTGTTTTTTTCAGATCTGACAAAAATATTATAGTTATTAAGTTCACAGTAGTTTTTTACAAGTGCCAGTCCCAGCCCGTTTCCTTCGAAACTTCTGGTATAACCTTGCTCTTCTTGTGAAAACGGTTCAAAGAGATGTTGTAAATAATCTTCGGCAATGCCAATGCCTGTATCAATTATATTAACACAAAGATATGGATTTTCTTCAGTTACAATAACCTCTATTTTTCCTTCTTTTGTGTATTTTATGGCATTATCTATAAGGTTGGCTATGATTTGTTGTGTGGAGTATAAATCACCTTCAATAGTTGTTTCGTCAGAACTGTTTTCAAGCAGCAGACGTAAATCTTTTTGTTCCGCTTCTTTTTTGAACTGCGCAAACAGAGGATCGATAACCTCATCAAGCAAATTAATTTTTTTATGTTGTTTATTGTAGGTTCCTGATTGAACATCTGACATATTTAAAAGCAGATCTGTGGTTCTTATAATTCTGTCACCAGCATTATTTATGCTCACAAAACTATCTTTAAGATCTTCATCCAGTTTTGAGCTTATTTTGTTTTCCAGCAGATTTGTATAACCCAAAATTGTATTTAACGGAGCTCTTACTTCATGTGAGACCTGCGTAAGAAATTCCGATTTCAGTTTTTCAGATGCAAGAGCAATATTTTTTGATCTAATTAATTCTGCTTCATATTCCTTTTGCAGCGAAACATCTCTGCATATTATACCTATAAAAGCTTCATTTTCTGTACAAATTGGATAGTAACTTAAATTTATTGTTTTGGTTGTTTCGTTTTTAGTTTTTATGATTGTTTCAAAATCACCAAATCCGGATGCTTCGGGATTCATAACCTGATCAATTTTTTCAAAAATTTTAGTCGGACAAATTAAATCCGGTAACAGAAATTTTTCAAAAATAGTTTTGTAATTCCTGTTTAACGCTTCACTGCCCGGAACGCCAATCAGATTTTCGAGATAAGGGTTCCATAAAATAATTTCACCCGAAGTATTAAGAATTACAATTCCTTCTTCTGTCTGATTAAGAAAAGATTCAAACTTCTGATTGATGGAATCGAGTTCTTTATTTTTTGCTGCAAGGATATTTCGACTTTTTCTCTTTTTGTTAAAACTGAAAAAAATCAGAAGAAGAAAAATTACGGCAAGCGAACCGGCAATACTTAAAAATAACGTAAGATTTTTTTGCCCGGCCAATTCTTCAGATTTTTTTCTGGCAACCTGTTTTTCACTTTCAAGGCGCTTTCTGAACATTTCAAGCTGAGTGTTTCTTCCTGCAAGAGAAACAGAATCGGAGTATTGCACAATTTTGTTATGATAAATTTTTGCGCTGTCAGATTCCCCTTTTGCAATAAGAAGTTCAAGTTTTGCAACGTAAAATTCTTTCAGATTTATTGAGGCTTTGTCCTGACTGGCAAGCATAATTGCTTCATCTAATAATTTTGTTGCGGGTCCAAATCTTCCGGATCTGCATTTACAAACACCCATAAGCTGCGTTGCTCTTGAGGTCGATTTTATTTCCCCTTTTTCGGAAAAATATTCTTTAGCTTCTTCTGCAAGATCATAACCTAAATCGAAATTTCTCTTTTTAACTTCAACTTGAGAAAGATTCAATTTCAATTCTGCTACTTTCTTTTCATTACTTCTGTTTTTATAAATAGTTAATGCTTCGGTATATAGTTGTTCGGAAAGACTGAGCGAATCTAATATATAATAATAGTCAGCAAGTTTAATCTGCTGATTTGCAAGTAATTGAGGGTCACCTGCAGAAAGTGAATAGTTAAGTGCATTTTTATAATATTCAGTTGCAAGATTTTGATTTCCTGTTATTCTGTGTGCATCTGCCAGATCATTAAATAATTGAAGGTGTTTAGCATCTGTCAATCCTGAAAAATTTTGTTTTTCAAGCTGATTAAATATTTCAAAAGCTCTTTCATTATCGCCAATTAAAAGATATGAATTTGCTGCTATTCTGTCGGCTTCCCATCTTCCTAAATTGTTATTTTGATATTCTTCCAGCAAGATGAGATTATCAAACAGTTCAAGTGCTTTAAGTGGTTCATTTATAAAATTCTGTTCCATTGCTTTCAGATAATCTGCCAGATTTTTATTTTCCGTCTGGGCAAATGATAAACCTGAAAACAAAACCAAACATATAAGTATTTGCAGTTTTTTATTCATAATAATTAATTCGCTTTAGAGGTTTCAAATAAAAGTTCATACTTTGGACTTCCAAGATTTCCATATTCAACTTTCAAATCAACATTGTTTAATTCGCAATATTTTTTTGCAAGTTTTAATCCAAGAATTTTTATATCACTCGTATTATCATTTTCATAAATTGATAAAGCAGATCTGTTCTGATAATAAATAGATGAATCTTGTATAATCAGAATTACCTGCTTGCTTCTGTTTTTATCAATTATAATATCAATTTTTCCTTTTTCAGTGGCCTTTATGGAATTATCAATTAAATTGGCAACTGCCTGCGTAACAGAATATTCATCTCCGTAAACCATATTGTCATCATAAGTTTTATGAATTTCCAGCTTGAGATTTTTTTCTTCTGCCAGACGAGCAAAATCCACCACAAGAGAATCGATAACATTTTCACACAAATCAAATTCGTTTTTACTGATATCTACCGATCCAGATTCTATTTCAGACAGATTTAAAAACATATCCATCATTTTTATTATTCTTTTTCCGGATCTGTTAATAACTCTGAAATAATTCTTTAGCTCCTCTTCATTTTCTTCTTCGGTTTCAATTTCAATCAGACTGCAAAAGTTCAAAATTGTATTTATGGGAGTTCTGATTTCGTGCGACATTTGAGCAAGAAACTCAGTCTTTTTTCTGTCAGAAGATTCAGCCAGTTCTTTTGCTTCTTCAAGTCCCTGTTCATATTTTGTTCTTTCTGTTACATCTATAATTTTTCCGGCTACTAAAACTCCATCTTCAAGATAAATCGGGGAAATCCGATTCTGAACATAAATCTCTTTACCTTTATCATTTCTAAGAGGAATTATTTTTGACATACTTTCAAATTTATTGCCAGTTTTTATAGACTCATTGAATTCCTCAGCCCACTGAAGAAATTCTTTTCTGTATTCTTCCGGCACAATTCGTTTAATCATATCCTGATAATTCATTCCCAATATGGAATCCTTACTTATTCCGGTGAGTTTTTCGCTTGCTTCGTTCCATAAAAGAATATTGCCGTTTACTTCTGCAAGTCTGACAGCCTCGTTTGTCTGCTCAAGAAAAGATTCAAACTTTTTATTTATTATTTCAAGTTCAATATTTTTTCCGGTTTCTTCCTCTTCAGATTTTTTCTTTATAACAAACCCGATAAACGCAACGATGATTGTTGCAATTATTAACCCTATAATTATTTTCAAAAATCTTGATTTGTTTTTCTGCTCAAGAAACTCAATCGATTTCTGAGTTGCAATATCTCTCTCAATTTCCAATCGCTTTTTAAATTGTTCAAGTAAAATATTTTTTTGCGCAATTGTAATTGAATCTTTTAACATTAGCGTTTTTTGTAAAAAATCGAGTGCATCGTGGTTATTTCCTTCAAGAGCAAAAACTTCCGATTTTGCCTGATAGAAATTTGCTTTTGTTTTTGGATTATCGGTTTTCTGTAAATAGGTTTCGGCAGTTTTTAATTTTTCAGACGAAGATTTAAATCTTTTTAATGAAGCCAGACTCCGAGCCCACCAGGAATATAAATCGACTACAAAATCGGGATTTAGATAAATTTCATTCTCTTTACTCAGGTTTTCTGCTTCAATTGCAGATTGTTTAAATTTGCCACTTTTGTTACAATATTTAATATCATTTAGCAAAGAGACAAAAATATATTTTTTATCAACTTTTTGCGAAGAGTAAATATTAAATGCTTTTTTATTATTGATTAATGCAGAATCATAAACTCCTTTTTCAAAGTAATTATAGGCGATATTACCATAAATTACAGCTTCATCAAATTTTAATTCCAGATTTTTATAAATATCAACAGCATTGCGGAGTGTTTTAATACTGTTATCAATATCACCCTTATAATAAAATACAAGAGATTCGTTGTTAATTACTTTTGCTTCCCATTCTTTTTTCCCCAGCTCTCTGGCAAGCTTTTTTGCAAAATCATAATTTTCAAATGCTTTTTCAAAATGCCCTATTTTACGATAAATTGTGGCGCTGTAAAAATATAGTTTAAATTCCCCCTCTTTATAATCAATCTCCTTGGCCGTAACCAATGCTTTATCAAACAAATCAAGCGCGTCTATTAAATCACGCTCTTCATTTTTGATTTCTTCAATTATCTGATCTACAAATCGGGTTCCGTCAGATTGTTCACTTGTAATTTGCGAAAACAGTGCGCCGGAAAAACAAAGCAGCAAAATTATAAAAGAGAGTTTGAACTGATTAATCCAAAATTTCATTATTCAAAATACCATATTAATTTTTCTGATATATATTCGAAGTCAATAAAAAAATCTATAGATCAAATATTCTTTATTATAAATAAATTTAACCTGTAAAAAAGTGTATAAAAAAACATACAGTTTTTGATACTTTCAAAAAACAATAATCCCAATTTGCCAAAATTTTATTAAAAACTAAACATTTTCTCATTAAAAAATTTGGGCACAGATCTTGTTTTGACTCTTCAATACATTTAGCGAAGAAACAAACGAAGGAACAGGAAAATGAAAAAAATTATACTACTCACTATTTTATTTGTTTCACAGGTGGCAGCACAATCTATCGGCGGGGGATTTATGATAGGCTCACCACGAGGTGAATACAAACATTCAAATCCGCATACAGGTTATGGTTTGCAAATTCAGGGAATGCTTATAAATCCGTCAGAAGAATCTCCGTTTGGAATTGGTCTGGATCTTGGCTTTCTTATTTATTCTTCCGAATCTGAAGCACGTCCTTTCAGTCACACAATTCCCGATGTACTTGTTGACGTAACCAGAAGAAACAGTATGGCAAATATGCATCTTGTTTTTCAGGTTTCACCGTTTCACGGCAGAATACAGCCTTACGCCGAACTGTACGGCGGCGGGTCATACATTTATACAACAACGGAAATTGAAGATATAGATATTTATGACCATGTTGCAGTTGATGTAAATTACGATGATTTTGCCTGGAGTTACGGAGCCGGCGGCGGATTAAAAGTGTTAGTTTCAAATCCTGATTTTTACGGACCGGAAATTTTTATAGATTTTAAAGTCAGATTTCTCGCAGGTTCCACAGCAAGATTTTTAACAGCAGATGATGTTATTGTAAAAACCGGAACTTCCAGTGTTCACTATTTTCCAAGAGAATCTGAAACAGATTTATTAACTTTCACTATTGGCGCTGAAGTTCGTTTTTAATTAAGGGAGTATCGAGCAATGAGATTTTTAATTACAGGATTGGTTTTATTGATGTGTGTCGGTTGTTCCACACAAAAAATGTTTTCTTTAGATCCGGTTCAGGAGGATGCTGAATTTTCTGAAGGCAGAAAAATAGCTGTCTGCGAAGATTCTCTCTTTGCTTCCACAATTAATTTTGAAGGACAATATGGTACTCATCTTGTATTTTTTACTTACTTTGAAAATAACAGCGATACAAATGTTGTAATAAATCCCGGAGATTTTCATTTTGAATTTTATAAAAGTTCAGATCAACTGAACAAAAAATTCCATACAATAAACAGAAAAGCTTACGATCCGGAATTTCAGATTAAGGCTATGAACCGTGCATTAAATGAATCAAGCGATGAAAAAGCTGCTCTCACTTTTCTGAATTGTCTTTTTGGTGCAACCACTGCTGCTGTTGCAATTGCAAACGACGAAGATGATGATGACTGTGATGAAACTCTTGATGTTATTGATGCTGTCGGTTTTACAGTCAGTAACCAAATTATGATTGAAGAAGCTTACGCAGATAAAGAA
Organism: Rhodothermaceae bacterium; assembly: GCA_041725875.1. Classification (GTDB taxonomy): domain Bacteria; phylum Bacteroidota; class Ignavibacteria; order Ignavibacteriales; family Melioribacteraceae; genus JBGRQB01. The sequence goes on from JBGRQB010000016.1 coordinate 42,705, forward strand.
GCAGAAATTCTTTCGCAGCGTGAATTTTGGAAAAATGAAGTACTCAGAAAAACTACTCTCTATCCTGGTGAAAAAACAGGCGGACTTGTACATTTTCCGCTTCATGAAGAAACCGGCTGGCTCAGAGTAGTAATACCACTTGGAAAGAACAAACATTTATATAAGTTTAGTCAAAAATTAATACAATAAAAAAAGCCTGAATTTTATTCTTAAATTCAGGCTTTCTCTTTTACAACAAATTAATTATTTCTATATAATTTAGTTTTATCAGTGTTTTTTGAAACAGGCAGAATTACAAACTTATATGAGTACATTTTTGCCGGTATCATATATTGAGGATAAGGTTTTGCACCCCAGCTGTCATCTCCGCCAACACCCATCTGTTTTAAATCAATATGAAGTTCGGTGAAATCATTTTCCTTCAAATCAATTGTGTGCATAGATCCGCGAGATTTTTGCGTCAGGTTTTCACTTGTATATTTTAAAGCTGAAAAACCAAAAAGCGGCGTTCCGATAAATATAACCCCGTCGCCGGCATTGTCAGTTAACGCCAGCCATCTGACATCTGTTTTATATCCGTTTTCCTGCGGACTTATATACTTTTCGTATTGATCATCAACCGTACTTTTATACAATCCGATTAGTGCAGAATAATTTCTGTCACAATAATTTTCATGCGGTCCTCTGCCATAAAAATCCACATTGGAAAACTCTTTTGCAACATTAGCTTTCATTCCAAATCTTGGTAATTCCGGTAATTCTTTTTTACCAGGTTCAAATGAATTTTCGATTTCAATTTTTCCGTCAGCATAAACTGTATAATTTGTTCTATACTT